>NZ_JAJPWK010000019.1:0-159763 GCF_046549115.1 Streptomyces sp. x-19 | reverse complement strand
GGGGTGTCCGGACTGCTGCGCTTTACGTCCGGACACCCCACCACCCGCACCCCCGACCCCTCCCGTATGGGGGTGGAAAAAGAAAAAAGGGGCAGCGTTTCAGACGAATGAGGCGTAGGTCAGCCAGTGGTCGAAGAGGGCGCGGTCGCCCAGTAGTTCGATGCGGGCCTCGGTGGGGGAGCGGCGGCCGTAGAGGGCCAGCAGGAGGTCGGTGAGCGGGGCCCGGAGGGCGGTCGTGGCCTTCTCGTGGGCGCGGCGGTGCGTGAGGCGGTCGCCGGTCAGGTCCAGGATCCACTCGGCGTGCAGGGCGGGCGGGGCGTCGGTGGCGTGCAGGTGGAGGGTGCGACCGGGGCCGAACAGCCCGTCGGCGCGCGCCGCCCACCGTTCGGCCATCACCGGCAGCGCGCACAGTTGGAGCCACTCCTCGACGGCGTCGGCGGCGAACTCCGGCCGGACCTCGTAGTCGGCGCCCGTGGCGAGGGCGGCGTCGGCGCGGTGGACCACCGTCTCGTAGACCATCCGGCGGGCCCAGAATCCGGCCCGGTGATCGGTCGACCAGGACCAGACGGCGGTGTCCGGGCCGGCCTCGCGCAGCGCTGCCGCGGTGCGTTCGGTGCCCTCGGCCAGCCAGGCGTCGAGCGCCTGGGGGGTGTCGTCGTCGGGCCCGGCGACCCCGGGGATGGCGGCCTCGTCGATCGGGCCGGTGGCTCGGCTGGTGACCAACGCCCCGGCCCAGCGGTGTGCCTCCCCGAGGTGGCGGGCGAGGTCGGCCAGCGTCCAGTCGGGACAGCTCGGCACCTTCGCGGTCAGGTCCGCGCCGCGCAGCACGGCGCGGAACCGCTCGCCCTCGGCGAGGAGTTCCGCGCAGTACTGGGCGTGGTCGAAGGCGCCCCGGAGAACGACGCCCGGACGCGCGTGCGGTTCGTTGCGGCTCATGGCCGCACGCTACTGCCCGGGACCGCCACAAGGCTCGGGGATTTCCCCCCGCCGCTCACCTGGTCCAACAATGCACGCCCTGGCCCCTGCTCCAATCGCCCGCACCCGCCCCGCACCGAGCCCCGCACCCACCCGTCTTTCCACCCACCCTCAACGGGAGGTGGCGGGCCGGAGGGGGTGGTGTGCAGGACGTAAAGCGCAGCAGTCCTGCACACCACCCCCGCAGGCCCGTCACCGCACCCAACAGCCCCGCGCAGCGGACAACGCCCGCGCCGCAGGCGCAAACAGCAACCCCCACGGCGGGACAGCCGACCACGTACGTCAAAGCCCCGCGCAGCGGCAACGCGCCGCAGGCGCAACGGCGAAAACCCCCACGGCGGGACGGCCGACCAGGTGGGAAGAAGCCCCGCGCAGCGGACGCCGGCAGGCGCAAAACGGCATCCCGCGCGGCGGGAAAGCCGACAACGTACGCCCAAGCCCAGCGCAGCGCCTAGGTGTTGAGGTCGGCCAAGACGCGTAGCGTTGCCGGGTCGGGGGCTGTCACCAGCAGGTCGGTGACTGGTCCGGCGCGCCACAACTCCAGGCGTTCGGCGATCCGTTCGCGGGGGCCGACCAGGGAGATCTCGTCGGCGAAGGCGTCCGGGACGGCCAGTACGGCCTCTTCTTTTCGGCCTTCGAGGAAGAGGCGCTGTACTCGTCGGGCCTCTTCCTCGAATCCCATCCGTGCCATCAGGTCGGCGTGGAAGTTCTTCGCGGCGTGGCCCATCCCCCCGATGTAGAAGCCGAGCATCGCTTTGACCGGCAGCAGTCCTTCGGCCACGTCGTCGCAGACCACGGCGCGTGTCATGGGGGCGATCAGGAAGCCGTCGGGGGCGTCGGCGAGCGGTTCGCGGTAGACCTCGGGGCGGGTGGGCGACCAGTACAGCGGGAGCCAGCCGTCCGCGATGCGGGTGGTCTGGGCGACGTTGCGGGGGCCTTCCGCGCCCAACAGGACGGGCAGGTCGGCCCGTAGGGGGTGGGTGATGGGCTTCAGCGGCTTGCCGAGGCCGGTGCCGTCCGGCCCCTGGTAGGGCAGTGGGTGGAAGCGGCCGTCGACGGTCACCGGGCCTTCGCGGGCCAGGACTTGGCGGATGGTGGCCACGTACTCCCGGGTGGCTGTCAGGGGGCTCTTGGGGAACGGCCGGCCGTACCAGCCCTCGACGACCTGCGGGCCGGACAGTCCCAGGCCGAGCAGCATCCGGCCGCCGGAGAGGTGGTCGAGGGTGAGGGCGTGCATCGCGGTGGCGGTGGGGGTGCGGGCGGCCATCTGGGCGATGCCGGTGCCCAGTTTGATCCGGGAGGTGTGTGCCGCGATCCAGGTGAGTGCGGTGAACGCGTCGGAGCCCCAGGCTTCCGCGGTCCATACCGAGTCGTAGCCCAGCCGCTCGGCCTCGCGGGCGAGTTCGAGGTGCCGGGGGTCGGGGCCGCGGCCCCAGTAGCCGAGTGCCAGACCGAGTCGCATGGCTCCGCCCCTCCGTCGACGACCGGTTGCCGTCCGGTGTTGATTGATCGTCAGGTCGCTGGTCCGCGCACTGTACGGCGCCGTCGCGGACATGGCAACGGCCCCCCGCCCGGGAGGGCGAGGGGCCGGACCGGCCGGGCAGGCCGCGACGGGACCGCGTCAGGCGGCGGTGTCAGCCGCGCTGGATGCCGGTGGTGTCCTGGAGGATGCCGCGCCGACCGTCCTGGGTCTGCGCGATCAGCGCGGCGCCGCGCTGCTCCACCGCGAGGTACCAGGTGCCGGGCGCGAGTTCGGCGATCGGCGCCGGCGAACCCTCCTCGCCGTACAGCGGGCGGGCCACCGGCACCGCGAACCAGAACGGCGAGAAGTCCGCCGGGCCGCCGGCCGCGGCGGTGGCCCCCGCCGCCCCGCCGGCCGTGGTACCGGAGTCCGCCGCCGGCGCAGGCTGGCCGCCGTAGCCCTGGCCGGGCTGCTGCGCACCGCCGGGCTGCTGCTGGCCGCCGGGGTAGCCGTAGCCGCCCTGCTGCTGCGCGCCCGGGTAGCCGTAGCCCTGGGTGCCGCCGCCGGCGGTGCCGTACGGGTGGGCGACCTGCGGGCGCGGCTCGCCGACCAGGGCGACCTTCAGCGCCGGGACGAGCGGGGTGGCCACCGCGGCGCCGGCCTGTGCCAGCGCGGCGATCAGACCGATGATCAGGCCCACGCCCGCACCGCCGCTGCCGAGGATCGCCCAGAACGCGGTCCAGGCGGCGAACACGGACAGCGCCACGCCGAACTGCCCGAGCTCCAGTCCGGCGACCTTGCGCGGCTGCGGCAGCGCCCGCGCCGTGACGATCAGCGCGGCCGCGATGACGCCGGCCAGGTAGACGCTCATCAGCAGCGCCAGCGATTGCCAGGCGTTTGCGCTGCCGTACGAGGAGAGGTTGAGGAACGAGGCGATCAACAGCAGCACCGCTGCTCCGATCACCACGCCGTCGCCTCGACTGAGGGAGCGGATGTTCACGTAAAGGTCCTTTGTCGGTTTCGTGTTCCTGGTCGACTTCGTGCGGGCGTCGACGGTGTCGCTGGCGCGCGGTGCGAGGCACGGCGATGGGCCCCCATCGTAAAGGGAACCTATCGTCGAATCCTGTGGGCCGCTCCAGGTAACGGTGCGGCCCGTGATCGGAAGTCCGTTCGGCGGGTCCGAAAGTCCGTTCACCGTGCCAAGAAGTCCGTAATGCCCTCCGTGATCCCGCGCGCCGCCTTTTCCCGCCACTGTGCGTCGGTCAATTGCGCGGCGTCCTTCGGGTCGCGCATATTGCCGCACTCGATGAACACCTTCGGCACCGTGGAGAGGTTCAGTCCGCCGAGATCGGAGCGGACGTCCAGCCCGGTGCCGTGGCCGAGGTAATTGGAGCGGGCGCTTCCGGTCGCTGCCGCGAAACGGTCGGCCAGGCGCTCGCCCAGCTGCCGCGACGGCCCGACGATGGCCGACGTGTCGGCCGCCCCGGCGCTGACCGGCGCCGGCAGGATCACGTGGAAGCCGCGGTTGCCGGGGTCCGACCCGTCGGCGTGGACCGAGAGCGCGGCATCGGCGTGCACCGTGTTCCCCGCCGCGGCCCGCTCGTCCACGCACGGTCCGTACGGTCGGTCGCCGTCCTGGGTGAGCACGACCTTGGCGCCCTCCGCCTGGAGCAGCGCCCGGGCCCGCCGGACGACGTCCAGGGTGAACTCCGCCTCGGCGTAGCCCCCGTTGGTGGCGGTGCCGGTGGTGTCGCACTCCTTGCGCTCGTTGCCGATGTTCACGAGCCGGGCGATCTGTGCCGTGTGGTCGCGGTTGTGCGGGTTGTGACCGGGGTCGAGGAGCACGGTCCTGCCCTGGAGGCGGTGCGCGCCGTCGGTGGGTGCCGGGCTGCCCGTGCCGTGCCTGGGGGCGTCGTCGCGGTCGGACGGCGAACCGGACGCGGTGGTGCCGGCGGGGGAGGGGCCGCCGCCCGGCGACCGCCACACCAGCCAGCCGCCGACACCGACGGCCATCACCACGGCCACCAGGAGCAGGAGGATGCCGCGCGAGCGGCGGGGCGGGGGGAAAGTACTGCCGTTCGACACCTGCGCGATCGTAGCCTGCTCAGATTCCGGTCCCGGTGCGCCGCAGGACGCGCAGCGATCGGTGCGCGTCGACCTCGGTGAACGCGCCGGACGCGAGGGCCCGGCAGTAGATCCGGTACGGGGCCTGGCCGCCGTCCGCCGGGTCCGGGAAGACGTCGTGGACCACCAGCAGTCCGCCGTCCGCGACGTGCGGGGCCCAGCCCTCGTAGTCGGCGGTGGCGTGCTCGTCGGTGTGTCCGCCGTCGATGAAGACCAGGCCGGCCGGTGCCTGCCAGACCGCCGCGGCCTGCGGCGAGCGGCCCACCAGGGCGATCACCCGGTCCTCCAGGCCCGCGGCGTGCAGGGTGCGGCGGAAGGTCGGCAGGGTGTCCATCCGGCCGACGACCGGATCGACGACCTCCGGGTCGTGGTACTCCCAGCCGGGCTGCTGCTCCTCGCTGCCCCGGTGGTGGTCCACGGTGACGGCCATCACCCCGGCGGCGCGGGCCGCCTCGGCGAGCAGCAGCGTGGAGCGGCCGCAGTACGTGCCGATCTCCACCAGTGGCAGCCCGAGCGCGGCCGCCTCGCCGGCCGCCGCGTACAGGGCGAGCCCCTCGTCCACCGGCATGAAGCCCTTCGCCGCCTCGAACGCGGCGAGGATCTCCGGCCGGAGCGGGGTCGGGGCCGTGGGGGCGGTCATGGGCTTCCTCCTGGTGGGTGCGGCCGGGCTGCGGCGGCGGTCGGGTCCGGGCGGGGCGCGGGCCGGACGGGCCCGCGGGGTGTACGGGGCGTGCGCTATGGATCGTGCCGTACGGGGCGTGCGGGAGCGGAACGGGGGTCGCCCCTCTCCTCCCCGCCGTTCGCCCCGGCCCCGCCGTCGTCCGTCGTCCACTTCTTCGGTTTCTCTCTCCCCCCGCGCCGTGCGCCTTCCGGTTACCGGACGGCCGTTCCCGACATCCGGGAATTCGTCGATTCCGTTCCCGTGGAACCCGGGGCGGGGCGCCCGCTGCCCCGTGCCGCGGCGGCGAACCGTCCGGAATGCGCGCGGAAAGGCCGGTCGATAAACGGCCGGCGGATCGGCGGCCGGAATGGCGAACGCCCGCCCAGGTGGAATTCACCGGGCCGTTTCCGGCGCGGGGCCGATCGTTTCCCGCCGGCGGGTGACCGTTTCCCACCGCTCCTGACCTTCCGTCAGATTGGAACGTGTTCTACTCTGCCCGCCATGGGCATCGGAATCACGCAGGACCATCGTGACCTCGCGGAGGCGGCGGGTGGCTGGGCCGCGCGCGCCGTACCGCCCGAAGACGTGCGCAAACTGCTCGACGCCCCGGCCACCCGGACCGGTCGCCCCGCCCACTGGGACGGGCTCGCCGAGCAGGGACTGCTCGGCCTCCACCTGCCGGAGACCGCCGGCGGGGGCGACGGCGACCTGCTCGACCTCGCCGTCGTACTGGAGGAGTTCGGCCGGGCCGCCCTCCCCGGCCCCTATCTGCCCACCGCCCTCGCCGCCGCCCTGCTGCACCGCGGCGGCGCCCCCCGCGCGCTGGTCCGGGCGCTGGCCGCGGGCGAACGGATCGCCGCCGTCGCCCTCGGCAGCGGTTCGCTCAGCGCCGTGGAGGGCGCCGACGGCTACCTCCTCGACGGCACCGCCCCGCCCGTCCTGGCCGGCGGCGACGCCGACCTGATCGTGCTCGCCGCGGAAGCGGCCACCGGGACGGTGTGGCTGGCGGTGGACGCCGCCGCGCTCACCGTCCGCGTCCAGGAGAGCGCCGATCCGACCCGGCCGACCGCCGAGGTCCGCGCGGACGGCGCGACCGTCCCCGCCGACCGGCGCCTGGCCGTCGACGGCGCCCTGGTCCGCGACCTCGCCGGGGTGCTCCTCGCCGCGGAGGGCTGCGGCACCGCCGCCTGGGCGCTGCACACCGCCGCCGCGCACGCCGCGGTCCGCGAACAGTTCGGCCGCCCGATCGGCCAGTTCCAGGGCGTCAAGCACCTCTGCGCCGCGATGCTCGTGCGCTGCGAACAGGCCCGCGCCCTGGTCTGGGACGCGGCCCGGGCCGTCGACGCACCGCCCGAGGTGCGCGGGCTGGTCGCCGCGCTGGCCACCGCCACCGCCCTGGACGCCGCCGCCGACTGCGCCAAGGACTGCATCCAGATCCTCGGCGGCATCGGGTTCACCTGGGAGCACGACGCCCACCTCCACCTGCGCCGCGCCCTCACCGCCCGCCAACTGCTCGGCGGCGGCGACGCCCACCGGCTGCGCGCCGCCCGGCACGCCGCGGCCGGCGCCCGCCGCGAACTCCGACTGGAACTCCCCGCCGAAGCAGCCGAGTTCCGGGACCGGGCGCGCACCGTCGTCGACGCCGCACGCGGCCTGGACCCGGCCGCCGCCCGCCGCGCACTGGCCCCCACCGGCTACGCCGCGCCCCACCTGCCCGCCCCCTACGGGCTGGGTGCTGGCCCCGTCGAACAGCTCGCCATCCAGCAGGAGATGGCCGCCGCCGGCGTCCGGACCGCCGAACTGGGCATCGCCACCTGGGTGGTACCGGCGCTCCTCACCCACGGCACGACCGCCCAACAGGAGCAGTACCTGCCGCCGACCCTCCGCGGCGACCTGTCCTGGTGCCAACTGTTCTCCGAACCGGAGGCCGGTTCGGACCTGGCGTCGCTGCGCACCCGCGCCGAGCGGACCGCGGACGGCGGCTGGCGGATCAACGGCCAGAAGGTGTGGACGTCCGCGGCCCGCACGGCCGACCGCGGCATCCTGCTGGCCCGCACCGACCCGGACGCGCCCAAGCACCGCGGCCTGACCTTCTTCGTCATCGACATGTCGACTCCGGGTGTCGACGTCCGCCCGCTGAAGGAGATCACCGGCGACGCGCTCTTCAACGAGGTCTACCTCGACGACGTGCTGCTCCCGGCGGACGCGGTGGTCGGCACGGTCGACGACGGCTGGCGGGTGGCCCGCACCACCCTCGGCAACGAACGCGTCCACATGGCCGACCAGATGACCTTCGACACCGGCCTGGAAGCCCTGCTGGGCCGTTCCGCCGAACTGGACGGCGCGGTCCGCGCCCGGGTCGGCACGCTGCTCGCCGAGGCGCACGCGCTCGGCTGCATCGGCCTGCGCACCACGCTCCAGCAGGTGTCGGGCCAGGAACCCGGCGCCGGCGCCAGCATCCGCAAGCTGGTGCAGACCGCGCACCAACAGAAGCTCGCCGACCTGGCCCTGGAACTGCTGGGCCCGGCCGGCGCGGTCCGCGAGGGCCCCGGGGAGCGGGCCCTGCACGGCTTTTTGATGTCGCGCTGCCTGACCATCGCCGGCGGCACCACCCAGGTGCAGTTGAACGTCGTCGCGGAGCGGCTCCTCGGCCTGCCCCGCGACCCGGAACCCCGCCCCCTCGTCTGACCCCCGTTCCCCCGCAGTCCCCCCGTTCCCACCCCGCTCCGCATCCGCCCGTCACCTGGCCCCAGGAGGATCCGCATGGCCGGCACGGCGTACATCATCGGCGTCGGGATGACCCGGTTCGAAAAGCCGGAGACCCGCGACTGGCAGTACTGGGACATGGCGAAGGAGGCGGGCGCCGCGGCCCTCGCCGACGCCGGCATCGGCTACGACGCCGTCGAGCAGGTGCCGGTCGGCTACTGCTACCAGGCGTCCACGGCCGGCCAGCGCGCCGTCTACGAACTGGGCCTCACCGGCGCCCCCGTCTACAACGTCAACAACAACTGCGCCACCGGCTCCACCGCGCTGATGATGGCCCGCCAGTTCGTCGCGTCGGGCCTCAACGACTGCGTCCTGGCGCTGGGCTTCGAGAAGATGAAGCGCGGCGCACTGGGCGCCGGCGCGGACGGCGGCGACTTCGCGTCCTCGCCGGTCGCCCGCCACTACGGGGTGATGGCCGCGGCGCACGGCTTCGAGATGACCCCGCCCACCGCCCAGATCTTCGGCAACGCGGCCCGCGAGCACATGGCGCGGTACGGCACCACCGCCGAGCAGCTCGCCCTGGTCGGCGCCAAGAACCACCGGCACTCCGCGCACAATCCGTACGCCCAGTTCCGGGACGTGTACACGGTCGAGGAGGTCCTCGCCGCCCGCACCGTGCACCGTCCGCTGACCAAGCTCCAGTGCTCGCCGACGTCCGACGGGGCCGCCGCGGCGGTGGTGGTCTCCGCACGCTTCGTGCGCGAGCACGGCCTGGCGGACCGCGCCGTGGAGATCGCCGGACAGGCCATGACCACGGACACCGAGGAGAGCTTCGCCGCCGGCTCCTGCATCGACGTCGTCGGCGCACCGATGAGCCGGGCCGCGGCCCACCAGGTCTACGAGGCGAGCGGCCTGGGCATCGAGGACGTCGACGTGATCGAACTGCACGACTGCTTCTCGATCAACGAGTTGTTGACCTACGAGGCGCTGGGCATGTGCCCGGTGGGGGAGTCGGGCAAGCTGATCGCCGAGGGCGCCACGACGTACCGCGGGCGCTGGGTGGTCAACCCGTCGGGCGGCCTGATCTCCAAGGGGCACCCGCTCGGGGCCACCGGCCTGGCCCAGGCGGCCGAGCTGGTCTGGCAGCTCCGCGGCACGGCCGGTGAGCGCCAGGTCCCCGGTGCCCGCGTCGGCCTCGCCCACAACATCGGCCTGGGCGGCGCGGCGGTGGTGACGCTGCTGCGGAAGTGAGGGGCGGGGCCCGCGTTAACTCTCCGCACCCCGCGGGTAGTTGGTTCCCCGGGGGCCCGCGTGACCCCTAGGGGACCCCCGCCCCCACCCCTTACGGTCCACCCCCGCGCCCCGCCCCGTCCTACGTCCTTCGTCCTAGGACCCGAGCGGTTGCTGGATGCACCGATATCCCGATGCGGGGGGCGCGCGTCCGATGCGAGCATGGTCCGCATGCCCCCGATAGCCACCCCCTCCACGCTGTCCGCGTCCGCGCGCCGGACGGCCGCGCCGGCCTGGCTGGTGATGCTGCTGGTCTGCGCCGGACAGTTCCTGGTCGTGCTGGACGTCTCCGTCGTGAACGTGGCGCTGCCCGCCATGCGCTCCGGACTGGGCCTGTCCGAACTGGGCCTGCAGTGGATCGTCAACGCCTACGTGATCACCTTCGCCGGCTTCATGCTGCTCGGCGGCCGCGCCGCGGACATCTTCGGCCGCAAGCGGATCTTCGTCATCGGGCTGGCGCTGTTCACCGTCGCGAGCGCCGCCGGCGGGCTCGCCCAGCAGCCCTGGCAACTGATCGCCGCCCGCACCATCCAGGGTGTGGGCGCCGCGGTGCTCTCCCCGGCCACCCTCACCATCTTGACCACGTCGTTCCCGGCCGGGCCGGCCCGCACCCGGGCCATCGCGACCTGGACGGCGGTGGGCGCGGGCGGCGGCGCGGTGGGCGGCCTGGTCGGCGGGGTGCTCACCGAATACCTGTCGTGGCGCTGGGTGTTGCTGATCAACGTGCCGGTGGGTGCGCTGGTGCTGACCGGAGCCGCCCTGTGGCTCGCCGAGAGCCGGCAGGGCGCCGCCCGGCGGCTGGACGTGCCCGGCGCGCTGCTGGTCACCGGCGGGCTCGGGCTGGTGGCGTACGGCATCGTGCAGACCGAGACGCACGGCTGGGGGTCGCCGTCCGCGCTGCTGCCGCTGGCCGTCGGACTGGTGGTGCTCGCGGTCTTCGTCGCCGTGGAGGCGCGCACCAAGGCCCCGCTGATGCCGCTGACGCTGTTCCGCCTGCGGTCGGTCTCCTCGGCCAACGCCGCGATGGTGCTGGCCGGCGCCGCGATGTTCTCCATGTGGTACTTCCTGTCGCTCTACATGCAGAACGTCCTGTCCTACACGCCGCTCCAGGCCGGCCTGTCCTTCCTCCCGCACTCGCTGTCCATCGTGCTGGGCTCGAAGCTCGCGCCCCGGCTGATGAACCGGCTCGGCGCCAAGACGCTGGCGATCAGCGGCGCGGTGGTCTCGCTGGCCGGGATGGGCTGGCAGAGCCTGCTGACGGTGGACGGCACCTACCTGGGGACGATCCTCGGCCCCGGCGTCCTGATGGCGCTGGGCGCCGGACTGACCGCGACGCCGGTCGCCGCCATCGCCACCTCCGGTGCCGACCCGGCCGACCAGGGCCTGGTGTCCGGCCTGATCAACACCTCGCGGCAGATGGGCGGCGCGCTGGGCCTGTCGGTGCTCTCCACCGTCGCGGCCTCCCAGGTCGCCGCCGGGCACGGCCGGGCGGCGCTGGCCGACGGCTACGGCACGGCCTTCCTGGTGGGCGCGGTGGTGCTGGCCGTCAGCATCGCGCTGATGGTGCTGGCCCTGCCGCGCCGCCGGACGGACCTCGTCCACGGCTGACCTCGTCCACGGCGGGCCCCCGTTCACGGCGGCCCGCCGCTACAGCCAGCCGTTGCGGCGGGCCGCCCGCACCGCCTCGATGCGGTTGCGGGTGCCGGTCTTGCCGATGGCGGCCGAGAGGTAGTTGCGGACGGTGGCCTGCGACAGGTGCAGCTTGGCGGCGATGTCGGCGACCGTCGCGCCGTCCACCGCGGCGGTCAGCACGTCGCGTTCGCGCGGGGTCAGCGGGTTGGGGCCGGCGCTCAGCGCCGCGGCGGCCAATCCGGGGTCGATCACCCGTTCACCGGCCAGCACCCGGCGGATCGCCGCCGCCAGGTCCTCCACCGGCCCGTCCTTCACCAGGAAGCCGGACGCCCCGGCCTCCATGGCGCGGCGCAGGTAGCCCGGCCGCCCGAACGTCGTCACGATCAGCACCTTGCACGACGGCAGTTGGTCACGCAGGTCGGCGGCGGCGTCCAGGCCGCTGCGGCCGGGAAGTTCGATGTCCAGGAGCGCGACGTCCGGACGGGTCTCCAGGGCCGCCGCGACGATCTCGTCGCCGGCCGGGACCTGGGCCACCACCTCCATGTCGTCCTCCAGACCGAGCAGCAGCGCCAGTGCGCCCATCATCATCCGCTGGTCCTCGGCCAGCAGGAGCCTGATCACCGGGCCCACTCCTCCGTCTCCGCCAGATCGGCCGCGCCCACCGGAAGTTCGGCGGTGACGCGGAATCCACGCCGGCCGTCGGGGCCGCTGCGCAGTGTGCCGCCCGCCGCGGCCAGTCGTTCGGTCAGCCCCTTCAAGCCCGTGCCGCCCACCGGTCCGGGCACGGTGCCGGGCGGTGCGTCGGACGCACCGGAGCTTACGGGACCGTGGCCGTCGTCCGTGATCGTCAGCCGTGCCCGGTCGGCGTCCACGTGCACCTCGATCTCGCAGCGGGTGGCGCCGCTGTGCCGGACGGCGTTGGTGACGCCCTCGCGGACCACCCAGCCCAGCAGCGCCTCGGCCTGCGGCGGCAGCGGCGGCCCGGCGTGTCGCACCACCGGCTCGATGCCGGCGCCGTCCATCGCCGAACGGGCCCGGTCCAGCTCGGTCGCCAGGCTGCCCTCGCGGTAGCCGCTGACCGCCTCCCGGATCTCGGTCAGCGCCTGCCGGCCCACCGCTTCGATGTCGGCGGCCTGGGCCAGTGCCGCGTCGAGGTTGCGGGGCGCGAGCCGGCGGACCGCCTCGGCCTTCACCACCACGACGGACAGCGTGTGGCCCAGCAGGTCGTGCAGGTCGCGGGAGAACCGCAGCCGCTCCTTCTCCACGGCGCTGCGGGCCAGTTCCTGGCGGGTGGCGCGCAGCTCGTGGATGGTGTCGAAGAGGCTGAGGACGGTGGCCGTCACCATCCCGGACAGGAACGTGCCGTAGCCGATGCTGACCGAGTTCCAGGGGTCGTCGTCCCACCAGCCGGAGAGGACCCCGGCCGTGCCGCTGAGCACGATCAGCCAGATCCCGAGCGCCTTGCCGCGCAGCGCGCGCACCGTGCCTGAGGCCAGCGACAGCAGCGGGAAGAACAGGAACCACTCGCCGCCGAAGCCCAGCGCGATGGCGAAGGTGACGGCGGTCAGCGCGGCCAGGGCGCCGAGCGGGAAGCGGGTGTCGCGCCGGCGGGGGTTGAAGGCGGAGAAGACGACGGTGACGTAGAGGGAGTTGAAGGCGAGGAGGCCGACGCCGGCCAGCCAGGGGTCGCCGGACTTGCCCTGGATGGTGTTGGAGAACGCGCCCAGTCCCATCAGCAGCCAGGGCAGGAAGGCGTACCGGCCGGGGCCCTTCTCCTCCCGTTCGGCGGGTTGCGCCGGCCCGCAGGAGGGCCGCTGCGCTCCGCCGTCAGGGTCCTCGCCCCCGGCGTCCTGCCGTCGTCGTCTCAGTCGCATGTCGTTCCTCGCCTCGTGCCGTGCGCTCCGCCGTGCCGTTCCCCGGGCCGCCGGTCGTGTCCTTGAGATTACGGAGGGGGCCGGTCGCGCGGCAGGTGCGAATGTGCGGGAAGCGCGCTGACAAATGTCACGGGCCGGGCGGCCGGGCGGTGTGGCCGGGGCCGCGGCGACACCGACATCTGACATACCGTCAGGGGTCTTCCGGGTGCGGCCCGCATCGGCTATACATGACTGCCATCGGCTAGAACGCGTTCTAGAAGTGTGGGTGCGTCGGACCCCGGCGCACCGGCCGCAGGAGCGCGGGCCCGCCGATCCGAAACGACCCCGGCGCGGCCGACGGTGCGGACGGTCGGGCCGGGGTCTCACACCGTGGTGAAGGAGAGCAGCACCCCCATGCCCATCGACGCCGCCAAGGCCACCTCCGCCGAGCCGCGGACCACCGGACTCGCCTGGGACCACAAGGACGTCCAGCTCTACCACCTCGGCATCGGCGCCGGCGCCGCCACCGCGGAGAAACCGCACGCCGCCACGGACCCCGACGAACTCCGCTACACCCTGGAGAGCGCGCTGCACGTGCTCCCCAGCTTCGCCACCGTCGCCGGCGGCGGAATGGCGCTGGCCGGCGGGCTCTCCGCCCCCGGCATCGAGGTCGACCTGGCGGCCGTCCTGCACGGCGGCCAGACCGTCACCGTGCACCGCGCCCTGCCCGTGCGCGGCCGCGCCACCCAGACCTCCACCGTCCCGGCCGTCTACGACAAGGGCAAGGCCGCGGTCATCGTGCTGCGCTCCGAAGTGGCCGACGACGACGGGCCGTTGTGGACCTGCGACACCCAGATCTTCGTCCGCGGCGAGGGCGGCTTCGGCGGCGAACGCGGCCCCTCGGTCCGCAGCGAACTGCCCGACCGGGCGCCCGACCTGACCACCGAGCGCCTGGTCCGCGCCGACCAGGCGCTGCTCTACCGCCTCTCCGGCGACTGGAACCCGCTGCACGCCGACCCGGAGTTCGCCGCGCTCGCCGGGTTCGACCGGCCGATCCTGCACGGCCTGTGCACCTACGGCGTGACCCTCAAGGCCGTCGTGGACACCGCACTGGACGGCGACGTCGCGCGTGTGCGGTCGTACGCGACGCGGTTCGCCGGGGTGGTGTTCCCGGGCGAGACGCTGCGGATCCGCCTGTGGCGGGAGCCGGCGGAGTCCGGCACCGGCGGCCGCATCCGGGTCTCGGTCACCGCGCCCGAGCGGGACGACGCACCGGTGCTGGCGGACACGGTGGTCGAGCACAGCTAGGACCGGGTCGCGGCGGAGCACGGCCGGACCCACCGCAATGTCGTACGTACGAGAGGAGCCGCTCGGATGCGCGCAGCCGTACAGCACGAGACCGGACGGGACAAGCTGGAGGTGCTCGACGACGTCGAGGCGGTGGGGTTCGGCCCCGGCCGGGTCAGGATCAGGATCCGGGCCACCGGACTGTGCCACTCCGACCTCTCCGCGATGAACGGGGTGCTGCCGCAGCCCGCACCCTTCGTCCCCGGGCACGAGGGGGCCGGCGAGGTCCTGGACGTCGGCGACGGGGTCACCAGCCTGAAGGCGGGCGACCGGGTCCTGATGTGCTGGCTGCCGGCCTGCGGCAGCTGTCCGTCCTGCAGGCGCGGCCAGACGCACCTGTGCCTGGCCGGATTCATGAACGCCGGCACCCCCAACTTCAAACGCCCCGGCGCCAGCCCTTCCGACGTATTCGGCTTCGCCGGGACCGGCACCTTCGCCGAGGAGGTGGTGGTCGCCGCCAACTGCGCCGTCCCGATCCCGGACGACGTCCCGTACGAGATCGCCGCCCTGATCGGCTGCGGGGTCACCACCGGGCTGGGCGCGGCCTTCAACACCGCCAAGGTGGAGGCCGGTTCCTCGGTCGCGGTGATCGGCTGCGGCGGCGTGGGCATCTCCGTCATCCAGGGGGCGCGGGCCTGCGGCGCGGCCCAGATCGTCGCCGTCGACCCGGTGGCGGCCCGCCGCGAGGCCGCCCTCCGGTTCGGCGCCACCGAAGCCGTCGCCCCCGAGGAACTCGCCGACGCGAAGGCCCGGATCACCGCGGGGGAGGGCTTCGACTACGTCTTCGAGGTCGTCGGCAAGTCCGCCACCGCCCGCACCGCCTACGAGGCGACCCGGCGCGGCGGCACCCTCTGCGTGGTCGGCGCCGGCGCGATGGACGACACCTTCCAGGTCAACATGTTCGAGCTGTTCTTCGACGAGAAGCGCATCCTGCCGTCGCTCTACGGGGGCGCGGACGTGCTGCGCTCCTACGAGCGGGCCATCGCCCTGTGGCGGGCCGGCCGCATCGACCTCGAAGGACTGATCACCCACCGCGTCCGGCTGGACGGCATCAACGACGCCCTGGACCAGATGCGTTCGGGCGCCGCGCTGCGCACCTGCATAGAGATCTGAGCGGAGACCTCCGGGACGGGCCGCAGGCGGACCGCACCCGGACTGCACAGGAGAGGACACGCATGGCACAGCCACTGGAGGGCCGGACCGCGATCGTCACCGGCGCCGGCCGCGGCCTCGGTCGGGCCGAGGCCCTGGAACTCGCCCGGCTCGGCGCCCGGGTGGTCGTCAACGACTTCGGCCAGCCTGGCCGGGACGGATCGGGCACGGCTTCAGCCGCCCCTGCCGAGCGGGTCGCCGAGGAGATCCGTGCGGCCGGCGGCCAGGCCGTCGCCCACACCGGCGACGTCGCCGACCACCAACAGGCCGGCGCACTCGTCCAACTGGCGCTCGACACCTACGGCCGGCTGGACGTCCTCGTCAACAACGCGGGCATCCTGCGCGACCGGATGGTGTTCTCGATGACCGAGGACGAGTGGGACTCGGTCATCCGGGTCCACCTCAAAGGCCACTTCAACACCACCCATTTCGCCGCCGCCCACTGGCGCGCCCGCTCCAAGGAGACCGGCGGCCCGGTCTTCGGACGGATCGTCAACACCTCCTCCGAGGCATTCCTGGCCGGCTCGGCGGGCCAGCCCAACTACGCCGCGGCCAAGGGCGGCATCGTCGGCCTGACCACGTCCACCGCGTTGGCGCTGGCCAAGTACGGGGTGACCACCAACGCCATCTGCCCGCGCGCCCGCACCCGGATGACCGAGGACGTCTTCGCCGGGTTCGAGGTCCCCGACGACGGCCGGCCCGACCCGCTCGCGCCCGAACACGTGGCACCGCTCGTCGGGTACCTCGCCTCGCCGGCCGCCGCCGGGATCAACGGCCAACTGCTGGTCGTGCACGGCGGCATGGTCGCGATCGCCGAACGCCCCCGGATCGCCGCGAAGTTCGACACCGCGAAGGACGTCTTCAGCTACGAGGAACTGGACGGCCTGCTCACGCCGTACTACGCGGAGCGGCCGGCGCACGAGACCTTCGCGGCCGCGGAGGTGCTGGGCCTGAAGCACGACTGAGCGCGTCCGCGCCACAGGTCTGCGCGGACACGCAGACGGCCGTGGCCGCCACCCCGTGCATCGGGTGGCGGCCACGGCCGACGTGCGCTGTCCGGTCCGCTCAGGCGGTCCGAACCTGGTGGTCGCGGCGGTGCCGCCCGTGCGCGGCGCCCTGCATCTCCTCCGCGCTGGCGGCCGGACCGCGGTGCCTACCGGAGCCGGTGGCCTCGGCGGCCTGGGCGGCTGCCTCCTGCGGGCGCGCCTGGGTCGTGTCGGTTCGGGCTTCGGACATGAGAAGAGTCACTCCGTCAGATCGCTTACAGCTGTACGCGTCGGGACCTCCCCCGGCTCCCGCCGGGACGCGACCCGTGCGGTGCCGTCGGTGGCCGGGTCAACCGGCTGCACAGCCCCCGGCGGAATACTAACGGGGCCCGAAACGGCGCTCCACCGGGACTCCTGGGTCGCGAGAGGTGCCTGTTGCAGAGGTACTGGTCTGCACATCCGGGGATGAGGAGGGCCGTCGAGAGGTTCCGTGCCGGCGAACTCCGGATGTGGAGATGCCGTGGAGTCGGCGTCTTTTTCACCCGCATCCAGGACAATCCCCTCGCCGTCCGTCGGTCCCCGATCGTGCGGAACCGCCTCATCCGGAACTTTTGCCTCCGCGCTGCCGCCCGACGGAACGGCGCCCTCCGCGTCCCCCGAGCCCTCTGAGCCCTCCGAGCCCTCCGAGCCCTCCGAGCTCTCCGTGCTTTCCGTACCTTCCGCGCCCCGCCCCGCCGCCGCGTTCCCCGCGTCCTCGGCAGCCGCCACGGCCTTCCCGGCCGCGGCCGCCGGCCCGCCCCGCGCGTCCGCCCGCGCGCCGACCCCGGCGACCGGCCCCAGCGGTATGGCCATCCGCGCCACCCCGCACGGCACCGCCGCCGTGGCGTACGGCAACAGCAGCTCGCCGCCCGGCGCCCACCGACCGCTGCCCGCCAACCAGCCCTCCGGGGCCGGGAACTGCCGCAACTGCCGCTCCGAGGGCCGCCACACGCCCAGTCGGGGCCCGGCCGGACCGTCGAGCCGGAACGCCACCGCACACCCCTCCGGCGGTAACGTCCGACCCGGCTGGACCGCGAACGGCGTCACCGTCGCGTCCGGCACCCGCAGGCACTCCGGGAAGCGCACCGGCAGGTCGCTGCCCAGCACGCCCCAGCCCAGCCGGTCGTGGCCGGGGGCGTCCGACCGGACCAGCAGCAGCCCGCTGTCCGGATCGGCGAGCACCAGCCGGTCGTCGCTCTCCGCGGTGATCTGGAGCAGCGGACTGACCTCCCCGCCGCGCGCCAGGTCGACCACCACCGACTTGGTGCGACCCGCCAGCTCCCGGTCCACCGCCAGCAGCCGTCCCTCGTGATCCAGCCACACCCCGCCGGTGCACGCGCCCGGCACCACGGCGACCCGCTCGGGCCCGCCCGCCCCGCCGTGCACCCGCCACACGTCGGTGCCGTCGGCGGCCGACACCAGCGCGTAGCCGTCCAGTCCGCCGGGCGCGGGCGGCAGCAGCGTCAGCGCCCGGGCCGCCACCGCGCCGACCAGCACTTCCTGGGTCCCCGGCCCGGTCGGGGAGAGCAGGGAGACGGTGAACCGGTCGGCGACCCGGCGGACGATCACCACCCGGCCGTCCGCGAGCGGCAGCAGGGCGCTGTCCGGCTCCTCCGGCTGACTGCCCGGCAGGGGGACCGCGTACGGCTCCGGGCCGCCGATCGTCCAGCGCTCCGGGTACCAGCTCCCGGCGGCGTCGTCGTGCCGCGTGAGACGGGCGGCGTACGAGCCGTCGGCGGCGAGGGTCAGCGCCGCGCGGGGCGGACCGTCCGCCGTCGCGGCGTCTGCACCGGCACAGATCGTCATCGGGCCACCTCCAGTGGAGGGACGTTAGTTTTCGCACTTCCGGCCGATCAACGGCAGTTGCCGGTCTTCACGCATAAGGGTGGCGGTTGTCCGATTCGCCGGCGCCGGGAGGGGCGGCTGTGCTTCGAGATTCAAGGATGCTTAAAGTAAGGCAGACCTAAGTTGCCGACGGGCGGCCGGGCACGCCGTGCCCGCCCGCCCGTGCCCGCATTCGACCTGGAGTGACCTGATGCCCCTTCGCCGCCGCGGCGCCGCCGCCATAGCCCTCGCCGCCGCCGGCGCCCTCGCGCTCGCCGGCTGCGGTTCGTCCGGCGCGGACGGCGGCAACGACCGCGGCGCCGGCTCGAAGTCCGTGGCCCAGGGCGGCAAGGACTTCGGCAAGGCCGCCGACGAGACCGCGAAGATGGGCACCGACGCCAAGCCGGGCCAGTTCCCGCGCACCGTCAAGCACGCCATGGGCACCACCACGATCCCGGCCGCACCCAAGCGCGTGGTCGTCCTCGACGTCGGCGAACTCGACAACGTCGTCTCGCTCGGCATCAAGCCGGTCGGCTACGCGCCCACCGAGGGCGACGCCGCCCTCCCGGACTACCTCGCCAAGAACGCCGGCCACCCCAAGAGCGTCGGCACCATCAACGGCCTCAACCTGGAGGCCGTCAACGCCCTCAAGCCCGACCTCATCCTGGGCAGCAAGCTGCGCGCCGAGAAGCAGTACCAGCAGCTCAGCAAGATCGCGCCGACCGTCTTCTCGATCCGCCCGGGCTTCACCTGGAAGCAGAACTACCTGCTCAACGCCGCCGCCCTGGACAAGACCGCGCAGGCCAAGACCGAACTGGCCGCCTACGAGGCGAAGGCCGAGAAGCTCGGCGAGGACATCGGCCCGAAGAAGCCGACCGTGACGATGCTGCGCTACATGCCGCAGTTCACCCGCCTCTACGCCCAGCGCTCCTTCATCGGCACCGTCCTGAAGGACGTCGGCCTGCCCCGTCCCAAGAACCAGCAGGTCGACGACCTCGCCACCGAGGTCAGCCCGGAGAACATCAACCAGGCCGACGCCGACTGGATCTTCACCGGCGTCTACGGCGACCCCAAGTCCACCAAGCGCGACACCGCTGAGCAGAACCCGCTGTGGAAGAACCTCACGGCGGTCAAGGACGGCCACGCCAAGAACGTCAACGACGAGACCTGGTACCTCGGCCTCGGCGTCACCGCCGCCAACAGCGTCCTGGACGACCTGCGCGGCTTCCTCGTGAAGTAGCCGGCCCGGACCGCGGCCCGGCGCGGGCGGATGGCCGGAACCCTGCCGCCCGCACGGGCCCGCGGCGCCCGCGCGGACCGCGGCCCGGCGCGCGGGCACGGGGGAGGGGTAACCTTCCCCCGTGCCCGCACTGTCTGAAGTCCTCGCCGCGCTCGACGCCCTGTGGCCCCCCGAGCGGGCCGAAGGGTGGGACGCCGTCGGCACCGTCTGCGGAGACCCCGACGCCGAGGTCGACCGGGTGCTGTTCGCCGTCGACCCGGTCCAGGAGGTCGCCGACGAGGCCGTGCGGCTCGGTGCGGACCTCCTCGTCACCCACCACCCGCTCTACCTGCGCGGCACGACCACGGTCGCGGCCGACACCTTCAAGGGCAAGGTGGTGCACAGCCTCATCAAGCACGACGTCGCCCTGCACGTCGCGCACACCAACGCCGACACCGCCGACCCCGGCGTCTCCGACGCCCTGGCCGGCGCACTGGACCTGCGGATCCTGCGCCCCCTGGTGCCGGACCCGAGCGATCCGGCCGGCCGCCGCGGCCTGGGCCGGATCTGCGAACTCCCGCACCCGATGACGCTGGCCGAGCTCACCGCGTACGCCGCCGCCCACCTGCCCGCCACCGCGCAGGGCATCCGGGCGGCCGGCGACCCGGACCGCGAGATCCGCACCCTGGCGGTCTCCGGCGGCTCCGGCGACAGCCTCTTCGACGACGTGCGGGCGGCCGGCGTGGACGCGTTCCTCACCGCCGACCTGCGCCACCACCCCGCCTCCGAGGCCACCCAGACCACCGGCCGGAACCGTCCGCTGGCCCTGCTGGACGCCGCCCACTGGGCCACCGAATGGCCCTGGTGCGAGCAGGCCGCGGCCCAGCTCGACGCGGTCTCCGACCGGCACGGCTGGGGACTGCGCACGCACGTCTCCCGCACGGTCACCGACCCCTGGACCGCCCACGCGGCGTCCACCCAGTCCACCCGCCCCCCGGAAAATTCCCACACCACAGGAGCCCCCCGCTGAACGCCGCGCCCGCCGACCAGATCCGCCTCCTCGACGTCCAGAACCTCGACGTCCGGCTCACCCAGCTCGCGCACCGGCGCAAGAACCTCCCCGAACTGGCCGAACTGGCCACCCTGGAGGCCGACCTCACCCAGCAGCGCGATCTGCTCGTCGCCGCGCAGACCGAGGAGAGCGACACCAGCCGCGAGCAGACCAAGGCGGAGCAGGACGTCGACCAGGTCCGCCAGCGCGCCGCCCGCGACCAGAAGCGCCTCGACTCCGGCGCCGTGACCTCGCCCAAGGACCTGGAGAGCCTCCAGCGCGAACTGACCTCGCTGGCCAAGCGCCAGGGCGACCTGGAGGACGTCGTCCTGGAGGTCATGGAGCGCCGCGAGGCCACCCAGGAGCGGGTCCGCGAGCTGACCGAACGGGTCGACGCCATCCAGACCAAGGTCGATGACGTCACCGCCCGCCGGGACGCCGCCCACGCCGAGATCGACGCCGAGGTCGCCACGGTCAACAAGGAGCGCGAACTCACCGTCGCCGACATCCCCGAGGCGCTGGTCACGCTCTACGACCGGATCCGCACGAAGCAGGGCGGCATCGGCGCCGCCCGCCTCTACCAGCGCCGCTGCGAGGGCTGCCGCCTGGAGCTGGACATCACCGAGCTGAACGACGTCCGGACCGCCGCCGCCGACACCGTCGTCCGGTGCGAGAACTGCAGCCGCATCCTGGTCCGCACGCCCGACTCGGGGCTGTAGGCCGTGGCGCGCGAGCTGCTCGTCGAGGCGGACGGCGGGTCCCGGGGCAACCCGGGGCCGGCCGGCTACGGCGCGGTGGTCCTCGACCCGGTGAGCGGCGAGGCACTGGCCGAGGCCGCGGAGTTCATCGGGACGGCGACCAACAACGTCGCCGAGTACAAGGGCCTGTTGGCCGGGCTGCGCGCCGCACGGGACCTCGACCCGGAGGCCACCGTCCACGTCCGGATGGACTCCAAGCTCGTCGTCGAGCAGATGTCCGGCCGCTGGAAGATCAAGCACCCGGACATGAAGCCGTTGGCCGCCGAGGCCGCCGCGGTCTTCCCGCCCGGCCGCGTCACCTACGAGTGGATCCCGCGCGCCCGCAACAAGCACGCCGACCGGCTCGCCAACGAGGCGATGGACGCCGGCAAGAACGGCAAGCAGTGGGAGCCGCGCGACTCCCGGGCGGCGCTCGCCGCCCCGGCCGACGCGGCTCCCGCCCGCAGCGCCGCGGCCCGGGCCGCCGACTCGGCCGCCGAAGCGGCGGACGCCGCACCCGCCGCCCCGCCGGTCGGCTGGGGCGCGCCGGACCTCGGCGCCCCGGCGACCTTCGTCCTGCTCCGGCACGGCGAGACCGCCCTCACGCCCCAGAAGCGCTTCTCCGGCAGCGGCGGCACCGACCCCGAACTCTCCGCTGCCGGCCGCCGGCAGGCCGAGGCGGCCGCCGCCGCGCTGGCCGCCCGCGGCACCATCCAGGCCGTGGTCAGCTCCCCGCTGCGCCGCTGCCAGGAGACCGCCGGCACCGTCGCCGCCCGGCTCGGCCTCGACGTCCGTATCGAGGACGGACTGCGCGAGACCGACTTCGGCGCCTGGGAGGGGCTGACCTTCGCCGAGGTCCGCGAGCGCCACCCCGAGGACCTGGACGCCTGGCTCCGTTCCGCCAAGGCGGCGCCCACCGGCGGCGGCGAGTCCTTCGCGGCGGTCGCCCGCCGAACCGCGGTCACCCGCGACAAGTTGATCGCCCGGTACGTCGGCAAGACCGTCCTGCTGGTCACCCACGTCACCCCGATCAAGACCCTGGTCCGCCTGGCCCTGGGCGCCCCGCCGGAGTCGCTCTTCCGCATGGAGCTCTCCGCCGCCTCGCTCTCCGCGGTCGCGTACTACTCCGACGGCAACGCCTCCGTGCGCCTGCTGAACGACACGTCCCACCTGCGCTAGCCGACGCGACGACGCGACGACGCCCCCGGCGCCGTCGCGTCGCGGTCCGCGGGGCGTCAGCGGCCCAGCGCCGCCGCCTGCCGGGCCAGTGCCTCGATCCGCGCCCAGTCCTTGGCGGCCAGTGCGTCGGCCGGCAGCATCCATGTGCCGCCGACGCAGCCGACGTTGGGCAGTGCCAGGTACGAGGGGGCGGACGCCAGGCCGATCCCGCCGGTCGGGCAGAAGCGGGCCCGCGGCAGCGGGGCGGCCAGCGACTTCAGGTAACGGGTGCCGCCCGCCGCCTCCGCCGGGAAGAACTTCATCTCGGTGACGCCCTCGTCCAGCAGCGTCACCACCTCCGAGGCCGTCGAGACGCCCGGCAGGAACGGCAGCCCGGAGTCCCGCAGCGCCCCCAGCAGCCGCGGCGACCATCCGGGGCTCACCAGGAAGCGCGCACCGGCCCCCCGGGCCGCCGCGACGTGCCCCGGGTCCAGCACGGTCCCGGCGCCGACCACCGCCTGGGGCACCTCGTCGGCGACGGCCCGGAGCGCGTCCAGTGCGGCGGGCGTGCGCAGGGTCACCTCGATCGCCGGCAGCCCGCCGGCCACCAGCGCCCGGGCGAGCGGTACGGCGTCCGCGGCGTCGTCGAGGACCACGACCGGGAGGACCGGGGCGAGGTCGAGGACGGAGGGCGGGGCGGCGGAGGGCACGGAAGCGGGGGCAGCGTCAGTCACGCCGCCCATATTGCGCCGGGCCGTCATTCTCTGCAATGACCGTTGCGCATGCTGCAACGGCCGCCGTGCGAGGGGTACCGAAGACGGCCCGCCGCCCTCCTCACAGCTCCGTGACGATCACGTCCAACCCCCACGGCTTGCCGCCCTTCGTCGGGGCCTCGGCCTCCACGACGTACCCCAGCTCGCCGAGCGCCGTCACCAGCTCCGCCGGATCCGCCGGCGCGTGCCCCGCCACCAGCAGGTCCCGCACCAGCCGCCCCTTGGTCGCCTTGTTGAAGTGGCTGACCACCGACCGCTTCTCGACCCCGTTCACGATCTTCGACTGGAGCACCCGCACCGTCGCGGTCCGCCCCGCCACCTCGCCCTTGGGCTTCCACGCCGTGGCGTACGCCGCCGACCGCAGGTCCAGCACCAGCCCGTCCCCCGCGGCCGCCGGCAGCACCTCCGCCATCGGCCCGCGCCAGTAGGCCCCCAGCGCGCCCAGCCCCGGCAGCTTCACCCCCATCGAGCAGCGGTACGAAGGGATCCGGTCGCCGATCCGTACGGCGCCCCAGAGCCCCGAGAAGACCAGCAGCGACCGCTCGGCCCGCTCGCGCGCCGCCGCGTCCAGGGAGGCCAGCCCGAGGGCGTCGTAGAGCACCCCGGTGTAGATCTCCCCGGCCGGCCGGGCGCCCGCGGTGCGCAGCCCCGCGTTCTTGGCGACCTCGCCCTTCAGGCCCTCGCTCAGGCCCAGCACCTCCTGGGCCTTGGCCGCGTCGGCCGCGCACAGCTCGACGAGCTCCGCCAGGACCTCCGCCCGCGCCGCGGTCAGCCCCGGCAGCGACAGCGTCTCCAGATCCAGCGGCTTCCCGCTCCCTCCCGCGGCCTTCCCCTCGGACGGCGGCAACAGCACGAGCACGGTGTATCTCCTTCACGGCGGTACGGGCGGGGGTGCGGCCCCGTCGAAAGCTTAGAAGCCCCGCCGCCCCGGGCCGGCGCCCGCCCGACTCCCGTACGCCGCGCCAACCGCTCCCGGCGGACATACGCTCGATTTCATGCCCCGTCGCCATATCCGTGTGACCGACGCAGCGGAGGCCCCCCTCCGGGCCGCCCTGCACGAACTGCGGGTGCGGCTGGAGGTCCCCGACCACTTCCCGCCCACCGCGCAGGCCGAGGCGGAGAGCGCCGCCCGGGCCCCGCGCATCCCGGCCGGCGACGGCGAGGTGGTCACCGAGCACACCCTGGACGACGCCACCGACCTGCCCCTGTTCACCCTCGACCCGCCCGGCGCCCAGGACCTGGACCAGGCGATGTTCCTCGCCCGCGGCCCCCAGGGCGGCTACCGCGTCCACTACGCCATCGCCGACGTCGCCTCCTTCGTCACCCCGGGCGGCGCCCTCGACGCCGAGGCGCACCACCGGGTGGCCACCCTCTACTTCCCCGACGAGCGGGTCCCGCTGCACCCCACCGTGCTCAGCGAGGGCGCCGCCAGCCTGCTGCCCGACCAGGACCGCCCGGCCGTCCTGTGGCGCTTCGACCTCGACGCCGACGGCGCACCGGCCCGCACCACCGTCCGCCGCGCCCTGGTCCGCTCCCGCGCCCGCCTCGACTACGCCGGCGTCCAACGGGTCCTCGACGACGGCACCGCCGAGGAGCCGCTCGCCCTGCTCCGCGAGATCGGGCTGCTCCGCGAGGAACGGGAGACGGCCCGCGGCGCGATCTCCCTCAACGTCCCCGAGCAGGAGATCGTCGAACGCGACGGCTCCTACACCCTCGCCTACCGCGCCGCACTCCCGGCCGCCGCCTGGAACGCCCAGATCTCCCTGCTCACCGGCATGGCCGCGGCCGAACTGATGCTGGCCGCCGGCACCGGCATCCTGCGCACCCTGCCCTCCGCCCCGGACGGCTCGGTCGCCCGGCTCCGCCTCACCGCCCAGGCCCTCGGCGTCGACTGGCCCCACCACACGTCGTACGCGGCGCTGATCCGCACCCTGGACCCGCGCCGGGCCGGCCACGCCGCGTTCCTCCAGGAGTGCACCTCGCTGCTCCGCGGCGCCGGCTACACGGTGTTCGACGGCACCTCCCCGCCGACCAGCAGCGTCGTGCACGGTGCGGTCGCCGCCCCGTACGCGCACGCCACCGCGCCGCTGCGCCGGCTCGTCGACCGCTACACCTCCGAGCTGTGCCTGGCCGCGGCGGCCGGCCACGCCCCGCCCGGCTGGGTCCGCGCCGCCCTCCCCGCCCTCCCGCACGAGATGGAGACCGGCACCCAGCGCGCCAACCAGGTCGAACGGGCCTGCGTCGACCTCGTCGAGGCGGCCCTGCTGCGCGACCGGGTCGGCGAGACCTTCGACGCCCTGGTCGTCGACCGGCACGACGACGACCCCACCCGGGGCACCGTCCACCTCTGCGAACCGGCCGTCATCGGCCCCGTCGAAGCCACCTCCGGCGGCCCCGCACTGCCCCTCGGCCACCGCATCCGGGTCCGCCTGGCCGGCGCCGAACCGGGCCGCGAACCGGTCCTCTTCACCCCGGCGTGACCGGCTCCCCGCGCTCCGCCGCGGACCGCGCCGCCCGCACGGCATCCACCGCGCCCCGCACCGCACCCACCGCGCCCCGCGCGTCATCCGCATGGAAGCGGACCGTGCGCACCGTCTCCCGGCGCCCCAGCAGCCACACCACAACCACCGGCTCGGCCAGCTCCACCGTCACCGAGGTCTGCCCGGCGATCGCCAACTCCAGCGGCCCGCCGTCCCCCTGTTCGCCGTCCGCACCGCTCCTGGCGTCCTGCCGGGACCGCAGGTCGTAGCGGACCGAGGCGATCGACGCCAGCGGAATCCGCACCTCCATCCGCGCACCGCCGCGCACCAGCAGGTCCTCCGCGCCCAGCACATGCGGCCGGGTCACCGCCGCGGCCTGGCTCCCCAGCACCATCAGCACGGTGTAGACGTCGGCCACCAGCGCCACCGCGTGCAGGCCCGGTTGGTCCCGCAGCAACAGGCTCACCCCGACCGTCTCCACCACGAACACGAACGTCAGCCCGTACATCAGCGCCGCCTGCGCCCCCGCGTACGGCAGGGCCCGCGCCCCCTCCGGCACCCCCACCCGGCGCCGCGCCACCCACCACACCAGGCTCGCCAGCCATCGCCCCTCGTGCCGCAGCAGCCGCCCCACCCGCTCCCCGAACCGGGGCCCGCCCACCGAGTTCACCGCTTCCCCTCCCCGATCATCCGCATCGCCAGCCGCATCGCCGCCGCCTGCGCCGGAGCCAACTCCGCCAACATCAGGTCCGCCCAGACCTCCGCCCCCGGCGCCGCCCCCGTCACAGGCCCGGCGCCGGCGGCGATGGCCGCCACGACCTCCTCCGGAATGCACCCCACCAGCGCCCGCGCGGCCGCTTCCACCCGCGGATCGTCCACCGCCGCCCCCGCCAACTCGTCCAGCAGCCCGTACGCCGCGTACGCCCGCTCCATCGACCCCGGCTCCACGAACATCTCCCGCAGCGCCGCCGCCATCGCCCCCTGCGCCCGACCGTCGCCCGACGCGTCCAACAGGGCCAGCACCTCCCGCTCCCGCACCGCCATCGCCGGCTCCGGCCCCGGCAGCGTCGCCGACGTCCGCGCCATCTCCGCGAACAGTCCGGCCAGTTGCTCCGACACCGGGCCCTCCTGCGGCAGCCCACCCGGCTCCTCGCTGCGCCGCAGCACCTCCGCCAACCGCGCCCGCCGGGCCCGGATCGCCGCCTCCTGCCGCGCCAGATCCTCGTCCAGCTCCGCCAGCACCTCCCGCAGCTCCCGGCCGGCGTCGTCGGCCAGCACGTCCCGAACCTCCTCCAGCCCGAGCCCCAGCTCCGTCAGCCGCCGCACCCGGGCCAGCGCCACCGCGTCCCGCAGCCCGTACTCCCGGTACCCGTTGGCCCGGCGTTCCGGCTCGGGCAGGAGTCCCAGGTGGTGGTAGTGGCGAACGGTCCGCGTGCTGACGCCGGCGATCCCGGCGAGTTCCCCGATGCGCATGGCCCCAGTAGAAACGTTGTCGCAACGTCAAGGTCAAGCCGCCGGAATCCGCCAGGTAGCATGGTCGGCACGGCGGACGAGCCGGCCGGGCGGTCGCGTGGGGATCGCAAGATCCTCCCGAGGAACGTCCGGGCTCCACAGGGCAGGGTGGTGGGTAACGCCCACCCGGGGTGACCCGCGGGACAGTGCCACAGAAAGCAAACCGCCCGGGCCGCACGGCCCGGGTAAGGGTGAAACGGTGGTGTAAGAGACCACCAGTGCCCAGGGTGACCTGGGCAGCTAGGTAAACCCCACCCGGAGCAAGGTCAAGAGGGGCCATCGGCTGATGGCCCTGCGCGGACGATCGAGGGCTGCCCGCCCGAGTCCGCGGGTAGACCGCACGAGGCTGCCGGCAACGGCAGCCCTAGATGGATGGCCGCCTCCCGGCCGACCGCAAGGTCGCCCGGAGACAGAACCCGGCGTACAGGCCGACTCGTCCGTCAACTAGCTAGCACTGACCCTCTGGGCAGGCGAATTGCCTGGCCAGAGGGTCTTTTGCCGCACACTGAAGCGGTAATCGTCCGTTTACTGTTTGTAGGTGCTCTCGGGTGTTTCAGGGTGTCCTGTGGCGATCCTGTGGCGGCCATCAGCACCCGAGAGCTGGTCCGACACAGAGCTGGTCCGACACGTAGCCACACCACGCCGATGAAGGCAGCGGGCTACCTGATCATCTCCGCCAAAGCTCGGTCGCAGAGTTCCCGGCTGCGGCGAACAAGGCTGGCCACCGGGCGCCCGGTCTGGTGTGTTGGGTCGGGACCGGCGTGCGGTGCGGTGCGTCCGCCCCTTGGGCGGTCTCCGCGCCGTGTGGGCGGCGGTCGGGCGTGTCCGGCCGCGTAGCTCATCGTTCTCATCACACAAGCACATCTCCATTCATCGAGGAGCCTTGATGCGACGAGTTCTGACGGCAGTGGGCATGGCCGCGGCCGCGATGACGCTGGGGTCGGCCGCCGGCGCCCACGCCGCCGACGGACCGAAGACCCCCGACCTGGGCGGGCTGAGCAACGTGGACCCCGGCAGCCTGGGGACCACGGTGGGCGGCGCCGCGCAGCAGGCGACACAGGTCGCCGGCGGGGCCCAGGACAAGGTCGTCAACAAGGTGGTGCCCGCGGAGACCCAGGCGCTCGGCCGGGCCGCGGCGAAGGTGACGCCGCCGGCGGCGCAGGCGGCCGGGGCGACCTCCGGTGCGGCCGGGGAGCTGCTGGGCGAGACGGCGCAGGCGGCCACCGCCGACGGCGGGCTGCTCGGTGGCCTGCCGGCCGACGGGCGGGCCGGGAAGGGCCTGACCGACGCGGCGCCGACCGCGGCGCTGACGGACGCGCTGTCCGGGAAGGCGGTGACCGGCGCGCTGCCGACGAAGGGTGCGCCGGCCGCGGGCCAGCTGCCGGTGCAGGGCCTGCCCGGTCTGGGCTGACGGCGGTCACCCGTCGGCGTCCGCGTCGTACGGGTGCCGCAAGGGCCCCGCTCCACCCCCGCCTGCTCAGGGGGTCGGAGCGGGGCCCTTGCGGTGTCCGGGGGGCGGGCGGACGTGCGGCGGGCGGGATGCCGCCCGGGCCACCGTCGCAAACTCGTCACTTCGGGGAATACGGTGGCGGATGCGGCGCGGGCTACCGTTGCGCCGCTCCCGGAGGATCGGGAGGAGTCAGGAATGTCCGGACGCCCGTCGCGCGACCGGCGCGGGGCCGCTGTCGTCGTCGGGCAGTACCCTCGGGACTTTGCCGGGCAGTCACACGAGGGGGCGGCGAGGTGCTGAAGCACTACTACCGGCTGGTGTATTGGAAGAGACGGATCGCGCGGGCGCTGGGGTGGCACCGCCCTGCGACGGCGGGCCGCGGGACGGCCGCGGGGACCCGTGGGGCGGACCGCGGGGCCGGGGTGCGCACCCGGCGGATCCGTCGCCGGCTGGCCCGGGCCCGGCCGTTGCTGCTCTTCGCGGTGCTGGTGCTGATCGTGGTGGTGGCGTCGGCGCTGCTCGGGTGGCGGGACGACACCTTCGGGGCGGACCACCGGGAGGGCGGTGCGACCGTCCGGTCGACCGGGGGCGCCGGTCAGGGTGTGGTCATGGTGTCCTGCGCGCCGCACGGTGCCGTCTGTGCGCCGGGCCGGGAGGCGCCGGGCGCCGGCTGACGCGCGCCCGGCGCCCTCCCACGCCGCTTCAGGCGTCGCTCGCCGCGATCCGGGTGGCGGTCCCGCTGACGTGCGAGCGCGGGTCGCCGGAGCGCAGGTCGACCGTCAGCAGGCCGGGGCGCCCCAGGTCGTGTCCCTGGTGCAGGGTGAGCGTCGCCGGGGCGGTGACCAGGCCCAGGGCGCGGGTGTACGCGCCGAAGGCTGCGGCCGCGGCGCCGGTCGCCGGGTCCTCCACGACGCCGCCGACCGGGAACGGGTCGCGGACGTGGAAGACGCTGTCGCCCTCCCGCCAGACCAGCTGGAGCGTCGTCAGGTCCAGGCGGTGCATCAGGGCGGCCAGCCGGTCGAAGTCGTAGTCGAGCTTGGCCAGTCGGGCGCGGGTGGCGGCGCCGAGGACCAGGTGGCGGGCGCCGGCGTAGGCGATCCGCGGCGGCAGCGCCGGGTCGAGGTCGGCGGCCGGCCAGTCCAGTGCGGCCAGCGCCTCGTCGAGGTCGGCCGGGGAGATCGGCTCGACGCGCGGCTCGACGCTGGTGAGGGTGGCTCGCAGCGCGCCGTCCTGCTGGGTGACGGTGACCGGGACCGGGCCGGCCTGGGTGGCGAAGACCAGGTCGCCGGGGCCCTGTCGCTCGGCCAGGGCGACCGCGGTGGCGACCGTGGCGTGGCCGCAGAAGGCGACCTCGGCGAGCGGGCTGAAGAAGCGGATGGTGAACGCCCGGCCCGGCTCGCCCAGTCCCTCGGGCGGCGCGGTGAGGAACGCGGTCTCGGAGTAGCCGAGTTCGGCGGCGACGGCGAGCTGCGCGGCGTCGTCCAGGCCGGTGGCGTCCAGGACGACGCCGGCCGGGTTGCCGCCCGCGGGGTCGGCGGAGAACGCGGTGTAGCGGAGGATCTCCGGCGTGCGGATCTCCGACGTGCGGGCGGTGTCCCCGGCGGTGGTGTCGAGTGTCATGCACCGGGGAACTTCCGGCGGCCGCCCGGCTATTCCCGGGCGGCGCAGCGGTGCGTCAACCCCGCCCGATGTACGGCATGGCGGTCGCCATCACCGTCGCGAACTGCACGTTGGCCTCCAGCGGGAGCGCCGCCATGTGCACGACCGTACGGGCGACGTCCGCCGCGTCCATCACCGGTTCGACCTCGGTGCGGCCGTTGGCCTGGAGGATCCCGGTCTGCATCCGGCCGGTCATCTCGGTGGCCGCGTTGCCGATGTCGATCTGACCGCACGCGATGCGGTACGGACGACCGTCCAGGGACAGCGACTTGGTCAGCCCCGTCATGGCGTGCTTGGTGGCCGTGTAGGCGATCGAGTGCGGCCGCGGCACGTGGGCGGAGATGGAGCCGTTGTTGATGATGCGGCCGCCCTGCGGTTCCTGGGCCCGCATCGTCCGGAACGCGGCCTGCGCGCACAGGAAGGCGCCGTTGAGGTTGACGTCGACCACCGCCCGCCAGTCGGCGTAGCTGAGTTCCTCCAGCGGGACCGGCGGCCCGAAGGCCCCCGCGTTGTTGAAGAGCAGGTCCAGCCGGCCGAACCGGTCGCGGATCGTGGTGAAGAGGGCGTCGACCTCGTCGGGGCGGGTGACGTCGGTCGGTACGGGCAGCACCGCGGGGCCCTCGATGCCCGCGTACCCCACCTGCCGGGCGGTCTCCTCCAGTGCGTCGGGGCGCCGTCCGGCCAGGACCACCGTCCAGTGGTCGGCGACCAGGGCCAGGGCGACCGCCCGGCCGATGCCCGAACCCGCGCCGGTGACCAGGGCCACCCTCCGGCCGGCCGCGCCGTCCTCCCGCGCCTCCTGCGGCGTCGGCGCGGTCCGCGGGGACCGGCCCCGCGAGGAGGGCGCGGGCAGCGTCGGCCGGGCCGCGGTCGCGGTGCCGCCCACCTGCCCGGCCCGTGCCACCGGCGTCGCCCGCGCCACCGGTGCCTCCGGTGTCGCCCCTACCCGCTCTGCGTCATATGCCATGCCGGCAGGGTAGCGGCGGACCGGGCGGGAACCGGGCGCGAACCGGTCGTCACCTGGGCGGTGCCGCCAGGAGCCCCGGGCCGGACGGCAGTTGGCGGCCGGCCCGCCGGGCTGGGCGTGGTCGGCGGGCGTCCGGGCCCGGCGCCGGACGTAGGACCAAAGGACCGGGTCCGCGCGCCCCGACGGGCGACCGCCGCGTGCCACCATGGTGCCGCCATCACTGATCCATGGAGACGCTCATGACAGAGTCCGGGGCCCCCGCCGCCGAGACCCGGGACGACACCCCCGGACAGTCCGTGACACCCGCGATACCCGGGCGGGACGCGCCCACCGCCCCGGTGGCGCCGGCCGTACCGCCGAAGTCCCGCCGCACCAGCCTGCTCGTCACCCTCGTCCTCGGTGGCCTGACCGCCGTCCCGCCGCTGTCCATGGACATGTACCTGCCGGCCCTGCCGCAGGTCACCGCCGCGCTGAACAGCCCGGCCGCCACCGTCCAACTCACCCTCACCACCTGCCTCGCGGGCATGGCCCTGGGCCAGATGATCGTCGGCCCGATGAGCGACAAGTGGGGCCGCCGCCGCCCGCTGCTCGTCGGCATGGTCGTCTACGTGCTGGCCACCGCCCTGTGCGCGTTCGCCACTAACGCCGAGGTCCTCATCGCCTTCCGCCTGCTCCAGGGGCTGGCGGGCGCGGCCGGCATCGTCATCGCGCGGGCGGTGGTGCGCGACCTGTACGACGGGGTGGCGATGGCCCGCTTCTTCGCCACGCTGATGCTGATCTCCGGGGTGGCGCCGGTGGTGGCGCCGCTCATCGGCGGCCAGATCCTGCGGGTCACGGACTGGCGCGGGGTCTTCGTGGTGCTCACCGTGGTCGGCCTGCTGCTCACCCTGCTGGTCTGGTGGCGGCTGGACGAGACCCTGGCGCCGGAGCGCCGGCAGCCCGGCGGCCTCGGCACGGCCCTGCGCACCATGCGCGACCTCGTCGCCGACCGGGTCTTCTCCGGCTACCTCCTGGTCGGCGCGTTCGCCTTCGCCGCGCTCTTCGCCTACATCTCCGCCTCGCCGTTCGTCATCCAGGAGATCTACGGCGCGTCCCCGCAGACCTTCAGCCTGCTCTTCGGCCTCAACTCCGTCGGGCTGGTCGCCGTCGGCCAGATCAACGGCAAGGTGCTGGTCGGCCGGGTCGGCCTGGACAAGGTGCTCGGCGTCGGCCTGGTGCTGGTCGCGCTGGCCGGTGCGGCCCTGTTGCTGCTGTCGTCCGGGATCTTCGGCACGGTCGGGCTGGTGCCGGTGGCCGCCGGGCTGTTCGTGCTGATGTCCGCGATGGGCCTGGTCATGCCGAGCACCAACACCCTGGCGCTGCTGCGCACCCCGCACGCGGCGGGTTCCGCCTCCGCGCTGCTGGGCACCTCGACGTTCCTGCTCGGCGCGGTGGCCTCGCCGCTGGTGGGCATCGCGGGGGAGCGGACGGCTGTACCGATGGCCGTCGTCCAACTGTCGTGCGCCGTTCTCGCGCTCGTGAGCTTCCTGGGAATGTGTCGTCCGTGGCAGCGTAAGGAGGAACGCACCGCAGGCGAGAGGACTGGGCTCTGAACGCACCGAACGCCCCGAGACTGAAGCCCGGCACGCCGGCCGCGGCGGGACTGCACCCCGCCTGGACGGAACGGCTGGTCAGCGGCGTGCGCGCGCTGACGGAGGGCCGGGCCCCGTGGTGCCCCGGCGCGGTGGTGCTGGCCGGCCGGGGCCCGGTGGTCGCCGTCGAGGCGGCCGCCGGCTGGGCGGTGCGCTACCGCGCCCACGACCCCGAACGCGACCGGGGCCTGGACCTGCCCCGCGACCGGTGGGAGCCGATGCGGGTCGGCACCGTCTTCGACCTCGCCTCCCTCACCAAACTCTTCACCGCCGTCGTCACCGTCCAGCAGGTCGAGCGCGGGCGGCTCGCCCTGGACGCCCCGGTGGCCGCCCACCTGCCGGCGTTCGCCCCCGGCGTCACCGTCCGCGACCTGCTCCGGCACACCTCCGGCCTCGCCCCCGAGCTGCCCTTCCACGCGCATGCCGACCGGGCCGACCAACTGGCGCTGCTGTGGGCCGAGGCCGCCGCCCCCACCGGCGGCCCGCACGGCGCGCACTGCTACTCCGACCTCAACCCCGTCGCCCTCCAGCTCCTGCTGGAACGGCTCACCGGACGTCCCCTGGACGCCCTGGTCCGCGCCGGCATCACCGGGCCGCTGGGGCTGGGCAGCACCTGCTACGGGCCGCTGGCGCCGCAGGGCGTGGCCGCCACCGAGGACCAGCGGCGCCCGTGGGCCAAGGCCGACCGGGGGCTGCTGCGCGGCGAGGTGCACGACGAGAACGCCTGGGCTCTGGGGGGCGTCGCCGGCCACGCGGGGCTCTTCTCCACCGCCCAGGACCTGGCCGTGCTGTGCCGCACGCTGCTCAACGGCGGCGCGTACGGCACCGCCCGGATCCTCGACCCGGCCTCGGTCGCCGCCCTGTTGGACCCGCCCGGCCTCGGCTTCGCCGTCGACCAGCCGTACTTCATGGGCGAGCTGGCCGGCCGGGGCGCCGCCGGCCACACCGGGTTCACCGGCACCAGCCTGGTCCTGGACCGGGCCACCGACACCTTCCTGGTGCTGCTCGCCAACACCGTCCACCCCCGGCGCCGGGCGGGCGGCAGCGCACCGCGGGCCGCGGCGGCCACCCACCTGGCGCGCGCGGTGGCCCACGCGGATCCGCCGGGCCGGCCCTGACCCCGTTCCGGCCCTGACCGGACCGGGTCGGGACCCCCGTAAACTCTCTTGAATGCACGATGAACTGCGCACCGCCCTGGCGGGCCTGCTCGACGGCCTGCCGCCCAAGCAGGCCGCGCAGGCCGTCGAGCGGCTGATCGCCAACTACCGGGGCCGCACCCCCACCGACGCCCCGGTGCTCCGGGACCGCGGCGACGTCGCCGCGTACGCCGCGTACCGGATGCCGGCCACCTTCGAGGCGGTGCGGGCCGCGCTCGCCGCCTTCGCCGCCCGCGTCCCCGACTGGTCCCCGGCCACCCACGTCGACGTCGGCGGCGGCACCGGCGCCGCCACCTGGGCCACCGCCGCGACCTGGGACGGCCCGCGCAGCACGGTCCTGGACTGGGCGCAGCCGGCGCTGGACCTCGGCCGCGAACTGGCCGCCGGGATCCTGCCGGACGTCACCTGGCGCCGCCAGGCCCTGGGCGACGGCCTCGTGCTCCCCGACGACACCGACCTGGTCACCGTCTCCTACGTGCTGGGCGAGTTGCGCCCGGAGGACCGTCGCGCGGTGGTGTCCGCGGCGGCCGGCGCCCGGGCCGTCGTCCTGATCGAACCGGGCACCCCGGAGGGCTACCTGCGGATCCGCGAGGCCCGCGAGCAACTGGTCGCCGCCGGGCTGCGGATCGTCGCGCCGTGCCCGCACAGCGCCGCCTGCCCGATCGTCCCGGGTGAGGACTGGTGCCACTTCTCGGCCCGGGTCAGCCGGTCCTCCCTGCACCGCCAGGTCAAGGGCGGGTCCCTGGCCTACGAGGACGAGAAGTTCAGCTACGTCGCCGCCACCCGCCTGCCGGCCGGCCCGGCCGCGGCCCGGGTCGTCCGCAAGCCGCAGATCCGCAAGGGCCAGGTGCTGTTGGACCTGTGCACCGCGGACGACGCCCTGCGACGGGAGACCGTCACCAAGCGGCACGGCGCCGCCTACCGCGAGGCCCGCGACGCGGCCTGGGGCGACGCCTGGCCGCACTGAGCCAGGCCGTACTGAGCCAGGCCGTACTGAGCCAGGCCCCCGGGGCGACGGGCCGCCGCCCGCCGCCCCGGGGAGCGGGGTCAGGCGCTCCGGCTCCGTTGGCGCATTTTCTCCAGGAGCGCGCGGCGCCGTTCCTGCGGATCCTGTGCGTCCGCCGCGCCCTTCCCGCGTCCGTTCGCGGCGGCGCCGCGCAGCGCACTCCGCGAGAGGTTGCTGCGGGTGCCCCCGACACCGAGCATTCCGCCGGCACTTCCCTTGCTCATGAGGTGGGTTCCTTCCTGCGTGACCGGTGAGCGGCGCGGGCCCGAGCGCGTCGCGCCCCACCCCTCGGCGAGACGACTCGTCTCGCTCAATGACGGCCCCATCCTCAAGCGAGACGATCCGTCTTGTCAAGACGATACGTCTCGCCTCTTGCTCGTTAGACTCCCGACCATGGCCAACAAACCAGCCCCCGACACCTCCCGCCGCAGCGAACGCTCCCGCCGGGCGATCTTCGACGCGGCCCTCGCCCTCGTCGGCGAGGTCGGCTACGACAAGCTCACCATCGAAGGCATCGCCGCCCGCGCCGGCGTCGGCAAGCAGACCATCTACCGTTGGTGGCCCTCCAAGGCCGCCGTCCTCCTGGACGCCTTCGGCTCCGTCGTCGAGGAGTACGACCAGGAGGGGCTCCCCGACACCGGCGACCTCGCCGCCGACCTCAAGACCGTCCTGCGCGCCACCGCCGACGAGTTCAACGACGCCGCCTGGCAGGCCCCCTACCGGGCCCTCGCGGCGGCCGGCGCCAACGACGAGGAGCTCTCCCGCACCTTCGTCGGCCGCCTCATGGAGCCCGGCATCCGTGTCTACGTCGACCGGCTCCGCGCCGCCCAGGAGACGGGGGAGCTGGATCCGGACATCGACGTCCGCATCGGCGCCGAGATGCTCCTGAGTCCCTTCTCACAGCGCTGGCTCATGCGCACCGGAGAGCTCAGCCACGCCTTCGTCGACACCCTCGTCGACCAGGTGCTGCGAGGTCTGCGCCCGCGCGCCTGACCGTCGGGGAGGGTCGGCCGGTGATGGCGTGAAATGCCCCTGTTCGCCCGTACCGCGTTCACCCCGGATCCGCACACCGGTCACCTGGGGCCCAGGATGGTGGCAGCATTGACCCCAGACCACCGCTCGAAGTGAGGGGATTGATGGAACGCAAGAGCAGGTTCTCCCAGTGGCTGCGCCGGCCGAGGAACGGATCGGGCAGCGATACGGACACGGGATCGGCGGCCGCGGGCGGCCGCGAGGACCTGCTGATGGCGGCGGTCGACGCGGGCTTCCCGGTCGCCCCCGCCGCCCACCCGGCCGGCTACGGCTGTTCCTGCGAGCGCATCGGCTGTCCCACCCCGGGCCGCCACCCCATCTCCTTCGGCTGGCAGACCGTCGCCACCACCGACCGCGACAAGGTCGCCGCCTGGGTCCGCACCCTCCCGCAGGCCAACTTCATCACCGCCACCGGCATGGCGCACGACGTCCTCGACGTCCCCGTCGAGGCCGGCCGCAGCGCCCTCGGCCGGCTGGACGCGGCCGGCATCGACGTCGGCCCGGTCAGCCTCAGCGGCGCCGGCATCGGCGACGGCCGGATGCTCTTCTTCACGGCCACCCGCGGCACCCCCGACGACGAGGACGAGTGGTGGCCGTGCGAGCTGGACTGCCACCCCGAGACCCTCGACGAGCACCCCGGTCTGCGCTGGCACTGCCGCGGCAGCTACGTCCTGCTGCCGCCGTCCGCCCTCCTGGGTGACCAGCCCGCGGTGACCTGGCTGCGCGGCCCCGAGCTCCCGCTGCCGGACCCGCTGACGCTGCTGGAGACGCTCACCGACGCCTGCGCCGAGTTCATCGGCCGCGAGCCGGACCACGAGACGGCGGCCTGGCCGATCGGGCGCTGACGCCGCCGCCCGGCCGATCGGCCGGGCCGCCGGCGCCGGTCACAACGCCTTGGCGGACGTCTTCGCCTCGATGCGGTCCAGCACCTTGATCTTGCCGCCGGCGCTCTTCGCGGGGACCAGCACCGTCTGGCCCGACACCGTCGTGAACGCCATCCGCGTGGTGTTCTTCGTCGTCGGCCCCTCCATGATCCCGCGCAGCTCCGGCGGCACGGTGATCATCAGGCCCTTGGAGACCGTCTTCTGCTGGTGGTAGACGGTCGAGAAGAAGACCAGTGCCCCGCCGTCCGTCGTGCGCAGCGCGATCGGCGGCAGCTCCGACGCCTGGTCCTGCCACTGGATCCGGGCCCCCGGCTGGTTGGTCTGGCTGGCCCGCCAGGCCCGCAGCCGGTCGGTCTCCTGGCCGGGCGCGAACGCGTCGCCCTTGCCGGTGTTGAGGTAGTCCGCGTACGCCGTGCTCAGCTGCCCCGGGGCGAGGGCGAGCCCTGACGAACCGTCCGACGGCACCGCTTCCGCGTAGCCGTCGGTGACCTTCAACTCCGGGGCGTTGTTGCCGGGGAACGTCGCGAGGTAGGAGGCCCGCCACTTCTCGTGGACGCCGTTCCGGCTGAACGCCAGGAACCAGCGGGTGTTCTCGCCGCTCCGGTCCCGGCGGTTGCTGAGGGCGTCCGCGACGAAGAACTTCGGCCAACCCTTCTGCTGGGGCACCGTGAAGTGGGCGTCGGTGAACGCGAGCGGGGTGAAGTTCGGGTTGCCGTCGGGGCGGACGCCGTGCGCGGCCTTTATCCCCGCCTGGTCGATGGCGAGCAGCGCACCGGACTCGAACGCGGTGTTCTTCGCCGCGTCCAGCGTGCGGTTGGCCTTGTTGAAGCCGTCGGTGAAGTGCGTGAGCGCCCTGGCGGCGTCGGCCTGCGACACCGCGGGCAGCACCTCGCGCTCGCCGTGCACCGTCATGCATCCGCTCAACACCACCAGCGCCGCCGCGGCCGACGTCAGTGTGGCGGGCACCCGGAACGGCGACCTGCGTGTCATGGGGCTCGGGCTCCTTCGGGGCGACCGGGGCGGACGGGAGGCCGCCGGGGTGGCACGATTCGGCGGCAACCATACCCGGTGGCCGAGGGCGGGCGGTCGGGTCGGGGTGACGATTGTTTTCCGCCGCGGCCCTGGGCCGGCCCGAGTTGTGGGCTTGTGCGGTGTGCGGTGTGGTGTGTGCGGCCGCGGACCGGTCCTGGGCGTGCGCAGGGGCCGCCCCTCGGCGGTGGGCGGCCCCTCGTCAGATGCGGGCGGGCGCGGTGGCTCAGGCGCTGAGCGGGAACTCGTCGCCCAACTCCCGGAAGACGGCGCTGTTGAGGGCGAAGGCGCGCTTGCACTCGTCGATGACGCGCTGCTTCTCCAGGTCGTCGACGGGCAGGGCGTCGAGGAGTTCGCGGTACTCGCGCTTGAAGGCGGCGGGGTTGCCGATGGCCTCGAAGACGTAGAAGCGGACGCCGTCGCCCTTGCGCGCGAAGCCCCAGGTCTTCTCGGCGGTGCCGCGGATGATCTGGCCGCCGGAGAGGTCGCCGAGGTAGCGGGTGTAGTGGTGGGCGAGGTAGCCGGCCGGCCAGTCGCGGGCGCAGGCGGCTATCCGCTCGGCGTACGCGGCGGTGGCCGGCAGGGGTGCCAGATCGGTGCGCCAGTCGGGGCCGCCGAGGTGGGCGAGGTCGCGCTCCAACTCCTCGGTGCGGGCCAGCTCCGGGCGGAGGAAGGGGCCCGTGACCGGGTCCGTGGCGAGGTCCTGGGGGACGTCCTCCAGGGCGCGGTAGACGAACCACAGCTGTTCGGTGTAGCGCCGGTAGGCGGCGACGCCGAGCTTGCCGCCCAGCAGGTGGCTCATGAACGCGGAGTTCTCCGCCTCGGTGTGCTGCTCGTGGGAGGCGGTGCGGATGGCCGTCGAGAAGGACGGGGTCGGGCTGGACGCTTCCAAGGCGGACCTCCGGGGGCCGGCGAGCGCGGACAGGGGGGTGGCGGGAACAGGCCGACGGATGCACGCAACCGTCAGGTTAGGGTTACCTAACTACGCAGGGCGCGCCCTGGTCAACCTGTTCCCGACAACCTGTCGGTAAAAACGCTACGCCGGTTCCGATCAGGGCAGCGTAAGGATCTCGGTCCCGGTCTCCGTGACCACCAGCGTGTGCTCGAACTGCGCGGTCCGCTTGCGGTCCTTGGTGACCACGGTCCAGCCGTCCTCCCACATGTCGTACGCGTACGAGCCCAGCGTCAGCATCGGCTCGATCGTGAACGTCATGCCGGGCTTGATCTCGGTGGTGTGGTGCGGGCTGTCGTAGTGCGGGACGATCAGGCCGGAGTGGAACGACGAGTTGATCCCGTGGCCGGTGAAGTCGCGGACCACGCCGTAGCCGAAGCGCTTGGCGTAGGACTCGATGACCCGGCCGATGATGTTGATCTGGCGGCCCGGCTTGACGGCCTTGATCGCGCGGTTGAGCGCCTCCCGGGTGCGCTCCACCAGCAGCCGCGACTCCTCGTCGACGTCACCGCACAGGTACGTGGCGTTGTTGTCGCCGTGCACGCCGTGGATGTACGCGGTCACGTCGAGGTTCACGATGTCGCCGTCCTTGAGGACGGTCGAGTCGGGGATGCCGTGGCAGATGACCTCGTTGAGCGAGGAGCACAGGGACTTGGGGAAGCCGCGGTAGCCGAGCGTGGAGGGGTAGGCGCCGTGGTCGCACATGAACTCGTGGGCGACCCGGTCGAGTTCGTCGGTGGTCACGCCGGGCGCGATGTGCTTGGCGGCCTCCGCCATCGCCTGGGCGGCGATCCGGCCGGCGATCCGCATCCGCTCGATGGTTTCGGCGTCCTGCACCTCGGGCCCGGTGTACGGGGTCGGGCTGTCCTTGCCGACGTACTCGGGGCGCGGGATCGAGGTGGGAACGGGGCGGGTGGGAGAGATCTCCCCGGGGACAAGAAGCGACTGGCCAGACATGCCAGCGAGTGTATCCGCGGGCCGTCGGGCAGGATGGTGGCAACGGGAGCCAAGCACAGGAGGCGGCAATGGCACTGTTCAAACGGCGGACGGTCGGCAAGCCGGGCGAGTGGTTCTACTGCCTCAAGCACGGGACGGTCGAGGAAGGGCCCGAGTGCCGGGCCGCCGACCGGTTCGGCCCGTACGCCACCCGTGAGGAGGCCGCGCACGCGATGGACACCGCCCGCGAGCGCAACCTGGAGTGGGAGACCGACCCCAAGTGGCACGACATGGGCAAGGGCGGCAAGGGCGGCCCGGGGGACGGCGACGGCGCGTAGCCGGCGGCGCCGGCCGGGTCACCAGCGCGGGGGCGGCGGGGTCGCCAGTCCCTCGGCGATGCGGGCCAGGCGGTCGCGGAACCGGCGGTGCCGGCGCGGTGCGGGTCGGCCGTTCTCGCCGGCGGCCGCGCTGACCAGGTGCTGGACGGTGTCGAGGTCGAGGTCGGCGGTGTCCGGGAGGCCCGGGGGCGGCGCGGCGCCCTCCGGGAGCGGCGGGACGGTGGTCAGCGCGTCGTGGGCCAGGGCGTGCAGGTCGCGGTCGCCGGAGTCCAGGGCGAGGACCGTGGCGCCGTTGCGTCGCGCGTCGTGCACCCGCTCCAGCAGCCCGGCGTCCGGCCGTTCCGGCGTCACCACCAGCAGCGTCGCGCCGCGCCCGGCCGCCGCCAGCCGCCCCGGCCCGACCGCGAGGTGCGCCGGGGCCCCGGCGGGTACCCGGTGGCGGACCAGCGTCGGCGACAGCTCCGGCAGACCGGACCAGGCGGCCTCGTCGTCCAGGTGGGCGGCCAGGTGCCAGGGCTCGTAGCCGGCGCTGCCGACCAGCAGCAGCCCGCCGCCGTGCGGGGCGACGGCGGTCCGCAGTGAACCGGCGAAGCGACGGGTGGCCTCGATCCACTCGGTCCCGGCGAGGACCTCGCGCAGCAGCGCGACGCGTACGGCATCCATGGCGCGGCATCGTGCCGCACCGGCCGGCCCGGTGGGGGCGGGTGCGGGGCGTGTCACCCGTACGGGGCGGTCGTCGGCGGGGTGACGGGGCGGCCCGGTCGGTGGCTCAGTCGGTGGGGCGCAGGCCGGCCTCGGCCAGCCGGCGTCCCACCTCCGCGAGCGACTTCTCGCCCAACGGGAGCTGGGGAAGGGCGGTGGCCCGGTGGTCGATCACGCCCAGCAGCGCGAGGGCGGCCTTGAAACCGCCGAGGGCGGAGGAGCTGCGGCCCATCTCGCTCTCCGGGCCGGTGTCGGTGAGGTCGAAGAGGGCGACCAGCCGCTCCTGTTCGGCGGCCGCGCGGGGCCAGTCGCCGGCGCGGGCGGCGTCGTAGAGCCGGACGTAGCCCGCCGGGTCGACGTTGCCCAGGCCCGGGACGATGCCGTCCGCGCCCGCCAACAGTGCGGCGTCGGCGGTCAGTTCGGAGCCGGTGAGGACGGCGAAGTCGGGCGCCGGGCCGGTGCGCCGGGCGGACCGGCCGCCGAGGGCGACCAGCAGGCGCCGCAGCGCGCCGTCGTCGCCGCTGGAGTCCTTGAGTCCGACCAGGGTGCCCTCTTCGGCCAGTTCGCGGACCAGTGCGGGGGAGAGCTTGCTGGGCACCGACACCGGGATGTCGTAGGCGATCAGCGGGCGGCGGGTGGCGGTGCGCAGATGCCGGAAGTGGGCGGCGATCTCGCGGGGGTGGGTGCGGGTGTAGAAGGGGGCGGTGGCGACCAGGGCGTCGGCGCCGAGCGCGGTGGCGGTCCGGGCGTGCTCCAGGACGCGCGCGGTGGTGGTGTCGATCACCCCGGCCAGGACCGGCACCCGGCCGGCGGCGGCGGTGACCACCGTCTCCAGGACGGTGGCACGCTGATGATTGGTCAGGTAGGCGGCCTCGCCCGAGGACCCCAGGGCGAACAGGCCGTGGACGCCGGCGTCGAGGAGGTGGCAGACCAGGCGGGTGAGGGAGGCGGTGTCGACCTCGCCGTGCGGGTCGAGGGGGGTGCAGACCGGGGGGATGACGCCGTGCAGCGGGACGGTGAGGGCCATGGGGGCTCCAAGGGCGGCGCTGAGCTGGCACATCAGACATGGGATGTCCGATATCGCGGTCACAATAGGCATGCGCGCGGGTGCCCGGTCAAGGATTCCGCCCCGGTGGGGTCCGAACGGGGCCGTGGCGTGCGGCGCATGGGGTGCGGGAGAGGGAAGAGGGCGATGAGGTTGGCGCGAGGCACGATGTCCGAGGACGTCCAGGCGCGGATCAAGCAGTTGATCCTGGACCGCGGGCTGACGTCGGGTGATCCGTTGCCCACGGAGACCGAACTGGTGGCCATGCTCGACGTCAGCCGCAATTCGGTGCGGGAGGCGCTCAAGGCGCTCCAGGCCATGCGGATCGTCGAGATCCGGCACGGCTTCGGCACCTACGTCGGCGCGCTCACCCTGGAGCCGTTCGTCGAGGGCGTCGCCTTCCGGGCCGCGGTCCGCCACCAGCGGGGCGAGCCCAGCCTGTACGAGCTGATGGAGGTCCGGGAGGCCCTGGAGGCGGGGCTGATCGGCACCGTGGCGCGCGGCCTGCCGGCCGAGGACCTCGCGGTGCTCAGGGCGCTGGTCCAGCGGATGGCGGAGGAGGCGCGCGCCGGGGAGGTGCTCAGCGCCACCGACCGGGCCTTCCATCTCGCGCTGTACCGGTCGCTCGGCAACCACCTGCTGAGCGAGGTGCTGGACGCGTTCTGGGCGGCGCTGCGCCGGGTCCGTGAGGACCTCGCCGACGTCCGACCGGACCCGGAGGTGACGTACCGTCAGCACGCGGAGATCGTCGACGCGTTGGAGGCGGGCGACGGGGAGCGTGCGGTGGCGGCGATGCACCGGCACTTCGACGGGATCCGGCGGCGGTTGACCGCGTAGCCCCGGCGCCCGGAGGTGGTCGCACGCCTCGCCGGTTTTGTCGTGATCGTCGCGTTCACCGGGATTTCATGCCGTGTCGGTGGTGCCGTTGCCGACACGAAAAACGGTCATGTGCCGTGCCTTGACGGCCAGTTGGAGCCTTCTTATCGTCCGCAGGACAAGGGACGTCCTACGTCCTGGCTCGGCTGTGGGGGAGGGAGAGCGAGCATCACCCACTCGTCACCTGTGCCCCGCCCGGCACCCCCGCCGTCGGCGGCCCCGCATCCCCCTCAAGGAGCCGGCATGACCCCTGCAGACACCCCCCGCGGCGGCGTCCGCCGGAGAACGGTCCTCGGCGGGGCGGCCGCCGCCGGCCTCGCGCTCGCCGGCTGCGGCAGCGCCGACGACGGCGCCCCCAGGGAACGGAAGAAGGGCCAGAGGATCACCCTCACCTTCTGGTCCTGGGTGCCCGGCATCGACCGGCCCGTGGACCTGTGGAACCGCGACCACCCCGAGGTCCAGGTCAGGGTCGAGAAGGTGTCGGCGGTCAACGGCGAGCAGTACGCGAAGATGCACGCCGCCATCAAGGCCGGCAACCCGCCGGACCTGGGCCAGATCGAGTTCCCGGTGATCCCCAGCTTCCTGCTGGACGGCGGGCTGCGCGACCTCGCCCCGCTCGGCGCCGCCCGGCACCGCGACGCGTTCTTCGCCTGGCAGTGGCGGCAGTCCGTCTTCGGCTCCGGGATCTACGCCATCCCGCAGGCCAGCGGCCCGATGGGGCTGTTCGTCCGGCAGGACCTCTTCGACCGGTGGGGCATCCCGGTGCCGCGCACCTGGGACGCGTACGAGGCCGCCGCCAAGGAGGTCCGTCGGCACGGCGCCTGGATCGAGACCTTCGCCCCGACCAACGGCAACCGCTTCGCCGGACTGGCCTGGCAGGCCGGCGCCAAGTGGTACACCACCCGCGGCGACACCTGGGTCGTGCACCTCGACGACGCCCCCACCCGCCGGGTCGCCGACTACTGGGAGGGGCTGGTGCGGCGCAAGCTCGTCAAGACCGTCCCGGACCGCCGGGACGCCTGGTACAAGGACATCCAGACCGGCGCCATCCCGGCCTGGGTGGGCGCCAGTTGGGGCGACGCCCTGCTGGCCGGCAACGCGCCCGGCACCAAGGGCAAGTGGCGGGCCGCCCCGCTGCCCCAGTGGCAGCCCGGCGGCCGGGCGTACGCGAACTGGGGCGGCTCCACCACCGCCGTCTTCGCCAAGGCGAGCTACCCCAGGGACGCCCTGGACTTCGCGCTCTGGCTCAACACCGACCCGCGGTCCATCGCCCTGCTCCTCCAGGGCGGCTACGGCTTCCCCAGCGCCAAGGCGGGCTACGCCACCAGCGCCCTCGACGCGGACAAGGACTTCTTCGGCGGCCAGCCCTACAGCCGGGTCTTCGCCGACGCCGGCGCGCACGTGGACACCGACTGGCAGTGGGGGCCGGGCGTGGACACCCTCTTCCAGCGGCTCGGCGACGCCTTCACCGACGCGCTCGCCGGCGACACCTCGTTCCGTTCGGTGCTGACGCAGGTGCAGCGCCAGACCGTCGCCGACCTGCGGGACAAGGGGCTCAAGGCGGAGAGCGGCACATGAGCGCGACCGCCGCGCGACGCCCGCGCCGGACCGGGCGGCCCGGCGCCCGCAACGCCCGGGCCGCGGCCGGATTCGTCCTGCCGTTCCTCGCCCTCTTCGTCCTCTGCTACCTCGCCCCGGTCTGCTACGCGGTGTGGACCAGCCTGCGGCGCACCGCACGCACCGGGCCGCTCGGCCTCGGCACCGAGCACGACGTCTTCGCCGGCCTCGCCAACTACGCCCAGGCACTGGCCGACGACCGGTTCCTGACCGGCTTCGGCCGGGTGCTGCTCTTCGGCGTCGTGCAGATCCCGCTGATGACGGCGCTCGCCACCGCGCTGGCGCTGCTCCTGGAGAGCGCCGCCGCCCGCTGGGTCACCTTCTTCCGCAGCGCCTTCTTCCTGCCCTACGGGGTGCCCGGGGTGATCGCCTCGATCCTGTGGGGCTTCCTCTACGTCCCCGGCCTCAGCCCGTTGGTGCGGATCGCCCAAGCGGTGGGCTGGAACGTCGACTTCCTCTCCCGCGGCAGCGTGCTGTGGTCGGTCGCCAACATCGTCACCTGGCAGTTCACCGGCTACACCATGCTGGTGCTGATCGCCCAGCTGAAGTCCGTCCCCGGCGAGCTCTACGAGGCGGCCCGGATCGACGGTGCGGGCGCCTGGCAGGTGGCCCGGTACGTCAAGCTCCCGATGCTCCGCCCGGCGCTGGTGCTCACCACCGTGTTCAGCATCATCGGGACCCTCCAGCTGTTCGCCGAGCCGATGGTGCTGCGTCCGCTCGCCTCGTCCATCGACTCCGGCTACACCCCCAACCTGCACGCCTACAGCGAGGCGTTCGTCGGCAACAACCAGCACCGGGCGGCGGCCGAGGCGGTGCTGCTGGCCCTGGTGGCGTGCGCGGCCTCGTTCGGTTTCCTGCGGCTGGTCGGCGGGCGCGGGAAGGAGCGTGGATGAGCACCCAGGCCCCCGGCGGGCGAGGGGAGGGGCGCCCGTGAGCGCCCGGGTCCCCGTCCGTCAACGGATCATCACCAGCTCCCTGTTGGCCGTCGCCGCCCTCTACTTCCTCGCGCCCGTCTACTGGCTGGTCGTCTCGGCCACCAAGAGCAGCGCCGACCTCTTCGGCACCTTCGGCTTCTGGTTCTCCGACCACCCCCGGCCGCTGGCGTACCTCACCGGTGTCCTGACGTACGACCACGGCGTCTACGCCCGCTGGTTCGCCAACTCGCTGCTCTACGCCGGCGTCGGCGCGGTCTGCGCCACCGGGCTGTCCGCCGCGGCGGGCTACGCGCTGGCCAAGTTCCCCTTCCGGGGGCGGGAGACGGTCTTCGGCCTGGTGCTGGCCGGGGTGCTGATCCCGAGCACCGCACTGGCCCTGCCGCTGTACTTCCTCTTCGGCGCGCTGGGCCTGGCCGACACCTACGGTGCGGTGCTGATCCCCAGCGTGGTCAGCCCGTTCGGGGTCTACCTGTGCCGGATCTACGCGGCCGCCGCGGTGCCCGACGCGCTCCTGGAGGCGGCCCGGATCGACGGCGCGGGGGAGGCGCGGATCTTCGCCGGGCTGGGGCTGCGGCTGATGGGACCGGCGCTGGTCACCGTCTTCCTGTTCCAGTTCGTGCACATCTGGAACAACTACTTCCTGCCGTTGGTGATGCTCTCCGACTCCGACCTGTACCCGGTCCAACTGGGGCTGACGACGTGGCTGGGCTACGCGGACCGACAGCCGGTCCTCTACCAGTACACGGTGGGCGGTGCGCTGCTGTCCGTACTGCCGCTGATGGTGCTGATGACGGTGCTCCAGCGGTACTGGCGCACGGGATTGACCGAGGGGAGTGTCAAGGCGTGACGTCCCCCCGACACCGGCGCCGGGGCGTGACAGTATCGCTGTCATGACTTCTTCCGACGCTGCCGCGACCCCGGCCGAGACCCCGTCCACCACCGGCGCCAAGCCGGCCGCCCGCGATCCGTGGGACCTGCCCGACGTCTCCGGCCTGGTGATCGGCGTCCTCGGCGGCACCGGCGACCAGGGCCGCGGCCTGGCCTACCGGTTCGCCAAGGCCGGCCACAAGGTGATCATCGGCTCCCGGGCCGCCGAGCGCGCGCAGGCCGCCGCCGAGGACCCCCAACTGGGCGGCCTCGGCGTCGAGGGCGCCGCCAACGCCGACTGCGCCCGCCGCAGCGACGCCGTGATCGTCGCGGTGCCCTGGGAGGGACACGCCAAGACCCTCCAGGCGCTGCGCGAGGAGCTGGCCGGCAAGCTGGTGATCGACTGCGTCAACCCGCTCGGCTTCGACAAGAAGGGCGCCTACGCGCTCAAGCCGGAGGAGGGCAGCGCCGCCGAGCAGGCCGCCGCGCTGCTGCCGGACTCCCGGGTCACCGCCGCCTTCCACCACCTCTCCGCCGTCCTGCTCCAGGACCCCGAGGTCGCCGAGATCGACACCGACGTGATGGTGCTCGGCGAACGCCGCGCCGACACCGACCTGGTGCAGGCGCTGGCCGCCCGCATCCCCGGGATGCGCGGTGTCTTCGCCGGCCGGCTGCGCAACGCCCACCAGGTCGAGTCGCTGGTCGCCAACCTGATCTCGGTCAACCGCCGCTACACGGCACACGCCGGCCTGCGGGTCACCGACGTCTGAGCCGGCACACCGCTGCGGGGGAGGGGGCGGCGGGGGCGGCGCGGGCCATAAGGGACACTGGGACGGACCGCACGACCCGACAGGAGCCGACCCCATGCCCTCCCTGCCCCCGCCCGGACCGGACCGGCGCCTCGCCGTCCTCGCCCTCGCCGTGTGCGCGCTCGCCGTCACCGCGGCGGTCGTCTCCTTCGTCCGGGGCAGCTTCATCGGCATCGTGTGGATCCTGCTGGCCGGCGTCTCCAGCAACATGGCGTGGTTCTACTTCCGCAAGGCGAAGCTGGAGCGGGCCCGCCAGGCCGAGGTCGCCGGCTGACCCGCCGGCCGCGCCCCGGTCAGGCCGTCCCGCCGATCTGCGGGACCTGCGGCTCGCCCTGCCAGAAGCGGTAGAACTCCTGGCCCCAGTAGGTGTCCCAGGTCGACACGCCCAGCCCCCGCAGGACCGTGTGCACCAGGTCGAAGAAGACCTGGTTGATCTCCGGCACCCACAGCAGCGCGAAGACCGCCAGCATCCCGAACGGCGCGATCGGCGCGACCTGCCGCCGGACCCGGTCCGACAGCCACGGTTCGAGCACGCCGTAGCCGTCCAGCCCGGGCACCGGGAGGAAGTTCAGCAGCGCCGCGGTGACCTGGAGCAGCGCCAGGAACGCCAGCGCGTAGCGGAAGGCGTCCGGCACCCCGTCCAGGGCGTGCAGCCAGAACGGCGCGCTGACCACCACGGCGAACAGGACGTTGGTCAGCGGCCCGGCCGCCGAGATCAGGCTGTGCCGCCAACGGCCCCGGATCCGGCCGCGCTCGATGAACACCGCCCCGCCCGGCAGCCCGATCCCGCCCATGATCACGAAGAGCACCGGCAGCACGATGCTCAGCAGCGCGTGCGAGTAGACCAGCGGGTTGAGGGTGAGGTAGCCCTTCGCGCCCACCGTGATGTCGCCGCCGTGCAGGGCGGTGCGGGCGTGCGCGTACTCGTGCAGGCACAGCGACACCACCCAGCCCGCCGTCACGAACAGGAAGACCGCGAAGCCGGTGCTGGCCGCGAGCGTTCCGCTCCACACGGCCCAGCCGGAAACCGCCAGGACGGCGACGAGCGCGAGGAAGACCGGACTGACGCGGCGGTCGGCGCGCGGAATGGCGGTGGTCATCGGTACGGGTCTCCCAAGGGTGGGTCGTGGGCGGGGCCGGGCCGCGGCGGGCCGCCCCGACCGTATCCGCGGTGCGGCCGCCGGCGCACGGCCCCGTGGCGGTCGCGCCCCGCCAACGGAAACGCCGCTCGGTACGCGGAGAGTTCCGCCGGTGACCGACAATGGCCCGGTGCGTTACGGAATTCTCGGCACCACCCAGGTCGGCCAGGCCGACGGCACGCCCGTCGCCGTCGGCGGCGCCCGGCTGCGCGCCCTGCTCGCGGCGTTCGCCCTGCGCCCCGGCCGGGCGCTGCCCGCGGACGTCCTGATCGCCGACGTCTGGGGGATGGACCCGCCGGCCGACGCGCCCGGTGCCCTCCAGGCGCTGGTCGGCCGGCTCCGCCGGGCCCTGGGCCGGTCCGCGATCGCCTCGGTCGACGGCGGCTACCTGCTGTGCGCCGAGCCGGACGCGGTCGACCTGCACCGCTTCGAGCGGCTGACGGCGGAGGGCGGCCGGGCGCTGGACGCCGCCGACCCGGGCCGCGCCGCCGCCCTGCTCGACGAGGCGCTGGCCCTGTGGCGCGGGCCGGCCCTGGCCGACCTGCCCGAGGCGACCGTCGAGGCGGCCCGCGCCGAGAGCCGCCGCCTGGACGCCCAGCGCACCCGCTTCGCCGCCGACCTGGCCCTGGGCCGGGCCGCCCGGGCGCTGCCCGCACTGGGCGCGCTCTGCCAGGACCACCCTCTGGACGAGCCGCTCCAGGCGCTCCGGCTGCGCGCCCTGCGTGCCGCGGGCCGCACCGCCGAGGCGCTCGCCGCCTACGAGGCGATACGCGCCGACCTCGCCGACCGCCTGGGCGCCGACCCCGGACCGGAGTTGCGCGCCCTGCACGCCGCGCTGTTGCAGCCGGACCTCGCGGCCCCGGCGCCCGAGGGGGCGGCCGCGCACGGCGGTCCGACGGTCCCGCCCCGGCCGGCGTCCGCCGCCCCGCCCGCGCCGGCGGACGCTCCGGTGCCGCCGGCCGCCCGGCCAGGGAACCTCCGCGCCCGCCTCACCTCCTTCGTCGGCCGGGAACACGACCTGGACGCCCTGCGGGCCGACCTCGCCGCGCACCGGTTGGTGACGCTGCTGGGGCCGGGTGGCGCCGGCAAGACCCGGCTCTCCCAGGAGGGCGCCGAGGCCGCCGCGGCCGCGCTGCCGGACGCCTGGCCGCACGGCGTCTGGCTGGCGGAGCTGGCGCCCGTCGACGATCCGCGGACCGTGCCGGAGGCGGTGTTGACCGCGCTCGGGGCCCGCGAGACCGTCGTCCGCGGCACCACCGCCGAGGGGTTGCGGGCCGCCGCCGACCACGGTGCCCGGGACCCGCACGCCCGGCTCGCCGAGCACTGCGCGGGCCGCCGGATGCTGCTGGTGCTGGACAACTGCGAGCACGTGATCGGGGCCGCCGCGGAACTCGCCGAGCGGCTGCTGATCGCCTGCCCGGGCGTGACCGTGCTGGCCACCAGTCGGGAGCCGCTGGCCGTGCCGGGCGAGGTGGTGCGGCCGGTGGAGCCGCTGCCGGACCCGGTCGCGCTGCGGCTGCTCGCCGACCGCGGGGCCGCCGCCCGCCCCGGCTTCCGCCTCGACGCCGACGAGGAGACCGTGCTGGCCTGCGCGGAGATCTGCCGCCGGCTGGACGGCCTGCCGTTGGCGATCGAACTCGCCGCCGCCCGCCTCCGCATGATGACGCCCCGTCAGCTCGCGGACCGGCTCGACGACCGTTTCCGCCTGCTGACCAGCGGCAGCCGCACGCTGCTGCCCCGCCAACAGACCCTGCGCGCGGTGGTCGACTGGTCCTGGGACCTCACCGACGAGCCCGAACGCGCGGTGCTGCGCCGGTTGTCGGTCTTCGCCGGCGGGTGCGACCTGGCCGCCGCCGAGGAGGTCTGCGCGGGCGACGGCGTGCCCGCGTACGAGGTGGCCGGGCTGCTGGGCTCACTGATCGACAAATCGCTGGTGGTCGCCGCCCCGGCCGACGAGGGGCCCGGCGCGCGGGTCCTCCCCGGCGCCCGCGACCTTGAGGCCGGGCGCGCGCCACGGACCGGGGCGGGTGCCGGCGGGCAGATGCGCTACCGGCTGCTGGAGACGGTGGCCGAGTACGCCGGGGAGCGGCTGGACGAGGCCGGGGAACGGGCCGCGGTCGAACGCCGCCACCTGGTCGCCTACCGCGAACTGGCCCGCACCAGCGACCCGTTGCTGCGCGGCCCCCGACAGCGCGCGGTGATCGACCGACTGGAGCTGGAGCACGACAACCTGCGCACCGCGCTGCGCCGGGCCGTCGCCGCCGGGGATGAGCAGGAGGGGCTGTGCCTGGTGCTGTCGCTCCACTGGTTCTGGTCGTTGCGCGACCACCGCGGCGACTCCTGCACCTGGGCGGAGGCCGTCGCCGCACTCGGGCCCAACCCCTTCGCCCGGCCCGTGGAGGTCGCCCCCGAGCTCCCCGCGCGGCCGATCGACGCACCCCCGCCGATGCCGCCCGAGCAGCTCGTGGAGGCCCGCCGCGAGGTCCGCCTGGTGGCGCTCGCCAGCAACGACCGCAACATCGAGTGGCTGCGTGACCCGGACGGGCAGGAGGAACTGGCCGGGATCATCGCCGCCTACCGCGGCGGCATGCCGCAGACCTGCAAGGTGCCCGGGGTGCTGTGGTACCACGCGGTCCTGATGACCGGCCGTTGGCGGGAGTTGGTCGAGATGCTCGACCAGGCCGTCGAGGGCTGTCGCGGCTTCGGCTACGACTGGGAGCTGGCCTACGTCCTCCAACTGCGCTCCAAGATCCTCAACGACCGCCCCGGCCAGTTGCCCCGGGCGACCCGGGACGCCGACGAGGCGCTCGCGATCTTCGTCCGGCTCGGCGACGTCTGGGGCGCGGCCGAGGCGCTGGCCGGCCTCGGCGAGTCCGCCGAGAAGCGCGGCGACCACGCCGCCGCGGTGCGCGACTACGAGGCGGCGATGGTGTACGCCGAGCAGTTGGGCGCGCACGGCCAGACGCTGCTACTGCGGGCCCGGCTGGGCGCCGTGCTGATCGAGGACGGCCGGCCGGAGGACGGCCGGCGGATGCTCAAGGAGGTGCTGGCCGAGGCGGAGGACGCCCACAGCGGCCGGGACGCGGCGTGGTTCACCCGGATGACGTTGGGCATGCACCTGGCGACGGAGGGCCGCACGCACGAGGCCCGCCGGGAGTTCCTGGTGGTGCGGGAGGCGCTCACCTCGCACGACTCCGACATGTTCCTGGGCCTGCTGGACGCCTCGCTGGTCTCGCTGGACGTGGACGAGGGGCAGCACGGGCCGGAACTCCTCCCGCGGATCCGGCAGGCCGTCACCCAGGTCCGGGACCCGCTGGTGGAACTGGTCGCGCCGGACCTTCCGGTGGTGCTGCTGCTGACCGGCGCCCGGGTGTTGACGGCGGTCCGCGGCGCGGCCGGGGCCTGGGACGCGGCCCGGCTGATCGGCGCCCACGACGCGTTGCTCGTCAGCCCGCACGTGACGCCGCTGGCCAACCGCCGGGACCGGGCCCGCACCGAGGAGGCCGCCCGGGCCCTGCTGGGCGACGCCGCCTACGAGACCGCGCACGCCGAGGGCGGCGGCCTCGCGTTGGACGAGGCCGCCGCCCTCATCTGACGCGAGCCGGGCGGGCTGGACGGTCCGCGGGGCACGCCCCCGCGGACGCCGCGTCAGGTCTTGGTGCGGAACTTCCGCACGGCGAGCGGCATGGTGATCGCCGTGATGGCCACCGCCCAGCCGAGCGTGATCAGCGCCGGATGGGCCACCGCCCCCTGGCCGTTGAGCAGGGCGCGGGCCGCGTCGGCGAGGTTGGAGAGCGGGTTGACCTTGGTGAACGCCTCCAGCCAGCCGGGCATCTGCTGGGTCGGCGCGAAGATCGACGAGCCGAACTGGAGCGGCATCAGGACCAGCATCGCCATGCCCTGCACTGCCTGCGGGGTCTTCACGCTGAGCCCCAGCAGGATGAAGATCCACATCAGGGCGGCGCCGAAGACCGCGGACAGGGCGATCGCGGTGGCGAACTCCAGCAGGGAGCCGTGGATTTCGAGGCCCAGCAGGAAGCCCATGCCGAGCAGGATCGAGATCGCGAGCAGCATCCGGCCGAGCTCGACCACGATCTTGGCGATCAGGACCGAGGACCGGGCGATGGGCATCGTCCGGAAGCGGTCCATCACGCCCTTGCGGAAGTCCTCGTTGACGCCGCTGCCCACCGCCATGGCGATGTTCATGCCCATCATCGCCATCATGCCGGGCACCAGGTACTGCACGTAGGCGTGCTGGTTGCCCTTGCCGGCGATGGCGCCGCCGAAGACGTAGACGAACAGCAGGATGAAGATCACCGGCATCAGCACCGCGTCGAACAGCGTCTCCGGGTCGTGCTTGATCTGCACGAGGTTGCGCCGCACCAGCGCACCGATGTGCCGCAGGTTGGCCCGGAGGCCGATCCGGCCCTCGTCGGCGCCGGTCGTCCCGACCGGCGGCACCGTCATCGTCGCGGCACTCATGCCGACACCCCCGCGTACTCCTCGTCGTGCAGAGCGGAACCGGTCTCCGGGGCGGTGGCCCCGGACGTCTTCTGGCCGGTGATCGCCAGGAACACCTCGTCCAGGCTGGGCAGGTGGGTGCTGATCCCGGCCAGTGCGAAGCCTCGGGCGCCCAACACCCCGACGACCGTGGTCAGTTGTTCGTCGCTGACGATGGGGACGTTGACCACGCCCTCTTCGTGGTCGGCGGTGGCGCCGCTGATGCCGTCCAGACCGGCCTGGGCGACGGCGCCCACCATCCGGTCCAGCTCGGTCGGGTCGGCCGGCCGGACCTGGAGGGTCCGCCCGCCGACCTTGGCCTTCAGCTCCTCGACCCGGCCCTCGGCGATCACCTGGCCGCGGTCGATGACCGCCAGCTCGTCGGCGAGCTGCTCGGCCTCCTCCATGTACTGGGTGGTCAGCAGGACCGTGGCGCCCTCGCGGACCATGCGCCGGACCTCCGCCCACACCTCGTTGCGGGTGCGCGGGTCCAGGCCGGTGGTGGGTTCGTCCAAGTAGAGGACCGCGGGTCGGCCGATCATCGAGGCGGCGAGGTCGAGCCGGCGCCGCATGCCGCCGGAGTACTTCCCGGCCGGCCGCTTGGCGGCCTCGGTGAGCGAGAACCGCTCCAGCATCTCGTCGGCGCGGCTCCGGGCGTCCTTGCGGGACAGGTCCAGCAGCCGGCCGATCATGTAGAGGTTCTCCCAGCCGGAGAGCTTCTCGTCGACCGAGGCGTACTGCCCGGTCAGGCCGATCCGGCGGCGCAGGGCGCGGGGCTGGCGCACCACGTCGCAGCCGGCGACCACGGCGTGCCCGGCGTCCGGCACCAGGAGCGTGGACAGGCAGCGCACGAGCGTGGTCTTGCCCGCGCCGTTGGGTCCGAGGACGCCGAGCACGGTGCCCTCGCGCACGTCCAGGTCCACCCCGTCGACGGCCTTCACCTCGCCGAAGTGCTTGACCAGACCGCGCACCTCCACGGCGTTGCCGCCCTTGGTGGTTATCGTCTGTCGCGTCATGCCAGCAAAGGTGCCAGCCGCCGCCGACAGCGCACCGACAGGCCGCCGACAGCCCGTGCGGAACGGCTGTCGGCGGCCCGTCGGCGGGCGATCAGTGGAAGGTGTGCTCCTCGGCGGGGAAGGCGCCGCCGACCACGTCCTCGGCGAACGCCTTGGCCGCACCGCCGAGCAGCTCCCGCAGGGCGAGGTACTGCTTGACGAACCGCGGCACCCGGCCGGCGTTGAGGCCCGCCATGTCGGTCCACACCAGCACCTGGGCGTCGCACTGGGCCCCGGCGCCGATGCCGACGGTGGGGACGTGCAGCGAACGGGTCACCTCCGCGGCCAGCTCGGCCGGCACCGCTTCCAGGACCACCGCGAACGCCCCGGCGTCCTGCACGGCCTTGGCGTCCCGCAGCAACTGCTGGGCGGCTTCCTCACCGCGGCCCTGTACCGGGTAGCCGCCGTAGGCGTGCACCGACTGCGGGGTCAGTCCGACGTGGGCCATCACCGGGATGCCGGACGAGACGAGCAGCTCCACCTGGTGTGCGGAGCGCTCGCCGCCCTCCAGTTTGACGGCGCCGACCCCGGCCTCCTTGACCAGTCGGGTGGCGTTGCGCAGGGCCTGGACCGGGCTCTCCTGGTAGGCGCCGAACGGCAGGTCGGCGACGATCAGGGCGCGCTTGGTGCCGCGCACGACCGCCGCGGACAGCAGGGCGATCTCGTCCATCGTGACCGGCACGGTGGACTCGTAGCCGAGGTGGCAGTTGCCCATCGAGTCGCCGACGAGCAGCACCGGGATCCCGGACTCGTCGAAGACCGACGCGGTCATCGCGTCGTAGGCGGTGAGCATCGGCCACTTCTCGCCGCGGCCCTTGGCGGCGGCGATGTCACGGACCGTGACCCGGCGCGAGCCGGTGCCGCCGTAGAGGGTCTTGGTGTTCTCCTTGGCGGGCTTGGCGGTGGGCTCTGCGGTGGCCCCCGCGGCCGGCTCCTGGGCAGGCGAAAGCGTCATGGTGACGACTCCTGTTTCTCCATCTCGAAGCACCCTGACGGTGTCTCCGGACTCCCGTCCATGCTGGCACGGCCTCTTGGGGGAGGAAAGGGGGCGGGGGTGGGGGAAGGTCTGGGTGGGTGGGTGGGGGAAGGACTGTGCGGGTGGGGGAGTGCTGGGCCGGCCCGTCGGGTCGCTTCGGTTCCGGTGGCTTCGGTGGCTTCGGTGGCTTCGGTGATTCCGGCGAACCGGTGGCTTCGGCACGCCTCAACACCGATACGGAACGGTTCCGTATCGCAATGAGCGTATGGTGGCGCCATGGCGACCTCACCGACCCCACCGGGCGCCCCGGGCGCTCCCGCCGCCCCGGTCATCCCCGCGCACATCCACCGTCGGCGCTGGGTGATCCTCACCGTGCTGATGCTCAGCCTGCTGATCGTGGTGCTGGACAACTCCATCCTCAACGTGGCGATGAAGACCATCGCGACCCCGGCCCCCACCGGCCTCGGCGCCACCCAGAGCGAGCTGGAGTGGGCGATCAACTCCTACACGCTGGTCTTCGCCGGACTGCTGTTCACCTCCGGCCTGCTCGGTGACCGGCTCGGACGGAAGAAGGTCCTCCTCTTCGGTCTGGCGGTCTTCGGCGCCGGTTCGGTGCTGGCCGCGGTCTCCTCCTCGCCCACCCAGCTCATCGCCTTCCGCGCCCTGATGGGCCTGGGCGGCGCGTTCGTGATGCCGGCCACCCTCGCGATCCTGATGAACGTCTTCGAACGCGACGAACAGCCCCGGGCGATCGGCGTCTGGGCCGGTGGGGTGGGGCTGGCCATCGCCGTCGGCCCGATCGCCGGCGGACTGCTGCTGGACCACTACTGGTGGGGCTCGGTCTTCCTGATCAACGTCCCGATCGTGGTGTGCGCCCTGGTCGCGATGGTGATCGTGGTGCCCGACTCCAAGGACCCGGCCCCCGGCAAGCTGGACCCGGTCGGGGTGCTGCTCTCGGTGGTGGGTCTGGTCCTGCTGGTCTTCGGGATCATCAAGGGTGGTCAGCTCGCCGACTTCACCGACCCCGAAGTGCTCGCCACGGTCCTCGGCGGGCTGGTGGTGCTGGCCGGTTTCGTCGTCCACCAGAAGCGCAGCGACCACCCGTCCATCGACATCGGCTACTTCCGCAAACCGGCCTTCTCGGCCGCCGTCGCCGCCATCGCGCTGGTCTTCTTCGCGCTGATGGGCGTCACGTTCTTCATCGTCTTCTACGTCCAGAGCGTGCGCGGCTACAGTCCGCTCGACTCCGGGCTGCTGATCCTGCCGCTGGCCGCCGCCCAGCTGATCTTCGCGCCGCGGGCCCGGCTCGCGGTGGACCGCTTCGGGGCCCGCGCGGTGTGCACCGTCGGCATGCTGGTGGTCGCGGTCACGATGGCCGGGATGCTGCTGCTGGGCACCGACACCCCGATCTGGGTGCTGGAGGTGCTGTTCTTCCTCCAGGGCACCGGGATGGCGCACATCATGCCGCCGGTCACCGTCGCGATCATGCAGTCGCTACCACGCGAAAAGGCCGGCTCCGGCTCGGCGCTCAACAACATCTTCCGGCAGGTCGGGGGCACGCTCGGGGTCGCCGTCCTGGGCTCGCTGCTCTCCACCAGCTACCGCGACGGCATCCAGGGCACCCTCGACGCGCTGCGCGGCGTGCCCGGCCCGGTGCGGACCGCGGCCGGCGAGTCCATCGAGGCCACCCTCGGCCTCGCCGCCCGGCTCCGCCCGCTGCCCGCCCACGTGCTGACCGAACGGGCCGACGAAGCCTTCCTGCACGCCATGCACGTCACCGCCCTGGGGGCGGCGGCCGTCTCGATGGTCGGGGCCGTGGTGGTCGTGCTGTTCCTGCCGGGCAAGATGGACCCGGCACCGCACGCGGCGGAGCCGTGGGACGGGCGGAAGGCGGGCGCAGCACGATGAGCCGGGTGGCGGAAGACCGCGGGCGGACGGCCGGGGCGCGCACGGGTGGGGCGGCCCCCCGGCGCCGGGGCCGCCCGCGCAGTGCCGCGGCCGACTCCGCCATCGTCGAGGCGGTGCTCCGGCTGATCGAGGACGGCGTTCCGATAGCCGAGCTGTCCATGGAGCGGATCGCCCGCGAGGCCGGTGTGGGCAAGGCCACGCTCTACCGCCGCTGGTCCGGCAAGAGCGCGTTGCTGGTCGACGTGATGCGGTCGATGGACGTGCCCTGTCCGCCGCTGGAGGGCGTCTCGGTCCGGGACGACCTGGTGCGGCTGTTGGAGTTCCTGCACCGCCGCGGTCTGGCCAAGCGCAGTTCGGCCGTGTTGCGCACGGTCGTCAGTCACGTCGAGGCGCAGCCCGAACTGTGGGCGGAGTACCACGAGACGGTCGTCCGGGCCCGGCACGAGGTGCTGCTGGGGGTGCTGCGGCGCGGGGTGGCCACCGGCGAGATCCGCGCCGACCGCGACCTGGACACCCTCGCCGCCCTCTTCGTCGGCCCGATGCTGGCCCGCGCGCTGCTCCACGAGTGGCAGCAACTCCCCGAGGGGCTCGCCGAGGACGTCGTCGACACGGTGCTGGAGGGGGTCCGGCCGCCGGCGGCGCAGCCGGGCAGCGGCCCGGGAACGTCGGCGCGCTGACCGGTGGTGGGGGCTGTGTGACCGGACCATGCCCGTTGTGTCACAGCCGCCGTCACGAACCCGTGGGAGCGGAACCCCGGGCCGCAGGCATGCCGTCCTCTCCTGCGGGAACGCAAAAGACGGTCCGGCGGAACACGGATCTAAGAGTGCGTTTCACGGCCATCACCTAGGGTCGACGATCACAGGTGAGGCGCACCGGAGCAGGGCGGCAAGGCAGTGAGGACAACGGTATGGCGCAGGCGTACATGACGGAGCCGGGACAGGGCCAGGGGTCCGAGCGGGGCGGTTCCCGGTCCGGGCGCCTGCGGAACTGGTGGCGGCGCGAAGGGATGTGGCGGCGCGGCATCGTCCTCGCGGTGTTCGCGGTCCTCCTCGGGCTGGCCATGGTGCTGCACGCCCGGATCCCCAACACCGTGGGGAACCTGGGCAGTTTGCTGGAGACGTTCCTGCCCTGGCTGGGGCTGGGCGTTCCGCTGTTGCTCCTCTGCGCGCTGCTGCGCCGCTCGGCGACGGCGCTGGTGGCGCTGCTGCTGCCGGCCGTCGCCTGGGTCAGCCTCTTCGGCGGGCAGCTCACCGACAAGACCGGCACCGGCGGCAACTTGACCGTGCTCACCCACAACGTCGACGCGGGCAACCCCGATCCGGCGGGCACCGCCCGGGACATCGCGGCCTCCGGCGCCGACGTGGTCGCCCTGGAGGAGTTGACCGGCACCGCCCTGCCCGCGTACCGCAAGGGCCTGGCCGAGGCGTACCCGTACCACACCGTGCAGGGCACCGTCGGTCTGTGGAGCAAGCGCCCGCTGGCCGACGCCCGGCCGGTCGACATCAAGATCGGTTGGGTCCGCGCGCTGCGCGCCACCGTCACCGCCGCCGACGGCCGGAAGGTCGCGGTCTACGTCGCGCACATGCCGTCGGTGCGGGTCTACGTCGACAAGGGCTTCACCGCCAACCAGCGCGACGGCAGCGCCCAGGCCCTCGGCGAGGCGATCTCCGCCGACCCGGTCCAGCAGGTCGTGCTGCTCGGCGACCTCAACGGCACCATGAACGACCGGTCGTTGGCCCCGCTGACCTCGCAGCTGCGCTCCGCCCAGGGCGCGGCCGGCGACGGCCTCGGCTTCAGCTGGCCGGCCGGCTTCCCGATGGCCCGGATCGACCAGATCCTGGTGAAGGGCATCGACCCGGTCAAGGCGTGGGTGCTGCCGGCGACCGGCAGCGACCACCGGCCGGTGGCGGCCACCGTCAAGGTCTGACCGGCGGCGGCGCGCCCGCTCCCCGCTCCCTGTTCCGCAAGCCCGCGTCCGGTGGGACGGCCCTTGGGTCGTCCTGCTGACGCGGGCTTTTCACGTCCCGTTTTCGCGTCGGAATACTCGGGCTGGGAGACTTTGTTCCGAAACAGAACTTTAGAACGCCGCGCGCTGCACACCGCGCGCCCCATCGTGCCTCCCCACCCCACCCCGAAAGGTTCTCCATGCCCTTGGCTCTGCTCGCGCTCGCGATCTCGGCCTTCGGTATCGGCACCACCGAGTTCGTGATGATGGGCCTGCTGCCCGACGTCGCGGACGACCTGGGCACCTCCGTGCCCACCGCCGGCTACCTCGTCTCCGCCTACGCCCTCGGCGTCGTCATCGGCGCACCCCTCCTGACCGCCCTCGGCTCCCGCGTCCCGCGCAAGCGCATGCTGGTCGCGCTGATGGCGGTCTTCACGGTCGGCAACCTCGCCTCCGCCCTGGCCCCCACCTTCGGGCTGCTGATCGCCGGCCGGCTGCTGGCCGGCCTCCCGCACGGCGCGTTCTTCGGCGTCGGGGCGGTGGTCGCCGCCCGCCTGGTCCGCGAGGGCCGCCAGGCCCGCGCGGTGGCCACCATGTTCCTGGGCCTGACCATCGCCAACATCGTCGGCGTGCCCGCCGCCACCCTGCTCGGCCAGCATCTGGGCTGGCGCGCGACCTTCCTCGTCGTGGCCGCCATCGGCCTGGTCGCGATGGCCTCCCTGGCCCGGCTGATCCCGCCGCTGCCGGCCGAGCCGCACACCGGGCTGGGCGGCGAACTGCGCGCCCTCGGCAACCGCCAGGTGCTGCTCGGCCTGCTCACCGCGGTCTTCGGCTTCGCCGGGATCTTCGCCGTCTACAGCTACCTGGCCTCGATGATGACCGAGGTCACCGGCTTCGCCGCCGGCTCGGTCCCGCTGGTCCTCGCCCTCTTCGGCATCGGCATGACGCTCGGCGCGCTGGCCGCCGGACCGCTCACCGACCGGGCGCTGCGCCCCACCCTCTACGGATCCCTGGGCGCGCTCGCCGTGATCCTGGCGGCCTTCCACTTCGCCGCCCCGGTGAAGTGGGCGGCGCTGGTCGGCGTCGTGCTCATCGGCGCCACCGGATTCCTGACCACCACGCCGCTACAGATGCTGGTGATGAACAAGGCGCGGCAGGCCCCCACCCTGGCCGCCGCCTCCAACCAGTCGGCGTTCAACCTGGCCAACGCGGGCGGGGCCTGGATCGGCGGCCTGGTCCTCTCGGCGGGCTGGGGCTGGACCTCGCCCACCCTGGCCGGCGCGGTGCTGGCCGCCGCCGGCCTGGTGGTCGCGCTGGTCGCCGGCCGGCTGGACCGCGGCGCCGGCGACGCGTCCCCCGGGACGGGCGGGACGGCCCCCACCCGCATCGTGGCGCGCGGCCGGGACGGCGAACCGGCACCCGCCGCCCCGGCGGAGGCGGCCCTCTCGGCCGACGCCGTCGGCCCGTAGGCCCGGTACGGAGGGCCTGGGAGCACCGCGCCCCCGGGCGCCTCCGGTCCGTAGGTCCCTAGAACCCCTCGCGCCAGTGGTTCGTGATCGGCAGCCGTCGGTCCTTCCCGAAGCCCTTGGCGGAGATCTTGGTGCCGGGCGGGTACTGCCGGCGCTTGTACTCGGCGTGGTCCACCATCCGCAGCACCCGGGTCACCAGCGCCGCGTCGAAGCCCTGCGCCACGATCTCCTCGCGGCCCCGGTCACGGTCGACGTACAGCTCCAGGATCCGGTCCAGCACCGCGTAGTCCGGCAGCGAGTCGGTGTCGACCTGGCCGGGCCGCAGTTCGGCGCTGGGCGGCTTGCTGAGGGAGTGCTCGGGGATCGGCGGGGTCTCGCCGCGCGCGGCGGCGGCCTCGTTGCGCCAGCGCGCCAGCTCGTAGACGACGGTCTTGTAGACGTCCTTGATGGGGCCGTAGCCGCCGACCGAGTCGCCGTAGAGGGTCGAATAGCCGCAGGCCAGCTCGGACTTGTTGCCCGGGGCGAGGACCAGGTGCCCCTCCTGGTTGGAGAGGGCCATCAGGGTCGTGCCGCGCAGCCGCGACTGGAGGTTCTCCTCGGCGAGCCCGGTCAGGTGCAGTGTCGCCATGTACGCGTCGAACATCGGGCCGATCGGCACCGTGCGGAAGTGCAGCCCGGTGCGGCGGGCCAGTTCGGCGGCGTCGCCGACGGAGTGCTCGCTGGAGTAGCGCGAGGGCATCGCGACCGCGTGCACCTGCTCGGCGCCGAGCGCGTCGCAGGCCAGCGCGGCGACCAGCGCGGAGTCGATCCCGCCGGACAACCCCAGCACCACGCTGCCGAAGCCGTTCTTGGTGACGTAGGCCCGTAGGCCGACGACGAGCGCGCTGTAGATCTCCGCCAGGTCGTCCAGGCGCTCGGCGTGCCCGTCGAGCGTCCCCGCCGCCCGCTCCGTGGTGGCGGGCGCCGGTGCCGAGGGTGCGGTGGAGAGCACGACGTGGTCCACCCGCAGCCCGTCGGTCAGCACCCCGGACGGCGGTTGCGGTGCGGCGGCCGGCAGTTCCACGTCGACCAGCACGCAGCCCTCGGCGAACTGCGGGGCCCGGGCGAGCACCCGGCCGTCCGCGTCGACGACGATCGAGTCGCCGTCGAAGACCAACTCGTCCTGCCCGCCGGTCATCGCGAGGTAGGCGGTGGTGCAGCCGGCCTCCTGCGCCCGCTTGCGGACCAGTTCCAGCCGGGTGTCGTCCTTGTCCCGCTCGTAGGGCGAGGCGTTGACGGACAGCAGCAGTCCCGCGCCGGCCTCGCGCGCGGCGGGCACCCGGCCGCCCTCCTGCCACAGGTCCTCGCAGATGGCCAGCGCCACGTCGACGCCGTGGACGCGGACGACGGGCAGGGTGTCGCCGGGGACGAAGTACCGGAACTCGTCGAAGACGCCGTAGTTCGGCAGGTGGTGCTTGGCGAAGGTGAGCGCGACCGTGCCGCGGTGCAGCACCGCCGCGGCGTTCTGCGGGGCGCCGGCCGGTCGGCCGTAGCGGGGCAGCGCCTGCGCGCAGCGGTCGAGGTAGCCGACGACGACCGGGACCTCGCCCAGCCCCTCCGCGGCCAGCCGGGCGGCCAGTGCGGACAGCGCCGCCCGGCTCGCCTCGACGAACGACGGGCGCAGGGCGAGGTCCTCGACGGGGTAGCCGGTAAGCGCCATCTCCGGGAACGCGACGAGGTGCGCACCCTGGCCGGCGGCCTGCCGGGTCCCGTGCACGACCGCCGCGGCGTTCCGGGCGAGGTCGCCGACGCAGGAATCGATCTGTTGGAGGGCGAGACGAAGTCGGGGCACCCCGCCAGTCTAATCGTCTTTCTGACGCAATGGGGGTGCGGCGCGGCGCGCGGCGGCCCCCGGCAACGCGGTTGCCGGGGGCCGAACGGGGTGCCGCACGGCCGCCGACCGTACCGGTGGAGCACGGGTCCGGTCGGCGCGCGGTCACTTCCGCCGGTAGCCGAGGACCGTCATCATCCCCGACTCCGAGTGGTAGATGTTGTGGCAGTGCAGCATCCACAGCCCCGGGTTGTCGGCGTCGAAGTCCACGGCGAGGCGCTGCCCGGGCCGCATGACCGTGGTGTCCTTGCGCGGTCCGCCGTTGGGGAGCGTGAAGCTGTGGCCGTGCAGGTGGACCGGGTGCCACATCGCGGTGCGGTTGCGGAACACCAGCCGTACCCGCTCGCCCTCCTCGATCGCGTAGCGCTGTGACGGGGTGTACGGGTATCCGTTGAACGACCAGTTGAAGCGCTCCATGTTGCCCATGAGCTTCATGGTCAGCACCCGGTCCGGCTTCCCGGACCGGCCCCGGACGCCCTCGGCCGCCCGCAGCCGGTCCGCGGTCGTCAGTGGTCCTTCCAGCTCCTTGGGGTGGACCGAGGGCTCCGGCGTCGGGCCGTTGCCGGTGCGCAGTACGGCCAGCGCGGTCTTGTCCTTGCCCTTGCCGTCGGCGACGGCGACCAGCGGGAAGACTCCGGACTTGGCGGTGACCAGGACGTCGTAGCGCTCGGCCATGCCGATGAGCAGCTGCTCGGCGCGGGCGTGCTGCACCGGGTAGCCGTCGGTGTGCGTCACGGTCATGTGGTGGCCGCCCAGCGCCACCCGGTAGGCGGTGTCGCCGCCGGCGTTGATGAAGCGGATCCGGATCCGGTCGCCGGGCCGGGCCCGGAAGCCCTCCGGGTCCGTCTTCGTGCGGCCGTTGATGAGGTGGTACGGGTAGTTCACGCTGCCCGGCATGCCGCCCAGCACGTCGCTGCGGGTGCCGCTCTTCAGCAGCCGGGAGGGTCCGTTGTGGCCGTGCCCGGGGCCGTCGTCGCGGCGCGCCCCGCGACTGGCCCGGGCCGCTTCCCTGGACGCGGCGTCCGCGGAAGCGGCGGCCGCGGCCGCCGCCGCGGTGGCGCTCATGCCGTGCAGCGGCAGGTTGCCCAGACCGACCTCGTGCAGGCTCTTGTTGGCCAGGTCCAGGCCCAGGTCGCCGGGGCCGTTCACGTGCGGGACGAACCGGTCGAGGTCCACGTCCGGGAAGGCCGGGGGCACCCATGCGGGGACCGCCGTCCCCTCGCTGCCGCTGCCGTGACCGCTGTGGTCCCGGTGGTTGCTGTTGCTGTTGCTCGTGCCGTGGCTGCTGTCGTGGCCCGTGCCGTGGTTGCCGTGACCGGCCGCCTCGCCGTGGCCGCCGCTCGCGTGCGCGTGATCGCCGTCGGAGTGGTGCCCTTCGCCGGAGCCGCTGTCGCCGTGCATGGAGTCCCGGCCGTGGTTGAGCTCGTTGAGCACGACGTCCGGGTCGCTGCCGTCCACCCCGTCGAGCCAGTCGTCCAGCACGACGACCCACTCGTGGTCGTACTCCAGCGGCTCCTTGGGGTCGTCGATGATCAGCGGGGCGTACAGCCCGTGGTCCTGCTGGACGCCGACGTGCGGATGGAACCAGTACGTGCCCGGTTGGGTGACCCGGAAGCGGTAGTGGAAGGAGTCGCCCGGCCGGATCGGGCGCTGCGTGACGTCCGGGACGCCGTCCATGTCGTTGCGCAGCCCCAACCCGTGCCAGTGCAGCGTGGTCGGCTGCGGCAGGCTGTTGCGGAACGTCATCGACAGACTGTCGCCCGCGGTGACCCGGACCACCTCGCCCGGCAGCCGGTCGCCGTACACCCAGGTGTCGACCGTCCGGCTGCCGATGTCGATCCGGGCCTTCCGTGCCTCAAGGTGCAGCCGGTGCACCCGGCCGGAGAAGGCGCGCTTGCCCTCGGCCTCGGCGACCTCCGGACCGTGCGGGTCGACGTAGCGCCCGCCGCGCGGGCGGGTGTCGGCGCGCCGGCCGTCCGGTCCCGGCGTCGCGGCGGCGGCACCGGGCGACGAGGCCAGCAGGCTGCCGCCGGCGACCGCGAGGCCCGCGGTCAGCACGGCGCGGCGGGAGTGTGTGGAAGGGGAATCCATGGGGTGAGCACCTCGTGGCGATGTCGGGGACGGGGAGGCGAGGACGACCGCGGGCGCCGGCCGGAGGTCCCCGGCCCCGCCCCCGTACGAGAACGGGGGGCGGGGCCGGGGAGGGGGAAGCGGCGGAGGCGGTGGGGCGGAGGGGCGCGCTGCGGCGCACTCAGCCGGCGGTCGGGCGGGGGAGGGGCGACCCGGCCGGGCGTATCGCCCCGGGTCCGCGCGACGGGTGACCGCGCCGCGCGGTGGCGGCCTTGCGGTGTTCACCCATCGCGGACCTCTCGACGACCGGAGACCTACCGACGCACCCTGGTTCCCGGGGCTGCGGCCCCGGAGGTGGCCCATCGCGCCGCACTCGCCGCGTCCGGTGGACCGTCTGCCTATTCTTGGCCTTCCCGCGCTCCCGACGTATCCGGCATTCCGGACGCGCCGTCGGGACCACCCGAACACCAGGATGTCCGTGACCCCGACCCGCCCCGCGCCCGGCGCCGCCGCCACCGGCATCCGCACCCGCACCACGGGCGCGGCCGCCGTCGCACTGCTGCTCGGTGCGCTGGCCTACACCGCCTGGGTGCTGGAGCTGGTGATAGCCACCGGCCTGGACCCGGTGCGGGCGTACGTCAGCGAGCTGGCCGCCGCCGACCAGCCGCTGGGCGGCCTGTTCCGCGCCACCGACCTGGTCGCCGGGCTGCTGGTGCTGATCGGCGCGCTCGCCGCGCTCGCCAGCACCGAGCGCCGGCCCTGGACGGTGGCCGGCTTCAGCGCCCTGGCGCTCTTCGGCGCCGCCACCGCGCTGGACTCCCGCCTGCCGCTGAGCTGCGCCCCCACCAGCGACCCGGTGTGCGCCGCCCGGGAGACCGCCGGACTGGTCCCGGCCACCCACGCCGCGCACGCCGTCAGCAGCACGCTGGCGATGGTCGGCGCGCTGGCCGCGCTGCTCCTGCTGACCGTCGCGGCTCGCCGGTACGACCAGTGGCCCGCACTCGCCCGCCTCGGCCCGCCCCTGGTGCTGGCCGAACTCGCCGCCACCGTCTGGACGCTGGCCGAGGTCGCCGTCCTCACCGCGGGCCGGGACACCTGGGCGCTCGGCGTCGGCCAACGCCTCCAGGTGCTGCTGGTCGCGCTCTACCTCGCCCTGCTCGCCGGGTGCCTGGCCCGCCGCCCCGCCCGGACCGGCACCCCGGACATGCCCCCGACCCCGTCGACCCCACCGCGAGGAGACCGATGAACCCCCGCCCCGCCCCCGGCCGGATGGTGCGCGTCGGCGGGCTGCCGCTGCACGTGCTGAGCGAGGGCGCCGGCCCCGTCGTGGTGCTCAGCGGCGGCCTCGGCATGGCCTGGTTCGACTGGGACGCGGTCGCCGCGCTGCTCGTCCCGCACCGCACCGTCGTCCGCTTCGACCGTCCGGGCCTGGGCCTCAGCGCCCCGGCCGCGGCGCCGCCCGACCTCGGCGCCGAGGCGGACCGGATCGCCGCCCTCCTGGACGCCCTGGGCCACCGGGCGCCGGCCACCGTCGTCGGGCACTCGCTGGCCGGTTTCCACGCCGAGGCGTTCGCCCGGATGCACCCCGCCCGCTGCGCCGGTCTGGTGCTCGTCGACGGCAGCGTCGAGGAGGACCCCCGGCCCCGGCTGCCGCGCACGGTCCGCACCGCCTGGGCCCGGGGCGCGGCCGGCGCGCTCTCCGCGGTCGGGTTGCCGCAGCTGCTCGGCCCGGCTGCGCGCCGCTTGATATCCCGTGCCGGGACGGTGGGCCGGCACCCGCGACACCGCTGGGAGAGCGCCGGCTACCGCACCAGTCGGGTGCTGCGGGCCTGCGCCCTGGAGAACGCCGGCTACCCCTACCAGGCCGCGGACCTGGCCGCGCTGCGCGCCCACCGCCCGATGCCGGCCGTCCCGGTGACGGTGCTGGCCGCCTACGACGGCAGCGAGTCCGCGGGCGAACTGCGCTGGCTGGCGCGGCAGCGGGCGCTCGCCGCACAGCTGGGCGGCCGCTGCACCGTCGCCGCGCCCTCCGGCCACCTGGTCATGGCGGACGTGCCGGAGGCGGTGGCCCGGGCGGTGCTGGACCTGGGATGACGGTGGCCCTTGCCAACGGCCCTTACCGGCCGAACATCGGCACACGGAGCGCTCAATGCCGGGTCAACGGGGACTTACGGAGCGTCCAAGAGTGGGCCAAGGCCCTCGCTTCACGGGTCGCCGTGCGCTGACCCTGGTCGCGGCGGGGAAGATGCGGGAAGGAACCGAGGAGGGGGTCACGGGTCGGCGGTTCTGATTCAGGCCAAGGGTGCGTAATGTGACGGTAACCCCCTGACGTGATACTGGTGGGCCGGAACGCGATGATCCCCGCGCGTGGACAGGCCATATGACCTGCAAGGATTGGTGAACCATGGACAAGCAGCAGGAGTTTGTGCTCCGGACGCTGGAAGAGCGCGACATTCGCTTCGTCCGGCTGTGGTTCACCGACGTCCTCGGGTTCTTGAAGTCGGTGGCGGTGGCCCCGGCCGAGCTGGAGCAGGCGTTCGACGAGGGCATCGGCTTCGACGGCTCCGCGATCGAGGGCTTCGCCCGCGTCTACGAGTCCGACATGATCGCCAAGCCCGACCCCGGCACCTTCCAGATCCTGCCGTGGCGCGCCGAGGCCCCGGGCACCGCCCGGATGTTCTGCGACATCCTGATGCCGGACGGCTCGCCCTCGTACGCCGACCCGCGCTTCGTCCTCAAGCGCATCCTGGCCAAGACCTCCGATCTCGGCTTCACCTTCTACACCCACCCCGAGATCGAGTTCTTCCTGCTCAAGGACAAGCCGGTGGACGGCTCCCGGCCGATCCCCGGCGACTCCTCCGGCTACTTCGACCACACCCCGCAGAACGTCGGGATGGACTTCCGCCGGCAGGCGATCACCATGCTGGAGTCGATGGGCATCTCGGTGGAGTTCAGCCACCACGAGGGCGCCCCCGGCCAGCAGGAGATCGACCTGCGCTACGCCGACGCGCTCTCCACCGCCGACAACGTCATGACCTTCCGGCTGGTGATGAAGCAGGTCGCGCTGGAGCAGGGCGTCCAGGCCACCTTCATGCCCAAGCCGTTCTCGGAGTACCCGGGCTCGGGCATGCACACCCACCTCTCGCTCTTCGAGGGCGACCGCAACGCCTTCCACGAGTCGGGCGCGGAGTACCAGCTCTCCAAGGTCGGCCGGTCCTTCATCGCCGGTCTGCTCAAGCACGCCGGCGAGATCTCCGCCGTCACCAACCAGTGGGTCAACTCCTACAAGCGCATCTGGGGCGGCGCCAACCGCACCGCGGGCGCCGGCGGAGAGGCCCCCTCGTACATCTGCTGGGGCCACAACAACCGCTCCGCGCTGATCCGCGTCCCGATGTACAAGCCCGGCAAGATGGGCTCCACCCGCGTCGAGGTCCGCTCCGTCGACTCCGGCGCCAACCCCTACCTCTCCTACGCGGTGCTGCTCGCCGCCGGCCTGAAGGGCATCGAGGAGGGCTACGAACTCCCGGCCGGCGCCGACGACGACGTGTGGGCGCTGTCCGACTCCGAGCGCCGCGCCATGGGCATCGAGCCGCTGCCGCAGAACCTCGGCGAGGCCATCGACCTGATGGAGCGCAGCGAACTGGTCGCCGAGACCCTCGGCGAGCACGTCTTCGACTTCTTCCTGCGCAACAAGAAGCAGGAGTGGGAGGAGTACCGCTCCGAGGTCACCGCCTTCGAGCTGCGGAAGATGCTGCCGGTGCTCTGAGCCCGGACCCGCGCCCCGTGTCCGAGCCGACCCGCCACCGAGAGGCCGCCCCATGGCACTACCCGCTCCGCAGGGACGGCGGAGCAGCACCTTCGCCCGGCTGCTGAGGCACGGTTTCACCGACGCCTCGGCGGCCGGCACGCTGCTCGACGCCCCCGAACTCGCCTCCGTGCGCGACGATTCGGTGCTCCTCGAAGCGCTCGGCGGCACGTCCGACCCCGACCTGGCGCTGCGCGGCCTGCTGCGGATGGTGGAGGCGCTCCAGCCGGCCGAGCAGCAGGAGCTGCTGGCCACGGTCGCCGCCGCCAAGCCGCTGCGCGACCGGCTGCTGGGCGTGCTGGGCGCGTCCGAGGCGCTCGGCGACCACCTGGTCCGGCACCCGGACGACTGGCGGTCGCTGGTCACCTACGAGTCCGTCGACCTGCACCCCACCACCCCGGAGTTCGAGCAGGCGCTCGCCGACGGCATCTGGGGCGAGCGGGGCGCCGACCGGCCGCGCGCGGACGCGCTGCGCGCCGCCTACCGCCGCTGCCTGCTGGGCATCGCGGCCCGTGACGTGTGCGGCACCACCGACGTCGCGGAGGCCGCGGCGGAGCTCGCGGACCTGGCCACCGCCACCGTCCGGGCCGCCCTGGAGATCGCCTACGAGGAGCAGCCCGGCGACGCCGCGCAGTGCCGGCTGGCGGTCATCGGCATGGGCAAGTGCGGCGGCCGGGAACTGAACTACGTCTCCGACGTGGACGTCATCTACGTCGCCGAGCCGCGGGAGGGCGCCGAGGAGGCCAAGGCGCTCCAGGCCGCGACCCGGCTCGCCGCCCGGATGATGCGGCTGTGCTCGGACAGCACCGCCGAGGGCACCATCTGGCCGGTGGACGCCAACCTGCGCCCCGAGGGTCGCAACGGGCCGTTGGTACGCACCCTGACCAGCCACCTCGCCTACTACCAGCGGTGGGCCAAGACCTGGGAGTTCCAGGCACTGCTCAAGGCCCGCCCGATGGCCGGTGACCTGGCGCTGGGCCAGGAGTACGTGGACGCGCTGGCGCCGATGGTGTGGGACGTCGCCGAGCGGGAGAACTTCGTCACCGACGTCCGCCAGATGCGCCTGAGGGTGGTGGAGAACATCCCCGCCGCCCAGGTCGACCGCGAGCTCAAGCTCGGCCCCGGCGGGTTGCGGGACGTCGAATTCGCCGTCCAGCTGCTCCAGTTGGTGCACGGCCGCACGGACGCCACGCTGCGCAGCGCCACCACGCTGGACGCGCTGGCGGCGCTCGCGTCCGGCGGTTACGTGGGCCGCCAGGACGCCGCCGCGCTCGACGCCGCCTACCGCTTCCTGCGCACGCTGGAGCACCGGATCCAGTTGTTCCGGCTGCGCCGCACTCACCTGATGCCCGAGGACGAGAGTGAACTGCGGCGCCTGGCACGGTCGTTGGGGCTGCGCACCGAGCCGGTCGCCTCGCTGCGCCGGGAGTGGAAGTGGCACGCCCGCGAGGTGCGCCGGCTGCACGAGAAGCTGTTCTACCGGCCACTGCTGGACGCCGTCGCGCACCTGGAGCCCGGCGAGGTCCGGCTGTCGGCGAAGGCCGCCGGCCACCGCCTGGAGGCCCTCGGCTACGCCGATCCGGTTGCCGCGCTGCGGCACATGGAGGCGCTGGCGTCCGGGGTGAGCCGCAAGGCGGCGATCCAGCGGACCCTGCTGCCGGTGCTGCTCGGCTGGTTCGCCGACTCCGCCGACCCCGACGCCGGCCTGCTGAACTTCCGCAAGGTCTCCGACGCGCTCGGCAAGACCCCCTGGTACCTCCGGCTGCTGCGCGACGAGGGCGCCGCCGCGGAGAACCTCGCACGGGTGCTGTCCGCCGGCCGGCTCGCCCCCGACCTGCTGCTGCGCGCGCCCGAGGCGGTCGCCCTGCTGGGCGCCGCCGACGGGCTCCAGCCGCGCGGCCGGGCCGCCCTGGAGCAGGAGGTGCTGGCCGCGGTCGGCCGCGCCGACGGTGCCGAGGCGGCGGTGGCGGCGGCCCGCGGGGTGCGTCGTCGGGAGCTGTTCCGCACCACCGCCGCCGACGTCATCGGTGCGTACGGCACCGAGTCCAGCCCGGCCGAGACCGACCACGGCCACGCCGTGGACGCGGTCGGCTCGGCGGTCTCCGACGTCAACGCCGCGACCCTCGCCGGCGCCCTGCGGGCCGCCGTCCGCGAGCGCTGGGGCGACACCCTGCCGACCCGGTTCGCGGTGATCGGGGTGGGCCGGTTCGGCGGCCACGAGCTGAGCTACGGTTCCGACGCCGACGTGCTGTTCGTCCACGAACCGCGCGAGGGCGCCGATGAGCAGGAGGCCGCCAAGGCCGCCCACGCGGTCGCCAACGAGATGCGGCGGCTGCTCCAACTCCCTTCCGCCGACCCGCCGTTGCTCATCGACGCGGACCTGCGGCCGGAGGGCCGGTCGGGCCCGCTGGTGCGCACCCTCGCCTCGTACGCGGCGTACTACCGGCGGTGGTCGCTGGTGTGGGAGGCACAGGCGCTGCTGCGGGCCGAACCGGTCGCCGGCGACGTCGAGTTGGGGGAGCGGTTCGTCGAGCTGATCGACCCGCTGCGCTACCCCGCCGAGGGTCTGGGCGAGGACGCGGTCCGCGAGATCCGCCGGCTCAAGGCGCGGATGGAGTCCGAGCGGCTGCCCCGCGGCGCGGACCCCACCACGCACGCCAAGTTGGGCCGCGGCGGCCTGAGCGACGTGGAGTGGACGGTCCAGTTGATGCAGCTGCGGCACGGCTGGGAGCTGCCCGGACTGCGCACCACCCGGACCCGGGACGCGCTGGCCGCCGCGCACGCCGCCGAACTGATCGACACCGACGACGCCCGGACGCTGGACGAGGCGTGGGTACTGGCGGCGCGGGTGCGCAACGCGGTGATGCTGGTGCGCGGCCGGCCCGGGGACACCTTCCCGGCGGACGGCCGGGAGCTGGCCGCCGTCGGCCGCTACCTCGGCTACGAGGAGGGGCACGTCGGGGACATGGTCGACGACTACCGGCGGATCACCCGGCGGGCGCGCGCCGTCGTCGAGGAGCTGTTCTACGGGGCCTGATGCCGGTCTCGGCGAGCCCGGGGGCGGCCTAGCGGTCGCCGGGGGCCGTCGCGCTGCCCAGCAGCGTCCGCAGGTGCGCGAGGTACCCGGCCAGGGTGAGGGCGAACGCGGCGTCGGCGCGGTCCGGGGCGCTGGCGTCCTGGGCCGCCGCCAGCCGCGGCGCGTCGGCCCCGGAGGCGACCTCCCACATGGGGTCCGGTGCCGACATGTCCAGCGCCGAGCCGAGGACGAGGTTGTCCAGGCCGGTGATCACCGCCATCACCCCCTCCGGCGCGAAGCCCGCGTCGAGCAGCAGTCCGGCCACCCGGTCGTAGTGGGCGAGCACCTTCGGCGCCCGGACCGGTGAGGTCATCAGCATCGGGATGGTCCGCGGGTGGGCGGCGAACGCGGCGCGGTAGGAGTGTGCCCAGGCGGCGAGCGCCACGTCCCAGCGGGCGTCCGCCAGGGTGTCGGGGTCGATCGCGTCGGTGACCCGCTCCCGCAGCAGCTCGATCACCCCGGCCCGGCCGTCCACGTGGTGGTACACCGAGGCGGTCTGCACGCCGAGTCTCCGGGCCACCTCCGGAACGCTGAAGTCGCCCTTCTCGTCGACGAGTTCGAGTGCGGTCGCGCCGATCCGCGCCCGGTCGAGCAGGGCCTTCCGCGGCCGCCCCATGGTGTCCCCTCCCGGCGAAAGTCCCCGTCACGGGGGTCTTCCCGAATCGTACGGCGGCGGGTACGGTCCCAAAAACCGAAAGGCTTTAGGTTTCTTCTCCCTCCGCGGTCACCCTGCCGTCACACCCCGTACGCGCACGGCCGCTACCCCTCCCCTGTCCAGGTCGCAGAAGGGCAACCGAGCCATGGCCGTAGAGTCCGGGTCCCCCAACGAGGCGCCGCAGCGGACCGCACCGCCCGACACAGCCGCCGCCACGCTGCGCCGCGGCACCCTCGGCGTCGCCGACATCGCCTTCTTCGTCATCTCCGCCGCCGCACCGCTCACCGTGATGGCCGGCACCTCCCCGATCGCCCTCGGTGCCGGCGGCCTCGGCGCCCCGGTCGGCTACGTGCTGGCCGGCGCCACCCTGGCCCTGTTCGCGGTGGGCTTCACCACCATGGCCCGGCACGTCCGCAACGGCGGCGGCTTCTACGCCTTCATCACCCGCGGACTGGGCCGCCCGGCCGGCTTCGGCGCCGCCACCCTGGCGCTGCTCGCCTACAACGGCATGCAGATCGGCGTCTACGGCCTGCTCGCCACGGCCACCCAGGACGCCCTCGAAGCGTTCTGGGGCATCCACGTCCCCTGGCCGCCGATCGCGCTCGCCGGCGTCGTCGTCATCTGGTTCCTCGGCTACCGCAGCATCGACTTCGGCGCCAAGGTGCTGGGCGTCCTGCTGGTCGCCGAGACCGGCATCCTCGCCCTGCTCGCCGGCGGCGTCCTGCTGCACGGCGGCGCGCACGGCCTGGCACTGGACTCCTTCACCCCGCAGCACGTCCTGGTCCCCGGCACCGGCGCCGTCCTGGCCTTCGCCTTCGCCGCCTTCACCGGCTTCGAGTCCACCGCCATCTACCGCCACGAGGCCCGCGACCCCAGCCGCACCATCCCCCGCGCCACCTACATCGCGGTCGCCTTCCTCGGCCTCTTTTACGCCTTCACGATCTGGATCGTCATCCAGGCGTACGGCGCCGACCGGATCGTGCAGGCCGCCCTGGCGGACCCCGCGGGCCTCTTCTTCACCGCCACCACCCGCTACGTGGGCAGTTGGGCCGCCGACCTGATGCACCTGTTCATCATCACCAGCATCCTCGCCTCCCAACTGGCCTTCCACAACGCGATCAACCGCTACGGCCTGGCCATGGCCCAGGAAGGGGTGCTGCCCCCCGTCCTCGGCCGGGTCCACCCCCGCCACCGCTCCCCGTACGCCGCCGGCGCGGTGCAGAGCGTCCTCGCCGTCGTGGTCGTGCTCGGCTTCGCCCTGGCCGGCGCCGACCCGTACACCCAACTGCTGCTGTGGATGAACACCCCCGGCATGCTGGGCCTGCTGGCGCTCCAGGCCCTCACCGCGATCGCGGTGCCGCTGTACTTCCGCCGCTTCCGGCACCAAGAGGGCGCGCTGCGCACCCAGGTCACGCCGATCGCCGCCACGGTGCTGATGCTCGGCGCGCTATGGCTGGTCATCGCCAAGATAGACATCATGACCGGCGCCGGCTTGGCCACCAACGCCGCCCTGGTGCTGGCCGTCCCCGCCGCCTTCGCCGTCGGCCTCCTCCTCGCCCGCCGGGTGCGCCGCACCCGCCCCGCGGTCTACGCGGGCTTCGCCGCCGAACCGGACGCGGACCCGGAGCCGGCCCCCGTCGACCCGTCCGCCGCCGCACCCGAGGAGGCCGCCGCCCGCGGCTGACCCGCCGACCCGCCCGGGGCCGGACCGGCCCCGCCACCCCGCCCGCACCGAGGAGCTTCCCCGTGCCGTCCACCCCCGCCACCCCGCCCATCCCGTCCACCCCGTCCGGCAGTTCGCGCATCGCCGCCGACACCGTCCTGACCGGCGCCCGGGTCCGCACCCTCGACCCCGCCCGCCCCTGGGCCGAGGCCGTCGCCGTCAAGGACGGGCGGATCGCCGCGGTCGGCGACGCGGCGGACGTCCGGCACTGGCGCGGCGCCGCCACCGAGATCGTCGACCTGGCCGGCGCCACCCTCGTCCCCGGCCTCACCGACGGCCACAGCCACCCCGTCTGGGGCGTCGAGATGGCCACCGGCCTCGACCTGAGCGCCGTCCGCGACCTCGACGGACTGCGCGCGGCCCTCGCCACCGCCGCCCGGACACTGCCCCCGGGCGCCTGGCTCACCGGCTGGGGCCTGGACCACAACGTCTTCGGCGACCGGCCCGTCCACCGCGAGCTGATCGAGGACGCGCTGGCCGGCGCCCCCGCCTTCCTCCGCCTCTACGACGGCCACTCGGCGCTGGCCAGCGGTCGGGCCCTGGACGCCGCCGGGATCACCGGGCCGCGGGCCTTCGCCCAGCGCGCCAGCGTGGTCTGCGACGACACCGGCCGCCCCACCGGGCACCTGGTCGAGCACGCCGCGATGAACCTGGTGCTGCCCGCCATGCCCCGCCCCTCGGCCGCCGACCGCCGCGCCCGGCTGCTCGGCCTGCTCCACGAGATGGCCGCGGCCGGCCTGACCGGCGCCCACGTCATGGACATGGAGGACGAGGACGCCCCCGAACTCCTCGCCGCCATCGAGGCGGACGGCCACCTCCCGGTCCGGCTGCGGCTCGCCCCCTGGTGCATGCCCGGCATCGACGCCGACGGCCTGGACCACCTGGTCGCCCTGCAGCGCCGGGCCGGCCGCCACTGGCGGATCGGCGGGGTGAAGTTCTTCATGGACGGCACCGTCGAGGGCGGCACCGCCTGGCTGGAACGCCCCGACTGCCACGGCCAGGGCACCGACGCCTTCTGGCCGGACCCCGCCGCCTACACCCACGCCGTCCACCACCTCGACCGGGCCGGGGTGCGCACCGCCACCCACGCCATCGGCGACGCCGCGGTCCGCCACGTCCTGGACACCGTCGAACTGCTCGGCGCCGACCGGCCCGGCGCCCGCCACCGGCACCGCATCGAGCACATCGAGACCGTCCCGGACTCCCAGCTCCCGCGGTTCGCCCGGCTCGGCGTCGCCGCCTCCATGCAGCCCACCCACACCCACTACACCCGAGCCGACCACACCGACGCCTGGTCCCAGCGGGTCGGTGCGGAACGCGCCGGCCGGGCCTGGCGCTGCCGCGACCTGCGGGACGCCGGCGCCGTCCTGGTCCTCGGCTCGGACTGGCCGATCGCGCACCACGACCCCCGCCAGGTCCTGGCCACCGCCCGGCTGCGCCGCCCCGCGGGCCACCCGGACACCCAACCGGTCACCCCCGACCAGGCCCTGACCGGACTCCAGGCGCTGGAGGGCCTGACCTCGCACGCGGCCCGGGCGGTCGGCGAGGAGGCCGAGGCCGGCCGGATCGCCCCCGGCTTCCGCGCCGACCTGACCGCGCTGGCCGTCGACCCGGTCACCGCCCCGGCCGACGAGGTGGCCACGGCCCCGGTCCTCCTGACCATGACCGGCGGCCACCTCACCCACCGCGCCGAGCGGTAGCCACGACGACGGGCCGCGGGCGAACCCTCCGCCCGCGGCCCGCCGCCGCACCGTGCCCGGGGTCACACCCCGGGCCGGGTCACACCCCGAGGGGCGCCAGCTCCGCCGTCCCCACGTGCCGCGCCAGCCGGTGCGGCAGCCGTCCGTACCACGCGAGGGCCAGCCCGTAGCCGAACGCCAGGCACAGCACCCCGCCCAACGCGTCCAACCAGAAGTGGTTGGCGGTCGAGACGATCACGGTCAGCGTCGTCGCCGGGTACAGCAGGCCCAGCACCTTGGCCCAGACCGGCTTCGCCAGCAGCGCGATGGTCAGGCCGCACCACAGCGACCAGCCGATGTGCATCGACGGCATCGCGGCGTACTGGTTGGACATCGAGGCGAGGTTCCCGGACGCCATCGAGCCCCAGGTGCCGTGCTGGACGACGGTGTCCACGAAGCCGCCGTCCGGCATCAGCCGGGGCGGCGCCAGCGGGAAGAAGTAGTAGCCGACCAGGGCCACGCCGGTGGTGGCGAAGAGCGCCAGCCGGGCCGCCGCGTACCGCCCCGGATGCCAGCGGTAGAGCCAGATCAGCACGCCGATCGTCACGATGAAGTGCAGCGTCGCGTAGTAGTAGTTCATCGAGACGATGAGCCACGTCACGGAGTTCACGGCGTGGTTGACGGTGTGCTCTACGGCGATGCCCAGGGCGTGCTCGGCGCGCCAGATCCAGTCGGCGTTCCGCAGCGCCTGCGACTTCTGCTCGGGCACCGCGTTGCGGATCATCGAGTAGATCCAGTAGCTGACCGCGATCAGCAGGACCTCGAACCAGAGCCGGGGTGCGCGCGGGGCCCGGAACCGGACCCGTCGCCCCTTGTCCGCCGGACGGTCCGCAGGCTCCCCGCTGGCTGGCGGGGCGGCTGACAGGTCGTCCAGAGTCCTCACATGCGCATCACCCATAGGCAGACAGTCTGCCAGAAAGGGACGTGCGCCCGATCATCCTCCAGTCGGGTAAACGGCCCCCTGGCTCGACCTGAAGGAGGACGGGAATCCCCCTACGGGACGGGGGCCGGCGGGCCGCCCCGCACCCCTTGCGGGCCCGGAGCACCCCTTCACTGTGCGGCGCGCAGCGGCCGCGGCACCCTCGCCGCCTTCGGCGCCGAGGCCGTCGACCCCCGCACCACCAGCTCCGGGTGGAAGACGAACTCGCTGTGCGGCGCCGGGGTGCCGCCGATCTCCTCCAGCAGCGCCCGCACCGCCGCCTGCCCCATGGCCTGCACCGGCTGCCGGATCGTCGTCAGCGGCGGGTCGGTGAACGCGATCAACGGGGAGTCGTCGAAGCCCACGACGGACATCTCCCGCGGCACGTCCAGTCCGCGCTGCCGGGCCGCCCGGATCGCGCCCAGCGCCATCATGTCGCTGGCGCACACGATCGCCGTCACGCCCTGCTCGATCAGCGCGGCCGCCGCGGCCTGCCCGCCCTCCAGGGTGTAGAGGGAGTGCTGGACGAGCGGCGCGGCCGTGGCCGCATCCAGGCCCAGCTGCTCCTGGACGCAGCGCAGGAACCCCTCGATCTTCCGTTGCACCGGCACGAACCGCTTCGGCCCGAGCGCCAGCCCGATCCGCCGGTGGCCCAGCGCGGTGAGGTGGGTCACCGCCAACTCCACCGCGGTCCGGTCGTCGGGGGAGACGAACGGTGCCTGCACCTTGTCGGAGAAGCCGTTGATGAGGACGAACGGCACGCCCTGGCCGCGCAGCTGCTCGTAGCGCCCCATGTCGGCGTCGGTGTCGGCGTGCAGTCCGGAGACGAAGATGATGCCGGCCACCCCGCGGTCCACCAGCATCTCGGTGAGCTCGTCCTCGGTCGAGCCGCCCGGGGTCTGGGTCGCCAGCACCGGGGTGTAGCCCTGGCGGGTCAGGGCCTGCCCGATGACCTGGGCGAACGCCGGGAAGATCGGGTTCTCCAGCTCCGGGGTGATCAGTCCGACCAGGCCGGCGCTGCGCCGCCGCAGTCGCACCGGCCGCTCGTACCCGAGCACGTCGAGTGCGGCAAGCACGGACTGGCGGGTGGTGGCGGAGACGCCGGGCTTCCCATTGAGCACCCGACTGACGGTGGCCTCGCTGACACCCGCCTGCGCTGCGAGGTCGGCCAGCCGGGCGGTCATGGCACTGGACTGTACCGGTCGCATGTCAGATTGCCCACCAGCTACAGCTGTCCCCGGGCAGCACCGCGGTGCCGTCGCCGGTCGTCACCGCGGCGCTGGCGAGCAGCAGTTCCCCGGGCAGCGGGATCTCGGCTTCCCCGGCGTGGGTGTTGACGGTGCACAGCACCCCGGGCCGGCGGAACGCCAGGACCCCTTCGGGGGCCGACTGCCACGCCATCTCCCCGTCGCCCAGGCCCGGCAGGCGCCGGCGCAGCTCCAGCGCGCCGCGGTACAGCTCCAGCGTGGAGGCCGGGTCGCCGGTCTGCGCCGCGACGCTCAGCGGGCCCCAGTCGGCGGGCTGCGGCAGCCAACTGCCCCCCGGCCCGAAGCCGTACGGCGGCTGCTCGCCGGACCAGGGCAGCGGCACCCGGCAACCGTCCCGGAAGCCGTCCTGGCCGCTGGCGCCGGAGCAGCCGTCGCTGCTCTGCCCGTCGCCGCCGACGCGGCCGCGGAAGAACGCCGGGTCCTGGCGCGCCTCGGGCGGCAGGTCGGTGACCTCCGGCAGCCCCAGCTCCTCGCCCTGGTAGAGGTAGGCGGACCCGGGCAGCGCCAGCATCAGCAGGGTGGCGGCGCGGGCCCGGGCCAGACCGCCGCCGAGCCGGGTGGCGTGCCGGACGACGTCGTGGTTGGAGAGCACCCAGGTGGTGGGGGCACCGACGGCGACGGTGGCGGCCAGCGAGGAGTCGATGACCCCGCGCAGCGCCCCGGCGTCCCACGGGGTGCCCAGGAACTGGAAGTTGAACGCCTGGTGGAGCTCGTCCGGGCGGACGTACAGGGCCAGCCGCTCGCTGCTGGGGGCCCACGCCTCGGCGACCCCGATCACCTCGCGTCCGCTGGCCTCGCCGTAGCCGTCCAGCAGCCGGCGCCAGGCGCGGTGGATGGCGTGCACGCCGTCCTGGTCGAAGAAGGGCAGCACCTGACTGCCGATCAGCCGGGCCTGTTCGCCGCGGCCGATGTCCGGCAGGCCCGGCGCCTTGACCATGCCGTGCGCCACGTCCACCCGGAAGCCGTCCACGCCCAGGTCCAGCCAGAAGCGCAGGATCGCGGCGAACTCCTCGTGCACCTCGGGCCGCTCCCAGTCCAGGTCGGGCTGTTCGGGCGCGAAGAGGTGCAGGTACCAGTCGCCGCGGTCGGTACGGGTCCAGGCCGGCCCGCCGAAGACCGACTCCCAGTCGTTGGGCGGGAGTTCGCCGTTCTCGCCCTTGCCGGGGCGGAAGACGTAGCGCTGCCGGGCCAGGTCCGGGTCCTGGAACCACGGGTGGCGGTCCGAGGTGTGGTTGGGGACGACGTCCACGATCACCCGCAGGTCGAGCGCGTGCGCGGCGCGGATCAGCGCGTCGGCGTCCTGGAGGTCGCCGAAGAGCGGGTCGACGGCGCGGTAGTCGGCGACGTCGTACCCGCCGTCGGCCTGCGGCGAGGAGTAGAACGGGGTGAGCCAGACGGCGTCCACGCCCAGGTCCTTGAGGTAGGGGAGCCGTTCGCGCGCCCCGCGCAGATCGCCGACGCCGTCGCCGTCGCTGTCGGCGAAGGAGCGGACGTAGACCTGGTAGATGACGGCGTCGCGCCACCATCCCTGCCCTCGGTCCGGTCCGGCGGCCTGGGGGGCGGGGCTGGGGGAAGTGAGCTCCTGGGTCATCTGCCGTCCCTGTCAGGTCATGAGGCGAAGGTGCTTCCACGGAGTCAACGCTCCAAGGGGCGGCGGGTGACGGTGCGCCAGGGCCCCGGCGGGTCGTGTTCCGGCCAGGGCGCCACAACTGCTTCCAGAATTCTTGCAGAAAAATCTCGCAACATCTTTCGGAAAGTTTTCGGCGCTGTTACGTTCCAGACCGCCAACCGAGGCTTTCCCAAAGGAGTTCACATGCGGCGTGGCATACGTGGCGCTCTGGCCACCGCGCTGGTAGCGGGCCTGGCACTGGCGGCGACGGGGTGCGGGGGCGGGGGAGACGGGGGAAGTTCGGCGGGCGGCGAGCTGTCCGGAACCGTCACCTTCTGGGACACCTCCAACGACGCCGAGAAGGCCACCTACCGGAAGTTGGCCGAGGGTTTCCAGAAGGAGCATCCCAAGGTCCACATCGCCTACGTGAACGTCCCGTTCGGCGACGCCAACGCCAAGTTCAAGAACGCCGCGGGCGGCGGGGCGGGCGCCCCCGACGTGATGCGCACCGAGGTCGCCTGGGTCGCCGACTTCGCCAACCTCGGCTACCTCGCCCCGTTGGACGGCACCCCGGCCCTGGACCGCACCGACGACTACCTCCCGCAGGCCGTCGGCTCGACCAAGTTCGGCGGCAGGACCTACGCCGTGCCGCAGGTCATCGACACCCTCGGGCTCTTCTACAACAAGAAGCTCCTCAAGGACGCCGGGGTCCCCGTCCCCAAGACCGTCGCCGAACTCACCGCCGCCGCCCAGAAGATCAAGGCCAAGACCGGCGCCACCGCGCTCTACCTGCGCGGCGACGATCCCTACTGGTTCCTGCCCTACCTCTACGGCGAGGGCGGCGACATGGTCGACGCCGCCCACAAGAAGGTCACCATCGACAACGCCGCCGGCGTTCGCGCGTTCCGCACCCTCAAGCAGCTCGTCGACTCCAAGACCGCCGTCACCGACGCCACCGACGGCCAGGAGAACCAACTCAAGGCCCTCAAGGACGGCACCGTCGCGATGGCGATCGACGGCCCCTGGGACATCGAGGGCGCCCGCGCCGGCACGGCGTTCCAGGACAAGGACAACCTCGGCGTCGCCCCCGTCCCCGGCGGATCCGCCGCCCAGGGCTCCCCGCAGGGCGGCTGGGACCTCTCGGTCTACGCCGGCAGCAAGAACCTCCCGGCCGCCTACGCCTTCGTGAAGTACATGAGCTCCGCGAAGGTCCAGCAGCAGACCACCGACGCGCTCAGCCTGCTGCCCACCCGCAAGTCCGTCTACGCGGTGCCGGCGGTCAAGCAGAACGAGATGGTCTCCTTCTTCAAGCCCGCCGTCGACGGCGCCGTCCAGCGCCCCTGGATCGCCGAGGGCAACTCGCTCTTCGAACCGCTCAAGGTCCAGATGAACAAGGTGCTCACCAGCACCGCCACCCCCGAACAGGCCGCGAAGTCCGTCGGCGACGCCTACCGGAAGCTGCTCAAGGACTACACGTGACGCTCACCGCCCGGACCCGCCGGGCGTTCGGCACCCACTGGTACGCCTGGACGATGACCGCCCCGGTCGTCCTCGTCATCGGCGTCATCATCGGGATCCCCCTCGTCCGCGGCGTCTACTTCTCCCTCACCGACGCCAACGAGGCCAACGTCGAGCGCTCGATCGGCATGAACCACATCCCCGCCACCTACCACTTCACCGGCCTGGACAACTACCGGGCGGTGCTGACCGACGGCGTCTTCTGGGGCCGACTGGGCTGGACCGTGGTGTGGACCGTCGGATGCGTCGGCCTCACCTTCCTCACCGGCCTCGCCCTGGCCACCCTGCTCAACCGCCAACTGCGCGGCCGCACCGCCTACCGCCTGGCGCTGATCCTGCCGTGGGCGATCCCCGCCTTCGTCTCCGTCTTCACCTGGCGGATGCTCTACAACGAGAAGAACGGCATCCTCAACAAGCTGCTGGCCGGCGGCGGCATCGACGCCGTGCCGTGGCTCAACGACCCGACCTGGGCCAAGCTCTCGGTCATCGCCGTCAACGTCTGGCTGGGCGTGCCCTTCATGCTCGTCGCACTGCTCGGCGGACTCCAGTCCATCCCGGGCGAGCTCTACGAGGCCGCCGAGATGGACGGCGCGGGTGCCTGGCAACGCTTCCGCCACATCACCGTGCCGGGCCTGCGCGCGGTCAGCGGCACCGTGATCCTGCTCTCGACCATCTGGACGTTCAACATGTTCCCGGTGATCTTCCTGCTCACCAGGGGCGGACCCGGCGACGCCACCGAGATCCTGGTGACCTACGCCTACCGGCTCTCGTTCGTCGACAGCCCCCGCAACTTCTCCGCCTCCGCCACCTGGGGCGTGGTCATCCTCGCCCTCCTCGCCCTGGTCGCGGTCGGCTACCGCCGGGCGCTGCGCAAGCAAGGGGAGGTGTGGTGACCATGGCGCGCACCCGCACCCGCACCCGCACCCGCACCCGCACCCGCACCCGCACCCGTGGGCAACGGCACCGGTTGGCCTCCGTGGGCCTGCACCTGGCGCTGGCGGTCGCCGCCGTCATCGCGGTCTTCCCGCCGCTGTGGCTGCTGGTGACCTCCTTCAAGCCCAAGAACGACGCCTTCACCACCAGCCTCGTCACCCACTTCAGCCTCGACAACTACCGCCACGTGCTGACCGACACCTCCTTCCTCACGTGGTTCGGGAACTCCGTGGTCGTCGTCGGCCTGACCACCGCCCTCGGCGTCTTCACCGCCGCCACCACCGGCTACGCCGTCAGCCGCTTCCGCTTCCCCGGCATGCGGCCGCTGATGTGGCTGCTGCTGCTCACCCAGATGTTCCCGGTCGCGGTGCTGATCGTCCCGCTCTACAACCTCCTCGCCGCCCTCGGGCTGCTGAACCAGCCCCTCGGCCTGGTCCTCACCTACCTCACCATCGCCGTCCCGTTCTGCGCCTGGATGATGAAGGGCTTCTTCGACACCATCCCGGTGGAGATCGACGAAGCGGGCCGGGTCGACGGCCTCAACCCGTTCGGCACCTTCTGGCGGCTGGTGCTGCCGCTCGCCCGCCCCGGCCTCGCCGTCACCGGCTTCTACACCTTCGTCACGGCCTGGGCCGAGGTCGCCTACGCCTCCGCCTTCATGACCGGCGAGGAGAACCTCACCCTCGCCGGCGGGCTGCAGACCTTCGTCAACCAGTACACCAACGACTGGGGTTCGATGACCGCCGCCGCCGTGCTCATCGCCGTACCGGCCGCACTCGTCTTCGCCTTCGCCCAGCGCCACCTCGTCTCCGGACTGACCGCCGGCACCAGCAAGGGATGACATGACCCGACAGCCCACCGCCCCACCCACCGCCCCCGGCGGTCGCCCCGACCCGGCCGACGCCCCGGTCGGGACGGTCGCCCGGGCCGCCGACTGGTGGCGCGACGCCGTGATCTACCAGATCTACCCGCGCAGCTTCGCCGACGGCAACGGGGACGGCATGGGCGACCTGGCGGGCGTCCGTGACCGCCTCGGCCACCTGCGCGACCTCGGCGTGGACGCCGTCTGGCTGAGCCCCTTCTACGCCTCCCCGCAGGCCGACGCCGGCTACGACGTCGCCGACTACCGCGCCACCGACCCGCTCTTCGGCACCCTCGCGGACGCCGAGGCGGTCATCCGCGAGGCCCACCACCAGGGCCTGCGGATCATCGTCGACCTCGTCCCCAACCACTGCTCCGACCAGCATGCCTGGTTCCGTCGCGCACTCGCCGAGGGGCCCGGCTCGGTCCTGCGTGAACGCTTCCACTTCCGCAAGGGCCGGGGTGACAACGGCGAACTCCCGCCCAACGACTGGGAGTCCGTCTTCGGCGGCCCCGCCTGGACCCGGCTGCCCGACGGCGAGTGGTACCTCCACCTCTTCGCCCCCGAACAGCCCGACTTCAACTGGGACCACCCCGCCGTCCGGGACGAGTTCCGCTCGATCCTGCGGTTCTGGCTCGACCTGGGCATCGACGGTTTCCGCGTCGACGTCGCCCAGGGGATGGTCAAGGCCCCCGGCCTGCCGGACATCGGCCGCGGCGAACAGGCCAGCCTGATCGGCTCGCAGGTGCTGCCCTTCTTCGACCAGGACGGCGTGCACGCCGTCTACCGCTCCTGGCGGACGATCCTCGACGAGTACCCGGGGGACCGGATCGGCGTCGCGGAAGCCTGGACCCCCACCGTCGAACGGCTCGCCCGCTACGTTCGCCCGGACGAGCTCCACCAGGGCTTCAACTTCCACTACCTGAGCACCGGATGGGACGCCGCCGCGCTCCGGACGACCATCGACGCCTCCCTCACCGCCCTGGGCGCCGTCGGCGCGCCGGCCACCTGGGTCCTGTCCAACCACGACGTCGTCCGCCACCGCACCCGCCTCGGCGGCGGCCTGGACCGCGCCCGCGCCGCCACCTTGCTGATGCTGGCCCTGCCCGGCTCGGCCTACCTCTACCAGGGCGAGGAACTCGGTCTTCCCGAGGTCACCGACCTCCCCGACGAGGTCCGTCAGGACCCGTCCTTCTTCCGTGCCAACGGCCAGGACGGCCTCCGGGACGGCTGCCGGGTGCCGCTCCCCTGGGACGGCACCGCACCCCCGTACGGCTTCGGCGCCCACGACACCTGGCTGCCCCAGCCCGACGACTGGGCCGCGCTCACCGTGGCGGCCCAGACCGGCGATGCGACCTCCACGCTGGAGCTGTACCGCAGCGCCCTGGCGGTGCGCCGCACGCACCCCGGCCTGGGGGAGGGGGACGCCGTGGAGTGGCTGGCCGCCCCCGACGGCGTGCTGGTCTTCCGCCGCCCCGGCGGGCTGCTCTGCACGGTGAACACCACGGCCGAACCCGTGCGACTGGAGCTGCCGCCGGTACGTCAACTCCTGTCCTCCCGCGTCCCGTTCGCCGACGTCGACCCGACGGACCAGCCCGCCCCGCCGGTGCGGGAGGTTCCCGCGGACACCACGATCTGGTGGGCGGAGTGACCCGGCCGGCCCCCCGACCCACCCCGCGCCTCGCCGATATCGCCGCCCAGGCGCAGGTCAGTGAGGCGACCGCCAGTCGCGTCCTCAACGGGCGGGCGGGCGTGGCGGCGGGCACCCGTCAGCGGGTGCTCGCCGCGCTCGACCTGCTCGGCTACGAACGCCCGGTGCGGCTGCGGCGGCGCAGCGCCGGGCTGGTCGGGCTGGTCATCCCGGAACTGACCAACCCGATCTTCCCGGCCTTCGCCCAGATCATCGAGCAGTCCCTGGCCGGTCACGGGTACACGCCGGTCCTGTGCACCCAGATGCCGGGCGGGGCCACCGAGGACGAGCTCGTCGAGCAGTTGGAGGAGCGCGGCGTCACCGGCATCGTCTTCCTGTCCGGCCTGCACGCCGACATCGCCGCCGACCCCTCCCGTTACACCCGGCTCACCTCGCGCGGCGTGCCCTACGTCCTGATCAACGGCTACAACGAACGGGTCGACGCGCCCTGCGTCTCGCCGGACGACCGTGCCGCGGCCCGGACGGCCGTGCGTCACCTCGCCGAACTGGGCCACGAGCACATCGGACTGGCCGTCGGTCCGGCCCGCTACGTGCCCTCCCGGCGCAAGGCGGAGGGCTTCACCGCGGCGCTCCGGGAGACGTTCGGCCTGTCGAGGGGGCAGGCCGAACGACGCGTGACGCACACCCTGTTCAGCGTCGAGGGCGGTCACGCCGCGGCCGCCGCCCTGCTCGACGACGGCTGCACGGGCATCGTCTGCGGCAGTGACCTGATGGCGCTTGGCGTGGTGCGGGCGGCCCGGCAGCGGGGGATCGACGTCCCGGGCCGGCTCTCCGTCGTCGGCTTCGACGACTCGCCGCTGATCGCGTTCACCGCCCCGCCGCTGACCACGGTGCGGCAGCCGGTGCAGGCGATGGCGACGGCGGCGGTCGGGGCACTGATCGAGGAGATCCAGGGGAACCCCGTCCAGCGGACCGAGTTCGTCTTCCAGCCGGAACTGGTGGTGCGCGGCTCCACCGGGCCGCTCCGTGTCTGACGTTACGTCAAAAAGTGCTGTTCGGCGGTCGTTTGGCGGTCGGTCCGGTCGGCCGGGCGCGTGGGCCCACCGTGGGGTGGGTCTCCGGCCGGCCGGACCGACTCGTCTGGGAACGTAACACCGTTGCAATCTCTTGCGAAAGGTCTTGCAGCAAGCGTCCGGTCCGACTAGAACCAGGGGCCATGCCCTCCACCGCGCACCGCCTCCGCCGTCGGACCGCCGCCGTGCTCGCCCTGCTGGCCGGCGCCGCCGTGCTCGCCCTCCCGCCGCACCCCCCGGCCCAGGCGGCCCCGACCGGCGGCCCGACCAAGGCCGAGGCCCAGTGGATCGACCGCACCACCGTGGTCTGGAAGGGCGCCCAACCCGTCGCCGCACAACTGGAGTTCGGCGACCCGGCCGACCGCGACGGACGTCCCACCGGCCGCATCCGCCTCACCCCCGGAACCCTCACCCCCGCCGAGCGCGCCGCCTACCCCCACCTGACCGGCTACCCGGCCTTCACCGTCGACCCCCGCGACCGGGCCCTGGCCGCCACCGCCCTGCGCGGGCGCCTGGTCGCCACCCAGCGCACCGCCGACGGGCCGCGCACCACCGGCGTGCAGCTCCCCGGCGTCCTCGACGACCTCTACGGCACCCGCGCCCGACGCGCCGCCCTGGGACCGGTGTTCCACGCCGGCCGCCCCACCCTCGCCGTCTGGGCGCCCACCGCCCGCACGGTCGCCCTCGAACTGGCCGGCCGGCGCGTCCCGATGCACCGCGACGGGGCGAGCGGGGTGTGGAGCGTGCGGGGCGACCGGGCCTGGACCGGGAAGCCGTACCGCTACCTGGTCACCGTCTGGGCGGCGGACGCCGGCCGGACCGTCACCAACGCGGTCACCGACCCGTACGCCACCGCCCTGACCGCCGACTCCGCCCGCAGCCTCGTCGTCGACCTCGCCGACCCCCGGCTCGCCCCCGCGGGCTGGGCCGCGCTGCGCAAGCCCGCCGCGGTGCCGCTGCGCCGGGCCCGCATCCAGGAACTCCACGTCCGCGACTTCTCCATCGAGGACCGCACCTCGCGCCACCCCGGCCAGTACCTCGCCTTCACCGACGACTCCGCAGGCATGCGCCACCTGAAGGCCCTCGCCGCCGCCGGCACCACCCACGTCCACCTGCTGCCGGCCTTCGACTTCTCCTCCGTCCCCGAACGCCGCGCCGACCAGCAGCGCCCCGCCTGCGACCTGCCCGCCCTGCCCGCCGACTCCCCGCGTCAGCAGGAGTGCGTGGCCGCGACGGCCGACCGGGACGGCTACAACTGGGGCTACGACCCCCTGCACTACACCGTCCCGGAGGGCTCCTACGCCTCCGACCCCGGCGGCACCGCCCGGACCGTCGAATTCCGCCGCATGGTGCAGGGCCTCAACGGCATCGGCCTGCGCACCGTCATGGACGTCGTCTACAACCACACCGCCGCCGCCGGTCAGGACGATCCGCGCGCCGTCCTCGACCGCATCGTGCCCGGCTACTACCACCGGCTGCTCGACGACGGCACCGTCGCCACCTCCACCTGCTGCGCCGGCACCGCACCCGAACACACCATGATGGGCAAGCTCGTCGTCGACTCCGTGGTCACCTGGGCCAAGCAGTACAAGGTCGACGGCTTCCGCTTCGACCTCATGGGCCACCACCCCAAGGCCAACGTCCTCGCCGTCCGCAAGGCCCTCGACGCCCTCACCCCGGCCCGGGACGGCGTCGACGGCAAGGCGGTGGTCCTCTACGGCGAGGGCTGGAACTTCGGCGAGGTCGCCGACGACGCCCGTTTCGTCCAGGCCACCCAGCGCAACATGGCCGGCACCGGCATCGCCACCTTCAACGACCGGGCCCGCGACGCGGTGCGCGGCGGCGGCCCCTTCGACGCCGACCCCCGCGTCCAGGGCTTCGCCTCCGGCCTCGCCACCGACCCCAACGCCTCACCGGCCAACGGCGATTCCGCCGCCCAGCGCGCCCGCCTCCTGCACTACCAGGACCTGATCAAGGTCGGACTCACCGGCAACCTGGCCGGCTACGCCTTCACCGACACCACCGGCCGCCGCGTCACGGGCGCCCAGGTCGACTACGACGGCGCCCCCGCCGGCTACGCCTCGGCCCCCGGTGACGCCCTCGCCTACGTCGACGCGCACGACAACGAAACCCTCTACGACGCCCTGGCCTACAAACTGCCGCCCGGCACCTCCGCCGCCGACCGCGCCCGGATGCAGGTCGTCGCCCTCGCCACCGCCGCCCTCGCCCAGGGCCCGGCGCTCTCCCAGGCCGGCTCCGACCTGCTGCGCTCCAAGTCCCTGGACCGCAACTCCTTCAACAGCGGCGACTGGTTCAACGCCCTGCACTGGGAGTGCACCGACGACCCGGGGGGCGCCACGGCCGGCAACGGCTTCGGCCGGGGCCTGCCGCCGGCCGCCGACAACAAGGACAAGTGGCCCTACGCCAAGCCCCTGTTGGCCGACCCGGCCCTCCGCCCGGACTGCGCCACCCAGAACGCCGCGTCGGCCGCCTACCGCGACCTGCTGCGCATCCACGCCACCGAACCGGCCTTCGGCCTGGCCACCACCGCCGCCGTCCAGTCCGCGCTCTCCTTCCCGCGCTCCGGCCCGGACGAGACCCCCGGCGTCCTCACCATGCGCCTGGCCGACCTCGTCGTCGTCTTCAACGCCACCCCGCAACGCCAGGCCCAGACCGTCCCGGCGCTCACCGGCCACCCCTACGCCCTGCACCCCGTCCAGGCGCACGGCGCCGACCGCACCACCGCGACCGCCACCTACGACCCGGCCTCGGGCACCTTCACCGTCCCGCCCCGCACCGTCGCCGTCTTCCGCCGCGGCTGACCCGGGCCGGCGAACGGAAGGCGGACGCCCCGGGCGCGCGGCGGCGGTTCCTCCTAGCCCACCCGCTTCTCCAGCAACGTCACGCCGTACCGGCTGCCCCCGGCCCCCTCCTTGAACGGCTGCTCGCCCACGACCGCGTAGCCCGCCCCCTCGTAGTACGTCCGCAGCCGCGGATTGCTCGCCATGCAGTCCAGACGGGACCAGACCCGCCCCGACGCGGCGATCCGCCGCTCGGCCCGGGCCAGCATCGCCCGCCCGGTCCCGGTCGGCGCGCACGAGCGGTCCACCATCAGCCGGTGCACGTACCCCGCCACCGGCGGCTGCGGACCCCACGCCGGCTCGTCCTCCCACCACAGTTCGAAACCGCCGACCACCCGCCCGGCGGCCTCCGCCAACCAGACCTCGCCCTGCGCGATCCGCAGCCGGAAGTGCTCCTCGTCCTTGCCCCCGGGCTTCCACTGGTCGACGCCGTGCGCCACCATCCAACGGGCCGCCGCGTCGTGGAGGCCGACCAGAACCGCCGGGTCGTCCGCCGCCCCGGCCAGCCGATACGTGATCTCGTCCATGGCCGGATTCTGCCGCAGCCGGGCGGTGCCCGTCGGGCCCGGACCGCCCGCGGCGTCACGCCGGCTGCGGAAGCTCCAACAACCGCCCCACCAGGTCCGCGAACATCCCGTCCGCGGGCTCGTCCGCCAACATCCGGCGCACCACCTGCGCCATCCGCTCGTCGTACGCGGCACTGACCGCCGCCAGGGCCGCGAAGTCGTGCACCAACTGCCGTTCCAACTCGGCGCGCGGCAGCCGCTGCCCGTCCAGCCACAGCAGCGCTGTGGTCTCGGCGAGCGAGATCCACGACCGGACCACCAACTCCAGCCGCGGCGACGGCTCCTGGACGTCCAGATGCGCGACGATCTGCGTGAAGGCGGCCTGGCGCACGCCGTCGATCAGTGCGCTGGTACGGGTCGAGCCGATCGCCGGCCCGCCGCGCATCAACGCCGAGAAACCGGGCCCGTGCTCGTCGACGAAGTCGAAGAACCGCTGCATGACGCGCAACAGCCGGGCGCCGAGCGGGCCTTCGTGCGGCTCCACGAACCGGGCCGTCAACTCGTCGGCGGCGCGCCGCAACGCCGCCTCGTAGAGCTGCTGCTTGCCCGGGAAGTAGTGGTACACCAGCGGTCGCGATATGCCGGCCGCCTCGGCGATCTCGTCGATCGAGACGTCGTCGGGGGAGCGGTGGCTGAACAGGCCGAGCGCGACGGCGATCAGCTGCTCCCGTCGCTCCTCGACCCCCATCCTGCGGCGTGCCCCGGTGGTCATGCGTCCACCCTAACGACCGGCCGCGCGGCGGCACCAGCGCGCGGACCGCCCGCCTCGCCCCGGTGCCGCACGCCCCGCGCCCCCGCCCACCGCCCCGAAGAGCCGACGTCAGAGATCCAGCACCAGCCCGGACCCCCGCTTCGCCCGGGACACGCAGATCAGCAGCGAGTCGTCGCGTTCCGCGTCCGTCAGCAACGCGTCGCGGTGGTCCACCTCACCCGCCAGCACCCGCTGCTGGCAGGTGCCGCAGAAGCCCTCCTCGCAGGAGTACGCCAGGTCCGGCAGGGCCTGCTCGCGGATCGCGCGCAGCACGCTGGTGCCGGCCGGGACGGTCACCGTGCGGCCGGTCCGCCGCAGCTCCACCGCGAACGCCACGTCGTCCGACGTCCCGTCCGCGCCCCCCGCCGCGGCCGGGCCGGTGGCGGTCGGCGCGAACCGCTCGGTGTGCAGGGCCAGTCCCGCCGGCCCGTCCGGCAGCAGGTCGGCCACGGCGTCCATCAGCGGCTCGGGACCGCAGCAGTAGACGGCGGCGTGCGGCGGCGCGTCGGCGAGCGCCGCGGCCAGATCGGGCCGCCCGTCCACGTCCTCCGCGACCACGGTCAACCGCTCGCCGCCGCCGGTCCCGCCCCCGGCCAGCTTCTCGACCTCCGCCAGGAACGGCATCGACGCCCGCGAACGCCCCGCGTACACCAGCCGCCACGGCACTCCCTCCGCCTCGGCCTGCCGCACCATCGGCAGGATCGGCGTGATGCCGATGCCGCCCGCGACGAACAGGTAGGCGTGGCAGTCCTCCAGGGGGAAGCGGTTGCGGGGGCCGCGCACCTCGACGGTCATGCCCGCCCGCAGCACCTCGTGCACCTCCCGCGAACCGCCCCGACCGTCCTCGATCAGCCGGACCGCCAGGGTGTACGAGCCGCCGTCCGCCCGTACCGCGTCGGCCGGTTCGCCGCACAACGAGTACTGCCGCACGGCCCCCGAGGGCAGCACGAGGTCCAGGTGCGCACCTGGTTCCCAGGCGGGCAGCCGCTCGCCCTCCAGGCGGAGCGCCACCACCCCGTCGGCCACCTCGGTGCGCTCGGCCACCCGCATCCGCAGCGTCGCCGGCCGGCCCGGCGCCGGCTGCGCCCCGTCGAGGCCGTTCGCCCGGGCCGCGGTCCGGGCCGCCTCCCGTCCCCGCCCGGAGATCGGCTGCTCCAACGCGGGCAACGGCCACAGCGGCGAACGCCGGATCCGCCGGCGCAGCGCCCGTTGGACCACCAGGGCGGTACCGGCCACCGTCAGTACGGTGCGGAGCCGCGGCAGGCCCGGACGGAGCGGGCCGCCCCGGCCGGCGGACGACGGGACGCGGACGGGCGCGGGCATCTCAGGCTCCTTCGGAGGCGGCGGCGGTCGCGGCGGGCGAACGGTCGAGGTAGGCGAGCGCCTGCGTGGTGCTGCCGTGCTGCGACGGGTGGTAGGTCCGGCTCAAGTACTGCGGGATGGAGCGCGCGATGGCCCCCGTGGTGGGCAGCACGCCCTGCCGCCCGCCCCGTACGAAGTCCTTCACGGCGGCCTTCTGGCCCACCAGCGTCGGGTCGTTCTCCATGAAGAACCGGGTGCCGCGCTGCCACAGGAACACCAGCGCCGAGAAGGCCGTCGCCCAGGTCCGCACCCGCCGCCGGTAGCCGCCGTCCAGATGGACGAAGAGGTCGAACGCCACCGAGCGGTGCTCGACCTCCTCCGCCCCGTGCCAGCGCAACAGGTCGAGCATGGTGGGGTCGGCCCCCTTGGCGTCCAGGGCCTCGGCGTTGAGCACCCAGTCGCCCAGGAAGGCCGTGTAGTGCTCGATGGCGGCGATCATCGCCACCCGCTCGCGCAGCCACCACGCGCGGGCCCGCCCCGGCGGCAGCGTCCGGTCACCCAGCAGCTTCTCGAAGAGCCAGTCGACCTGCGCGGTGTACGGGGTCGGGTCCAGCCCCTGCTCCTTCAAGTGCGGCAGGACGTCGTCGTGCGCCTGCGCATGCATGGCCTCCTGGCCGATGAACCCGATGACGTCCGCCCGCAGTTCGGGGTCGCGGACGTACGGCAGCGCCTGCTTGTAGACGTGCACGAACCAGCGTTCGCCGGCCGGCAGCAGCAGGTGCAGGACGTTGATCGTGTGGGTGCTGGCCGGATCGCCGGGGATCCAGTGCAAGGGGGTGTCCGACCAGTCGAAGGCCACGTTGCGGGCCTTCAGCGGGGTGTGCTCGGACGCGACCGGCTGAGGCCGCAACGAGGCCGTATTAGACATGGCGTCAATGTACTGGCGGGTAAGGAATGCCGGTACCCCCCGGACGCCGAAAGCCGAGAAAACGGGGAGGGCGGGTGGGGCGCCGGCCACGACCGGCGCCCCACGGGCTCAGCGCAGCGCGCGCACCTTCTTGCCGTCGGCCAGTTCGCCCACCAGATCGGCGTGTGCGCCCGCCGCGGCGGGCACCGCCAGCAGCCGGCCCGCCGCCCGGCCCCGCACCCCGCCGCTCGCGGCGACCGACCTGACCTGTTCGCTGCCCGCCGCCAGCAGCCACCACCGGCCGCCGCTGCTCTTCCACAGCACGCCCGACAGCACCCGGGGCGCCCGCGGACCGCAGGCCGTACCGCCGTCCGCCCGCGCGGTCACCGCCCCCGTCGGGTATGGCTGCCCGCTCGGCGGCGGCGCCTGGAACTGCGCCATCGTCCGGCTGCCCGCCCCGCGCCAGGTCTCCGCCCGGGTGCACAGCCAGGCCGCGACCCCGGCGCCCTCGGGCAGCGGCTGCTGGGCGAACCGCCAGGTGTTCACCGACCGCACGCCCTGCGAACGGACCGCCGGCAGCTGGCAGGCGGTCCGCGCCCAGGCCGTCCGCCCCTCCGGCCCGACCACCGCGTCCGGCGCGTCCGGCGGGCCGTAGGTCAGGCGTGCGGGCGACAACTCCCCGAGGTCGGTCACCAACTCGCCGTCGGACCGCCCGCCCGGCACCCCGCCCGGCTGCCCGTCCAACCGGCCGCCGACCCGCAGTGCGGGCCAACCGGCGCAGTTCCCGTCGGCGCGCGGCGCCGGAACCGGTGCGGTCAGACCGTCCGCCCCGACGGTGACCGGCTGGCCCGCCGCGGCCGGCGCCAGCAGGTCCAGCAGCCGCACCGAGGTGACCCAAGGGGCCGTCAGATAACGGACATTGCCCTGCGTACGGCCCACCACCAACGCGCTCGCCACGTCCGCCGTCGCGCCGTCCGTCCGGGCGAAGTCCAGGCTCGCCCCCGAGCCGTCGCCCTGCCCCTGGCCGTCGACCCGCTCCGCGTACCGCACCACTCGCAGCCCGTCGTGGAAGAGCACCACCACGGCGTGGTCCACCACGCCCGCGAAGAGCAGTTGGGGCGGCCCGGCGGCGGGACCGGTGGGCGTGCCGGGGGTCGCGGTGACCGGCACGCCGGCGCCGGGCCGGGCCCACACCGCCAACGCCCGCCGCAGCAGCGCCTTGTCGCCGAGCCGGTCGCCGCGGGCCGGCCAGGACGAGAAGTCCGGCCGGGGCGCGCCCTTCCAGGCGGACACCGAGGACACCGTCAACCGGCCCGGGTCCAGCGCCGCCTCGGCCGCGGCGTTGCGGGCGTACGGCGGGGCCGCGGCGCCGTCCGCCCCCCAGCCCCCGCCCGGCAGGCCCAGCAGCGCCCCGCAGACCAGCACCGCCGCGCCGGCCGCCAGCGCCGCCCGGCCGTGCTGACGGCGCCGGATCAGGTCCGTCGGGCGGGCCTGGAGGGCGCACGGGTCGAACTCCACCGACTCCAGCAGCGCCCGGTCCCGGCTCCCGGCCGGCAGCGCCGCCCCGTCGGCGGCGGCCAGTGCCGCGGGGACGTCGGCGACCCCCGCGGCCTCCAGCACCCGCCGGGTCTCCTGGACCGACAGCCGCTCCAGGTCCCGCAGCACGAACGCGGCCCGGGCCGGCCCGGAGAGCGCCGACAGGGCCTGGTCCAGGGCGAGTTCGTCGGCGCCGCCGGAGCGTGGGAACAACCGCAGGCCCCAGACCTGGGGGAGCGGCGCCGGCGGCTGCCACCGGCGCCGCCCGGCGGCCAGCGCCGCCCGCAGCACCCGCAGCCGCATCAGGGCGTAACCGGGATCGACGGCCTCGTCCCCGCCGCGCTGCGCGGGCAGCACGACGCCGGGGCCGGCCCGCCGGGGCAGGGCCCGCTGCACCACGGCGTGGGCGGCCAGCACCCGCCGCCCGCGGCTGGGCCCCGGCGGCAGTACCACGTAGGCCAGCCGGGCCAGCCGGGGGTAGTGCTCGACCAGGGCCGCCTCGGCCTGCTCGACGTCGATGGGGTCACCCCCGTCGGCAGGTCCGACGGGGGAGGTGCGGTCCGGGCGCGGGGTTGCCGCCTGCTGCTGCTCCACGTTCGGTGGAACGAGTGAATCCTGTGATGGTCACCGACCGACCGGGCCGACCCGAACGGGTGACCGTACCCCGGGGCGGACCCGACGCCGGGGTCAGGCCGACTGGTGCCGGTCCAGGTCGAACTCCCCGTCCCGGGCGCCCAGGACGAACGCCCGCCACTCCGCCTCGGTGTAGCGCAGCACGACGTCGGGGTCGGTGGAGTTGCGCATCGCCACCGCGCCGCGCTCCAGGAAGGCGATCTCCACCGCCTCCGCTTCGGGGTCGCCGGGCGGGCGCTGCCAGACGGCGTCGGAGATGTCGAGGCCGTAGAGCCATTCCTTGTCGGCTGCGGTGCCCATGTCTGATCCCCTTACTCGCGTGAGCCGTGCCGGTCAGCGTACGCGGCGCCCGGGGCGCCCACCAGCGGCGCCGGGACGATCGTCCGCCCCGCCCGGCAAGGGAGTTGGCGGCGCACGGCGGCCGGCGGGACACCGGAGCGCCCCGCCCACGGGCCGCCGATTGGCCGAAACTCACCGCACACACGCACACACGCCCGGCGACGAGCCGGCGCCGCGCGCTCGTTCAGCCGCGGTCCAAGTAGGCCAGCACCGCCAGCACCCGGCGGTTGTCGTCGTCCGACGGCGGCAGCGCCAGCTTCCCGAAGATGTTGGAGGTGTGCTTGGCGACCGCCCGCTCCGTGATCACCAGCCGGGCCGCGATGGCGGCGTTGGACCGGCCCTGCGCCACCAGCTCCATCACCTCCACCTCGCGCGGCGTCAGCCCCGCCATCGGCCGGTCCCCGGCCCGTCGGGACAACAACTGGGCGATCACCTGCGGGTCCATCGCGGTCCCCCCGGACGCCACCCGGCGCACCGCCTCCACGAACTGCTCCGCGTCGAAGACCCGGTCCTTGAGCAGGTACCCCACCCCGCCGCTGCCGTCCGCCAGCAACTCCCGCGCGTACAACTGCTCCACGTGTTGCGACAGCACCAGCACCGGCAGCCCCGGCCGGGCCGCGCGGGCCCGCAGCGCGCACTGCAACCCCTCATCGGTGAACGACGGCGGCAGCCGGACGTCCACCACCGCCACGTCCGGCTCCAGCTCGGCCAGCGCCCGGCTCAGCTCGGGCCCCGACGCCACCGCCGCCACGACCTCGAAGTCGAACGCCTCCAACATGCGCACCAGACCGTCCCGCAGGAGGAAGAGGTCTTCGGCGAGGACTACGCGCACGGGATCTCCATCGTGACCGACGTCGGGCCGCCCGCCGGGGAGTCGACGGCGAGCACGCCGTCGAATGTACCGAGCCGGCGCGCCACCCCGCGCAGCCCCGAACCCTCCGCGCCCCCGCCGGCCCCGGCGGGACGCACCGCGGCCCCGCCCCGCCCGTCGTCGCACACCGTGACCCGCAGCCGGCCGTCGACGTGCCGGACGTCCACCGCGATCCGGTCGGCGCCGGAGTGCTTCGCGGCGTTCGTCAGCAGCTCGCCGACCGCGAAGTACGCGGCCGACTCCACCGGTGCCGTCAACCGCCGCGGCAGCTCCACCGTCACCTCGACCGGGACCGCCATCCGCAGGGCCAGCGCCCGCACCGCGTCCCCCAGACCCCGCTCGGCCAGCACCGGCGGGTGGATCCCGCGCACCAGGTCGCGGAGTTCCGCCAGCGCCTCCGCGGACGACTCCCGGGCCCGACCCACCAGCTCCTTGGCGCGGGCCGGGTCCTTCTCGATCAGCGCCGCGACGACGCCCAGCTCCATGCCCATCGCCACCAGCCGGGCCTGCGCCCCGTCGTGCAGATCGCGCTCGATCCGGCGCAGTTCGGCCGCCGAGGCGTCCACCGCGTCGGCCCGGGTCTCGGTCAGCCGCGCCACCCGGTCCGCCAACTCCGCCTGCGGCGGGGCCAGGAACACCGCCGCCAGGCGGAAGTGCGCCCGCAACAGCGCCGGGTTGCCGCGCCACGCCAGCCACAGCATCCCCGCGCCGAGCACCGGCGCCACCAGCAGCAGCAACGGGTGGTCAACGGTCAGCGACCCGACCCCGAGCAGTTCGCCGCCCGCTCCGGTCAGCCCCTGCACCACCGGCAGCAGCACGAACCCGGCGCCGTAGACCAGCAGCGTCGCCGGCAGCAGCGCCAGGGCCAGCCCCACCGACAGGTCGACCACCAACCACAGCAGTTCCCGCCAGGTCGCCGGGTCCCGCAACATGACCGCACAGCGCCGCCACTGGCCCGCGGGGCCGCGCCGCAGCCCCGGCGGGAACGGGCGGTACCCGGCCGGGATCCGCACCCCGCTCAGCGCGTGCGCCCACACCCGCCGCAGATCGGCATGGCCGCGGGCCCACGTCAGCACCACCGGCGTGGTCAGCACCCCCACGCCGATGACCAGGAGCGCCAACGACAGCAGGACCAGCACCAGGAGGACGACCGATCCCGCCTCCGCGGCCACCGCCAGCGCCAGCCCCCGCGCCGCGGCGACCACTGTTCTGCGGACCCTCATCCGTACGCTCCCTGGGCTTCACGCGACCGGACCTCGGGCGCGGGAACAGTCTGCCGGGTAGGAGAACGCCAGGTCATTGGGTTGCGCACCCCATGGGGGTGTACCCAGCACCACCTACGGAGGCTCTGATGAGCACGGCACCCACGACGGCCCGCGGAGCGGGCACCCCGGACACCCCCGCCCTCGGCGCGCGCACCGGCCCCACCGCAGCGACCGCCGCCGCCCCGGCCGCCGCCCCCGACTACACCGCGCTGATCGCCGACACCCCCGACCTGATCCGGGCCGCCCAGCGGCTGCGCCACCAGGTCTTCGGCGACGAGCTCGGCGCCACCCTCGACACCCCGCTGCCCGGCCACGACGTCGACCCGGTCGACGACCTCGCCGACCACCTGGTCGTCGTCCACACCGCCACCGACGCGGTCGTCGGAACCTACCGTCTGCTGCCCCCGGGCCGCACCCAACACCTCTACTCCGACGGCGAGTTCGACCTCACCGCGCTCGACGCCGTGCGCCCCGCCCTCATCGAGGCCGGCCGCTCCTGCGTCCACCCCGACCACCGCAACGGCGCCGTCATCAACCAGATGTGGGCCGCCCTGGCCCGCTACACCCTGCTCTCCGGCCACCGCTACCTCGCCGGCTGCGCCTCCGTGCCGCTCGCCGACGGCGGCACCGCCGCCACCCATGCCTGGGCCCTGGCCCGCACCCGCCACACCGCGCCGGCCGCGTTCCTGGTCGCCCCGCGCCGCCCCTGGCACCCCACCGGCCCGCTGCCCGAGCGCCCCGTCCTCGCCCAACTCCCCCCGCTGCTGCGCGGCTACCTCCGCATCGGCGCCTGGATCTGCGGCGCGCCCGCCCACGACCCGGACTTCGGGGTCGCCGACTTCTTCACCGTCCTGGACATCGAGCGGCTCGGCGACCGATACCGCCGCTTCTTCCTGGGGGAGCGGTGAACGGCCCCTGGGATGTCCGCGCGGTGTGCACCCCGCACTGCGCCGCGCACGCCACCACGCCCGTCCCCCTCCCCGCGGCCGCCCGCCGCACCGCCGCGTTCACCGGCGCGGTCGCCCGCGCCCTGTCGGCCGGCCCGCACCTGGCGGACCCGGTGCGGCTCCGGACGCACGCCCGGGCGTTGCTGACGGCGCTGGGCGTCGGGCTGGAGGTCCGCGGGGCGGCTGCGAACGGGCCGCTGACGGTGCCCGGCCCCGGGGCGGGGGAGCGCACCCCGGGCACCCTGATCGTCCTCAACCACATCTCGTGGCTGGACGTCGTCGCCCTGCTCGCCGTCGAGCCCGCCGTCCTGCTCGCCAAGCGCGAGGTCGGCGGCTGGCCGCTGGTCGGCGGCCTGGCCCGGCGCGCCGGCACGCACTTCATCGACCGCACGCACCCCCGCCGACTCCCGCGTACCGTCGCGGAACTGTCCGCGCTCCTGGCCGCCGGCCGTTCGGTCGCGGTCTTCCCCCAGGCCACCACCTGGTGCACCGCCGACCAGGGCGGCTTCCGCCGAGCCACCTTCCAGGCCGCGCTGGACGCCGGCGCCCCCGTCCGCCCGGTCACCGTCGACTACGTCCAGCAGGGGCGCCCCACCACAGTGGCCGCCTTCTGCGGCGCCGACACCTTCGCCGCGTCGCTGCGCCGGGTCGTCGCCGCCCGCGGACTGGCCGTACGGGCCACCGTCCATCCGGCGCTGCCGACCGCCGGGCGCGGCCTGGACCGGCGCGCCCTGGCGGCCGCCGCCGAGCGGGCGGTGCTCGGCGGCACCCGGCCGCCGCGCGGCGGGCGAGTGCCGCGCGGCGGCCGGGTGCCCGACCGGGCCGGTCAGGCGCTCGGCACGTACTTGTAGCCGACCCGGCGGACGGTGACGATCGACCCGCGGAGCTCGGTGCCCAACTTCCGCCGCAGCCGGGCGACGTGGACATCGACCGTGCGGCCGTCGCCGACGTGCCCGTAGCCCCACACGGTGGTCACCAACTGGTCGCGGGTGTGCACCCGGTGCGGATGCGCGACCATATGGGCGAGCAGTTCGAACTCCAGGTACGTCAGGTCCAGCTGCCGGCCCTGGACGTGCACGGTGCGCTGTTCGGGGTCGATCCGCACCGTCGCGTCGCCGGTCCGGGCCGCCGGGGCGGGCCCGACGGGCGGCTGCGGCGCGGCGGGGGCCTGCTCGGCCGGCACCAGGACGAGGTAGCCGACCATCGGCGGCTGCCCGGGCAGGGCGGGCAGGCTGTGCTGCGGCGCCGGCAGCCAGGTCGCCCCGGAGTTCAGCAGTTCGGCGACCTGTTGGGCGCTGTGGCGGGTGGCGCCGGCGCCCGGGGCGGCGGGCACCGGCACGGCTTCGTCGGGTGCGACGGCGCGCAGTCGGTGACGGTGGTGGGCGGGATGCGGAACGGCGGCCGTGGGGGAACCGGCAGGCACGGTACGGAGATTAGTCATCGAACGTCAGCTCTTTCGCGCAGGGGACCGTCGGGGGACGTCATGCGCGCGGGCAGGGCTGGCGACACCGGTCAGCGGTGTCGAAGAGGAGGGTGCGGGCCCGCGCTCAGTGCGCGCGGCAACACAGACGGTCGAAGGCGTGCGCCTGTCGGGACGGCCAGAACGGCTCAAGGTCGCTGCGACCCGTCGCGGTATCTGTGAGGCTGGCCATGGCCCTATTGAACCAGACGGTCACTGATCTGTCTTTCACACCACTCCCCGTGGTGACGCGATCCCGTCGTACGTCGACCCAGCTCCCCGACGGACCGCCGCCGGGCCCGTCCCGACTGCCCCTGACCTCCCCGGAGTTGTGGAGACCGCCGGTCGGCGGCGCCACCACCCGGTGGCCGGAACTCGCCCCCGAACCGGTGCCCCGGCGGCCCCCATGCCCACCCCGAGCACCAACGCCGTCAGGTGTCCGACGTCGGTGAACGTCCGGCCGCGGCGGACCACCGGCACCGCGCCCAGCGCCAGCAACCCGCCGGTGGCCGCCGCCCGGGCGCCCCGGTGCGGCAGCGACGCGGCCAGCGCGCCGAGCGTGGCGTAGAAGCCGTAGCTCGCCCCGACGTCGAGGGCGTGCGCGATGCCGCCGTCCCCGCCGGGCGCCCGTGGTGCCGGCCGGGCACCGCCGCCCCGCCGCGCCCGCAGCCCGGCGTAGACCAGCAGGCTGGCACCTATGTGACCGGCCGCGAACACCGTCGCCGCGCGGGCGGTGCCCCAGCGCACCTCGGCCACCCCGAGCGTCGCCAGCAGCGCGGCCCCGTACGCCACCGGCAGCGGCTCCTCCACGAAGGCCGCGCTGGTGGCCAGCGTGCCCCACCGGCCGGCCCGCAGATTGGCCACGTTGGTGGAGTGCGCCCGCAGCAGCGCGGTGCGCCGCGGCGCCGGCAGCCGTGCGGTGGCGAGCGCCCCGCACTGCAAGGCCCCCACGTACAGCGGCGTCACCCACGGCACCGCCCCGCGCCGCGTGCCCCGCCCCGCCCCGCGTCCCCCCACCGCGCCGTCTTCCCCTGTGCCCATCCGTACGCCCATCCGTACGCCCCCTCCTCGTCGCGGCCTCACCTCCCGGACGGCAGACGCTTGTGCCACCGCAGCGGGGTGACCTCGATGACCTTCGTCGGGTCGCCGTCCCACGCCACCGGCAGCCCGACGGCGGCCAACGCGGCCGTCACCGCCCGCCCGACCGCGGCACTGTCCGCCCCGGAGTCCGGGTACGCGCCGTAACGTATCGACAGGCCGTGCCCGTCCGCCGCGGCCGCGGTGTCCTGGTAGTGGAAGAAGACGAAACCCCGGTCGCCCTCGGCCCGTTCACCGGCCAACTCGCTCAGGGCGCAGCGGCTGCAACAGGTGAAGTTCATCAGGGCGGTGAGCCCCTGCGAGGCCAGCGCGCCGAACGCCCGCGCCACCCGGTCCGGATCGGTCTGCGCGGGCCACTGCGCCTGCTCGGCGAGCCGCTCCTGCCACAGCTGTGCCACGATCCGCCGCGCCTGCTCCACGGTGACCGGTGTCCCGTCGGGGCCGAGGGCGTCGCACACCCCCTGCGCGACCTCCTCGGCCGTCCAGAAGCCCGTCCGGATGTCGGTGCGGGCCCGCTCCTCGGCCGCCGCCCGGGTCCGCGGATCCAGACCGGGCGTGGAGTACAGGTCCGCCGGCCGCCAGTCGAGCGCGGTCCGCCAGCACTCCGTGCCGCGCGCCCAGGCGAGGAAGACCTCGGCGACCGCGCAGGCGTCGGCGCACTCGGCCCGGAAGTGCCGGTCCGGCCCGCCGTCGCGGTGCTCCACGGCGAACGGCCCGGCGCCCTCCCGCCAGGTCTGGAGGAAGACCTGGTCCGCGCCGGGGATCCGCTCGGCGACGGCGAAGTGGTCGTCGTCGCCGCCGATCCGCCGTAGCAGCGCGGCCAGTTCGTCCGCGGACGGCCGGGCGAGGGCCGGCCCGGACTCGGTCTGCACGGTGATCGCAAGCATGACTCCAGCGTGCCATCCCGCACCGACAACGCGCCCCGACCGCCGGCCCCGACCGCCGGCCCCGACCGCCGGCCCCGACCGCCGGCCCCGACTGTCGGTGCCGCCCCCCCGGCCGCCCCCGGCCCGGACGCGCGGACGGGGCCGGACCCGCCGGTCCGGCCCCGTCCGTTCCCGCGCTCCGGCGGGCGGTGGGTCACACCTGCGCGCGCCGCTCCAGCTCCGTGCAGCAGGTGTCCACGATCAGCCGCGTCACCACGTACGGGTCGACGTTGGCGTTGGGCCGTCGGTCCTCGATGTAGCCCTTCTTCTCGACCTCGACCTGCCACGGGATGCGCACCGACGCCCCGCGGTCGGAGGCCCCGTAGGAGTACGCGTTCCAGGGCGCCGTCTCGTGGGCGCCGGTCAGCCGCTCCTCGATACCGGTGCCGTACTGGCTGACGTGCTCCATCGGCTTGTCGCCCTCGCCCAGCGCCTCGCAGGCGGTGATGATCGGGTCGTACCCCTCGCGCATCGCGCGGGTGGAGAAGTTGGCGTGCGCGCCCGCGCCGTTCCAGTCGCCCCGGGCCGGCTTGGCGTCCAGGGAGGCGGTGACGCCGTGCTCCTCCGCCGTGCGGTGCAGCAGCCAGCGCGCCACCCACATGTGGTCCGAGACCACCAGCGGCGCCAGCGCGCCCACCTGGAACTCCCACTGGCCCGGCATCACCTCGGCGTTGATGCCGGACAGGCCGAGACCGGCGGCCAGGCAACGGTCCAGGTGCGTCTCGACGATCTCCCGGCCGAAGATCTCGCCGGCGCCGACCCCGCAGTAGTAGCCGCCCTGGGGGGCCGGGAAGCCGCCGCCCTCGGGGAAGCCCAGCGGACGGTCGCCCTTGAGGAAGGTGTACTCCTGCTCGATGCCGAAGATCGGCTCCTGCGCGGCGAAGCGCTCCGCCACCGGGCGCAGCAGGGCCCGGGTGTTGGAGGAGTGCGGCGTGAGGTCGGTGTTGAGCACCTCGCACAGCACCAGCAGGTGCTCGCCGCCGCGGATCGGGTCCGGGCAGCTGAACACCGGGTCGAGCACGAGGTCCGAGGAGTGGCCTTCGGCCTGGTTGGTGCTGGACCCGTCGAAGCCCCAGCGCGGCAGCGAGCCGGCGTCCGCAAGGATCTTGGTCTTGGAGCGGAGCTTGGGGGTGGGCTGGGTGCCGTCGATCCAGATGTACTCGGCCTTGATGCTCACGGGGTCCTCTTATACGGGTCGGTGCGGGTACGCGTGCGGGCGTACCGGAGCACTCTCGCAACAGGCCGTTTCCCGTCCGTTGCCCGTATGTGAACCACAGGTTACCCACTCGGACATCCTCTGATTCCGCAATGATTCGCCATAAAACGCCTGGTATTCGTATGCGTGACGCGAGATCGCTTCGCCCGCCGACGGCCCCACGCCCCCAAGTGCCGCCCCCAGCGCCCCAGTTCGCCGACGCCCCCGTCCGCGGCGCGACCGCCCTCATGCCCGCCGCCGCATGACCACATGGCGCATTTGGTCATGGATCACACCCCCGGCCCCGCCTAACGTCACAAGTGACCGTTTCCCCACCCCACCCCCGCCCCTCCCTCCCCACCTACCTCACCCCACCCCACTCCATCCCGTCCCCTCGCTCGCCAAGGAGCCCACCCACCATGACCGCCGACCCGTCCACCACCCCCGCCCCGCCCTTCAGCAGCTACGTCGACCTCGTGCTGGCCGTCCTGGCCCGCGACCCCGACCGCCCCGTCGTCACCGCGGCCGACGGCCACGAGGTCACCGCCGGCGCCCTGCACGCCACCGTCCACCGCATGGCCGCCACCCTCCGCGCCCACGGCGTCGGACGCGGCCAGACCGTCTCCGTCCTCAGCCGCAACCGCCCCGAAGCGCTCGCCGCCCGCTACGCCGTCAACCTCCTGGGCGCGCGGGTGGTGCTCCTCTACGACGGCATGGCCGCCGAAACCCTGGCCTTAGTGGCCGAGAGCGCCGAGACCGCCGTCCTCCTGGTCGACCCCGACCTGCACGCCACCGCCCACGCCCTCCTGGACGGACTCACCGGCACCCGCCCCCAGGTCATGACCTTCGGCCCGAACACCGACGGCGCCACCCCGCTCGGCCCGGACCTGCTGGCCGCCTGCGCCGCCCTGCCCGGCACCCCGACGGTCACCGGCGCGGCCCGCCCCGAGGACGACTGGTGCATCCGCCACACCGGCGGAACGACCGGCGTCCCCAAGGGCGTTCGGATGACCCACGGCGCGATCGCCGCACTGCTCACCCACGCCACCTGGCAGACCGCCGGCGACCCGCCCCGCTTCCTGGCCTGCACCTCGCTGGCCCACCTGGCGGGCATCGTGGCCGACATCACCCTCGTGGCCGGCGGCAGCGTCGTCCTGCACCAGAGCTTCGACCCCACCGCCGTCCTGGCCACCGTCGCCCGCGCACGCATCACCCACCTCTGGCTGCTCCCGCCGCTCCTCTACCGCCTCCTGGACGACCCGACCCTCCCCACCACCGACCTCAGCTCCCTCACCCGTATCTCCTACGGGGGCTGCACCGCCTCCGCGCCCCGGATGCGCCAGGCGGCCGAGACGTTCGGACCGGTCCTCTACGGCCTGTACGGCCAGTCCGAGGCGATGTCCATCACCGAGGCCGGCCCCGACGACCACGCCGACATCCGCACCGACCGCCCGATGACCGTCGGCCGCCCGATGGCCGGCGTCACCCTCGCCGTCCGCGACCCCGAGGGCCGCGACCTGCCTCAGGGGGAACCGGGCGAGGTCCACGTCCACTCCGCCGGCGTGATGCGCGGCTACTGGAAGCGCCCCGACCTCACGGCCCAGGTCCTCCAGGACGGTTGGGTGCGCACCGGCGACGTCGGCTATCTGGACGCCGACGGCCGCCTCTACCTCGTCGACCGCGTCAAGGACGTGATCATCGTCGTCGGCGGCCACGTCCACCCCTCCGAACTCGAAGACCTCCTCCACACCCACCCCGCCGTCGCCCACGCCGCCGTCTACGGCGTCCGCACCCCCGACGAGACCGAGGAGGTGCACGTGGCGGTCGTTCCCGCCCCCGGCCACACCGCCGACGAACTCTCCCCGACCGCCCTCCGCGCCTTCGTCACCGCCCACAAGGGCGCCCTCTACACCCCCGCCGCCGTCCACGTCGTCGACGCCATCCCCCTCACCTCCGTCGGCAAGCCCGACAAGAAACTCCTCCGCACCCGCACGGCCCCCACCCCCACCGCCTGAAACCACCGGCGGCCCCCCGTCCGACCCCGCCCCCCCCACCCCATCCCCCGCCCCTCTCCCGACCCCGCCAAATCCCCCCTGGCCAGGGGCTTTTGTCAGTGCCCGGCGGTAAAATGGGAACCAGTAAATGAGGGTTCACCGAAGCTCCAGGAGGTCCGCCGGATGGCTGCTGCCACGCTCATGACGAAACCCCTCCCGGCCCACCCGCTGCCCAAGAAACCGCTCCCCGCAGGCTGGCCCCGCGAGCGGTACGAATCCCACAACCGCCGCCTGAAGGCCATGCGCCTGGCCATAGCCCTCCTCGACACCGGCACCTACCGCCCCGAGCACGCCACCAACACCAAGATCCGCGCCGCCGCCCGCACCATAGGCGTCCACCACCCCTCCGACACCACCTGCCGCCTGGTCCGCACCCTCATCTACGACAACTGCTGACCCCGACCACCCACCTCACCTGACCCCACGCCCAGCGAGGGCCGCCACCCACAACGGGCGACGGCCCTCAGCGCCCCAACCAACCAACCACAAGGGGCGGTTGGGGGCCTGGTTAGGGGGGCGGAGTCGGCCACGAATAGTGCTCTGACCTGCCCAGGCACCGTTTGACGGTTGGGGTACGTGCAGGGCCGGTGCACGTCGTGAGCGAGGTGGAGTGCCTGGTGCGCGTTCGGCACGGTGATTTTGTCCAATGTCCACGCGCCGACACTGGACAACGGCCGAGCAAGGGGGGCAACGCTCTGCCATGCACGGCTCGGACCGACCTGAGACGGAATCGAGGTGATCCACTGCTTCCATGAAAGGCAAACGCACGACGAGGTGCTGGCGTTTGTGGGAAACGCGCCACGCGACGGCTCATAGGGCGCTTGAGAAGCCGCTCGTCGAGCGGGAAGCATTATCCAACTGAAAAATGGTCAACGGGGGAGTGGTTTTCGGTGGGTGTAGTACTGCCTGGCTGGGCAGACGAAATACTCGACATCATCGGTGTCTCATGGCCGAACGTCGACGAGGACGACTACCGAGACATGGCCGATGCCATGCGGGAGTTCGCCGATGACATCGATCACGGCGCCAACGAAGCCCACACGGCCATCCAGGGATTGGTGGGGTCAGCGGGGGGCTCGTTGGCTGTCGAGGCGCTCAACGCCCACTGGAGCAAGATCAATGGCACTCACCTCAAGAATCTGGGGGAGTGCGGCCGCATGGCGGCCACTGCCATGGAGGGCGTGGCGGTTCTCATCGAGGGCGCGAAGATCGGCGCGATCGTCCAGCTGGGTGTCCTCGCCGCAGAAGTGATCGCCGCGCAGGCGGCGGCACCCTTCACGTTGGGACTTTCCGAAGTCGGTGCGCTGGCCGCGACCCAGGCGACCCGCGTCATCGTCAAACGCCTCTTCAAAGAAGTGTGCCAGCAGGTCGCTGAACAAGTCATCAGCATCGCCCTGACGCCCGTCGAAGAGGCACTGGGCGCAATGGTTGGCGACCTGGTCGTGCAGATCGGCGCCAACGCCCTCGGGGTCAAGGACGGAGTGGACCTGGGGCAGACCGCCAAGGCCGGCAAGGACGGCTTCCACCAGGGTGTGCAAGACGCCAAGGATTCCGCGTCGTCGGCCGCGGCCAACCCGATGGAACTCCTGAGTGCTGGCGGCGGTAGCGGGGGCGGAGGCGCCGGCGGAGGGTTCAGTTTCGATCCGGATGAGCACGACCGTGTAGTGACGGGCCTGCAGAGCGCAGGTGGCACCTTTCGCAACAAGGCCGGCGGCAAGATCGGCCGTGCTAGAAGCCACCACGGGCGCACCCGTGGCAAGGACGCCATCGCTGACGCGGCCAACGCGATGTTGGACAAGGTCATCGACGGCATAGAGGACGGCGTAAAGAAGACCGCCAAGCACCTCGACGACAACATGACCCGTGGTGTGAAGCAGATGGCCAAGAACCATCACGACAACGACCGCAAGCTGGCCGACCACTTCACAGGCATCGGCAAGGGCGATAAGAAGGACCCCAAGGCGCCGGGCGACGGCGTCGGCGGGACCGGTAGCCGAGTCGGCGGCAGGAAGCAGGGAAGGGGCTCACCGAAATCGTCCCTGCGAAAAGGGGCAGCAGAACCGGACAAGACCAGCACCCCGGCGGACGCCCGAAACTGTCGGAGCGACCCGATCGACATCGCCTCGGGTGAGATGGTCCTGGCTCAAGAGGACGTCAGCCTGCCGGCTGTTCTGCCGCTGCTGCTCTCGCGGACCCATGTGTCCTCGTACCGCTGTGGCGGATGGTTCGGTCCGTCGTGGTCCTCGACCCTCGACCAGCGTCTCGAACTCGACGACGAAGGCGTCGTCTTCGCTGCCGAGGACGGCATGATCCTGGTCTACCCGGTACCCGGGCACGACGAGCCGGTTCTCCCCGTCGAAGGCCCCCGATGGCCGCTCAGTTGGGATCGGGAAACGCCCGGTGGACTTCGCATCAGCGATCCACTGGAGGGTCGCTCCTGGCACTTCGCCAAGCCGGCCAACGTCACGGGTGAGCTGAGCGGGTTGAGTGCCTCACAGCTCCGGCTGACGGCCGTCACCGACCGGCACGGGAATCAGATCGACATCGACTATTCCGACGACGGCTCCCCCAACGAGGTCTGGCACAGCGGCGGATACCGGATCCGTGTCGAGACCGCAGGGCTACGGATATCCGGGCTGCGCCTGCTGGGCGCGAGGAGTTCAGATGCGGTGGCACTGGCCGCCGAGCCAACCAGCAGTGAGGAGACCGAGGGCGGCTGCGCGGCAGGACTGCTGCTGACTGCATTCGACTACGACGGCGACGGGAACCTCACCGAGGTCACCAACTCGTCCGGTGAACCGATGCGCTTCACGTATGACCGGGACGGTCGGATCACTTCCTGGACCGACCGGAATCGGCATCGGTACGACTACCTCTACGACGCGGCCGGGCGCTGTGTCGAGACCCGCGGCGAGGGGGGATTCCTCAATGCCGTCTTCGTTTACGACGACGAGGCCCGCCGTACCCGGGTCACCGACGCACTGGGGCAGGTCACTGTCTACCAGTTCAACGAGCGCGGTCAGACGACGAGGGAGACCGATCCCTCGGGCGAGGCCACCACCTTTGAATGGGACCGGTACCACCGACTGCTGCGACGTACCGACCCGTTGGGCCGTACGGTCACAATGGAGTACGACACGGCGGGCAACGCCACCGCGGTCACCCGCCCCGATGGCTCGCGGATGACCGCTGTCTACAACGACCTCCACCAGCCCCTGATCATGGTCGGTGCGGACGGTGCGGGTTGGCAGTACGTGTACGACGATTGCGGAAACCTGCTGCAGGTCACTGATCCGGTCGGAGCCACCACCAGCTACGAGTACGGCTCCTTCGGCCATCTCACAGCCGTCACCGACGCCATCGGTCAGACGACCCGTCTCACCACCAACGCAGCCGGATTGCCGGTGGCCGTCACCGACCCTCTGGGAGCCGTGAGCACATGCGAGCGGGACGCCTTCGGTCGACCTCGGATGGTGACCGATCCGATGGGTGCCGTGACGGTGTTCGGATGGACGGTGGAGGGACAGCCGGCCTGGTGTACCCGGCCCGACGGCCACACCGAGCGGTGGTCCTACGACGCCGAAGAGAACCTGCTCCAGCGTGTCGATGCGGCTGGCGGAACCACGTCCTTCGAATACACCTTCTTTGATCGAGTCTCTGCCCGTACGGGCCCCGACGGTGCCAGGTTCACCTTTGCCTACGATCCTGAGCTGCGGCTCATCGCCGTCACCAACCCTCAGGGACAACTGTGGCGCTATACCTACGACTCGCTGGGCCGGGTCGTACAGGAGACCGACTTCAACGGGCGCCTCATCGGCTACACACACGATGTGGCCGGCCGGTTGACGTCGCGGACCAACGGCGCGGGCCAGACCGTGCGCTACACCCGCGATCTGCTCGACCGTGTCGTCCGTGAAGCCACGCAGGACGGCGGAGCGCGATTCCACTACGACGCCGAAGGCCGTCTGCTGTACGCGGCCAACGGCGACACGGACCTGGCCTTCACGTACGACCCAGCAGGCCGTTTGCGGACGGAGCAACAGGACCAGTCGGTCATCGAGTTCGGATACGACGACCTGGGCAGACGCGCCCTGCGCCGGACCCCCAGCGGTGTAGAGACCCGGTGGACCTATGATGCGGCCGGTCGGCCGGCAACGCTGGTCAGCGCTGGGCGAGAGGTCAGGTTCGGCCACGACCTCGCCGGGCGGGAGACCTGTCGCAACCTCGGTGCGGCGGTCCTCTCCCAGACCTGGGACCCGGCCAACCGCATGACGGGCCAGACCCTCTCAGCTGCGCTGCCGGCAGCCGACGTAGCAGGTACCGCGCTGAGACACCGCACCTTCGCCTACCGCCCGGACGGCCAACTTCTCGGCTTCACGGACACCATGCTGGGGACACGAGCCTTCGAACTGGATCCGATGGGGCGGGTCACCAGAGTCTCGGGACACAACTGGTCCGAGACCTATGCCTATGACACCGCGGGCAACCTGACCCATGCGGAGAGCCAGACCGCCGGGCGGGTGGACCTGAACGACACCGCGGGGACGAGGTCGTACGACGGCACCCTGCTCCGCCAGGCAGGGCGCACCAGTTATGAGTACGACGGCCAGGGGCGGGTCATCAAGCAGTGCCGCAGGTTGCTCTCCGGCGGCACCCGCAGCTGGCACTATTCCTGGGACGCGGATGACCGCCTCACCACGGTCACCCTCCCGGGCGGTATCACCTGGCGCTATCACTACGATCCCCTCGGGCGCCGCATCGCCAAGCAGCGGCTGAGCGGCGACACCAGCACCGTGGTCGAGCAGACCACGTTCACCTGGGACGGCACCGTTCTTGCCGAGGAACTGCGCAGCGGTTCAGGGCCGGCTGATGTCCAGGTCACCAGCTGGGAGTGGGATCCAGTCGGCTACCGCGTCCTGACCCGGGTGGACCGCACCGCCGGCGGACCCGAGCCGGCGCAAGGGGAATTCGACGAGCGCTTCTACTCCGTCATCACCGACCTGGTCGGCACACCGACGGAGCTCGTCGATGAGGACGGTGCGATTGCCTGGCACTCCAGGTCCACGCTGTGGGGAACACCCCATCCTGGTGATCCCAGCGGGGCTGCGGTGGAGTGCAGTCTCGGCTTCCCCGGTCAGTACCACGACCGTGAGAGCGGCCTGCACTACAACCTGTTCCGTTATTACGACTCACTCAACGGCCGGTACCTCAGCCCCGATCCCCTCGGTCTCGGGCCCGCTCCCGACCCACACGGCTACGTCGACAATCCCTTCGCCGAAATCGACCCACTCGGCCTGGCGAAGAAGAAGTGCCCGGTCATCATCGAACGCTACGGCAGTGAGGCGGAGGCGAAGGCGAGCGCAGCAGTGAAGCCAAGCGGAGGGCTCGTCCCCAGGCCCGGCCACGAACGGCAGCCGAAGTGGATCGCCCAGACCGGCAAGGTCAACCCCGGCACGCTCGGCAAGAGCAAGAATTACACCCACAAAATGGAGTTCCACTGCAAGCCGGAGGTGTTGGCCTGGCTCAAGCAGTACGAGGTCAAGCCGACAAACGAGCCAGGTCGCTATGCGGTACCGGCGGACAAGATCGATGATTTCAACAAGTACGTGGAGAAGACGAACGTCCAGCCGCTCGACTCAGGCGGCGGCCGTAGGAGGAGACGATGAACCCGTCATCGCCGCGCGGACGCCTGCGCGACGCCCTGCTGTGTGTCGGCGAGAGGGGTGACCTGGACGAGGCCGGCCTTAGCGCGGCAGTCGTCACCGCGCTACGCGAACTGGCTTCGGAGGCGCTGGGCGAGCGATCGCGCGTCGACCTGGTCACCGTTGGCGCTGAGGACCATCCCTGGGGACGAAGCCTCGGCCTTCGGCTTGCGGACTATGACGTAGACCTGTCGGACGTGCTGTTGTACGCGGACGAGAGCCACCTTCCGTCCCAGGTGCGGGAGAGTTGCCCGACCCTGAACCAGGAGGAGTGGGAGGCAGTACTGCTGGTGTCCAAGCTTGTCTTCACAGGACTTCAGTCGGAGCCCGAGCCTGTGCGCGACGATGCCGGCCGGCACCAGCAGGTCACCCCGAGACCGCCCCGGTCGGTAGCGCGAGAGCGATTCTGCCTGGCACTGGCCGCCATTTCGGAGCGCCCTGACCTGCGCCAGGACGAGCTCACTGCGCAATTGCGGACCGCGCTCCTGAACTTCGCATCGGAGACGCCCGACAACAAGGAGGCCGCTCAGCGCATCGCGGTGCTGCAAGCCGGGGAGCCCCGGCAAGGGCCGCGCTTGTGCCTCAGTCGCTCGGGGGTGGCCTTCGCGGAGGTAGTGCTGAGCGCTGATGGCTCCCCTGTCCCCAGTTGCCTGCGGGAGGAATTTCCGGACTTGACCCAGGACGAGTGGAACGCCGTCATCCAAGTCACGGGGTTGACGCTCATGGCATTCGAGACCGAGCCGGCCCGTGATGCGGAGTAGTGACCGGGGAACGTCGACGGCTCAGGATCAGCACATGGCAGTCGATAACTCCAGCAATGGCTGGCGAGTAGTCGCCGCGGACGACACCGCTCTCCGGCGCATGAAGGGACCTGGGCCCCAGTGGGTGAGTCTGGCACCCATCTGATCTGAAGCCCGGGCGACGGCGAACCCGGCTGGGCTCCGAATGCCGGTCGCGACAGACAACGAGCGGTTGCCCCGCCTGAGTGGGGCAACCGCTCTCAGCCTTACCGTCGGCAGCCGAGTTTGCGCTCCGCTGTTTAGAGATCGAAGTAAAGCTCGAACTCGTGCGGGTGCGGGCGGAGTTGGATCGGGGCGATCTCGTTGGTGCGCTTGTAGTCGATCCAGGTCTCGATCAGGTCGGAGGTGAAGACGCCGCCCTGCTGGAGGTACTCGTTGTCCGCTTCGAGGGCCTCGAGGACCGCGGGGAGGGAGGTCGGGACCTGCGGGACGCCGGCGTGCTCCTCCGGGGCGAGCTCGTAGAGGTCCTTGTCGATCGGCTCGGCCGGCTCGATCTTGTTCTTGACGCCGTCGAGGCCGGCGAGGAGGAGGGCCGAGAAGGCGAGGTACGGGTTGGACGACGGGTCCGGGGCGCGGAACTCGACGCGCTTGGCCTTCGGGTTGGAGCCCGTGATCGGGATGCGCATGGCGGCGGAGCGGTTGCGCTGCGAGTAGACCAGGTTGACCGGTGCCTCGAAGCCCGGGACCAGGCGGTGGTAGGAGTTCACGGTGGGGTTGGTGAACGCCAGCAGCGACGGGGCGTGCTTGAGGATGCCGCCGATGTAGTAGCGGGCGGTGTCGGAGAGGCCCGCGTAGCCCTGCTCGTCGTAGAAGAGCGGCTGGCCGCCCTGCCACAGGGACTGGTGGACGTGCATGCCGGAGCCGTTGTCACCGAAGATCGGCTTGGGCATGAAGGTGGCGGTCTTGCCGTTGCGCCAGGCGACGTTCTTGACGATGTACTTGAAGAGCATCAAGTCGTCGGCGGCGGCGAGCAGGGTGTTGAACTTGTAGTTGATCTCGGCCTGGCCGGCGGTGCCGACCTCGTGGTGCTGGCGCTCGACCTGCAGGCCGGACTTCTCCAGCTCCAGGGAGATCTCGGCGCGCAGGTCGGCGAAGTGGTCGACCGGCGGGGCCGGAAAGTAGCCGCCCTTGTAACGGACCTTGTAGCCGCGGTTGTCCTCCAGGGCACCGGTGTTCCAGGCGCCGGCCTCGGAGTCGATGTGGTAGAAGCCCTGGTTCGCGGAGGTCTCGAAGCGGACCGAGTCGAAGACGTAGAACTCCGCCTCGGGGCCGAAGAACGCGGTGTCCGCGATGCCGGTGGAGGCGAGGTACGCCTCGGCCTTCTTGGCGATGTTGCGCGGGTCACGGCTGTACTGCTCGCCCGTGATCGGGTCGTGGATGAAGAAGTTGATGTTGAGGTGCTTCTCCTGGCGGAACGGGTCCACGCGGGCCGTCGACAGGTCCGGGCGCAGGGCCATGTCGGACTCGTGGATCGCCTGGAAACCGCGGATCGACGAACCGTCGAACGCCAGCTCCTCGTCCGGGTCGAACGCCGTAGCGGGGATCGTGAAGTGCTGCATCACGCCCGGCAGGTCGCAGAAACGGACGTCGACGAACTTCACGTCCTCATCCGCGATGAACTTCTTCGCGTCGTCGGCGTTCTGGAACATCCAACTCCTCCTAGCCCGGTCACCGCTCGGCGGACGCGGGGTTGCGACTCGGAGCGCGACCTCGTGCAGTGGTGCGCTCGCCCGACCATAGGCAGGCGGGATTTCCCAAGCATGACCCATTTGTTTCGCCGAGGTTAACCGGCACGCTGTCCGCCCACCCCCAGTGTGCGCCTGCCGGGGTGGGTGCGGGGACGCCTGTGGAAGCGGGTTCGGCGGGCCGGGAGAAGGGGCCGCGACGGGCCGCTCCGACGGCCGCCTCGGGGCCTCCGGGCCGCCCGGGCGCTCCCGGTTGTCTCCGGCCGACCCGATGGTCCCGGGCCGGCCCCGGGCAGGGGGACGCGGCGGAAACGCGTCGGAAACCGGGACCCGGCAACCCGCCACCGGGGGAACGGATGCGGTCGCAGTACCGTGGACGGGTGGACAACAGGCAAGCATTCGGATCGTGGATCTCCGGGCCCCGGGCGGCAGCCGAGGACATGGGCGTCGACTTCGGGTACCGGGGTCAGCAACTCGGGCTGCCCGAGGAGGGCCCGGGCTCGATCGCACGGGTCGGCCGCCGCTTCGGCGCGCTCTTCATCGACTGGGCGCTGTGCCTGCTCGTCGCCTACGGGCTGCTCAGCGGCGGCAAGGCGCAGTCGGCGAGCAACTGGGCGCTGGTGGTGTTCGCGGTGCTCAGCGTGCTGACCGTCGGTACCGTCGGCTGCACCCCCGGCAAGCGACTGCTCGGGCTGCGGGTGGTCTCCGAGGGCGGCGGCCGGATCACCCTGCCGCGCGTGGTGCTGCGCACGGTGCTGCTGGTGCTGGTCATCCCCGCCGCGATCTGGGACCGGGACGGCCGAGGGCTGCACGACCGGCTCAGCCGCTCGGTGCAGGTGCGGATCTGACCAGCTCGCCGATCCGTCCGCCGGGCCGATCCGTCCGCCGGGCCGATCGGCTTCGCTGGTCTGACGCGCTGGTCTGCCCCGCTGCCTCATCCGCTCCGTTCCGCGGCCCGCTCCCGGCGGGGTCCGTCCGCCGCTCCTGACTTCACCTGCCTCCCGCGGCGGAGCCGCGCACCCCACCTCAACGCCCGACGCCCCGAGGCCAAGCCTCGGGGCGTCGGGCGTTGCTCTTGTGTTGCTGTTGTGGGTGTCGGCCGGGCGGTGGTTTCCGTGCGGCCGGGGACGAGTGGGGCGTCGGGGTCAGCGGGCCTTGCCGCCGCCCTTGGGCATCCGCATGCCCTTGGGCATCGGCCCCTTCGGGACCGGCATGTTGCTCATCAGGTCGCCGAGCGCGCGTAGGCGGTCGTTGACCGCCGTCACCTGGGGGCCGGGGAGCACGCGCGGGAGCTTCAGCAGGTGGGTGCGCAGCTTCTTCAGCGGAACCTGGCCCTCGCCCTCGCCGATGATCACGTCGTGCACCGGGGCGTCGGCGACGGTGCGCGCCATGCGCTTCTTCTCGGCGCCCAGCAGACCGCGCAGTCGGTTCGGGTTGCCCTCGCCGACCAGGACGATGCCGGCCTTGCCGACGGCGCGGTGCACCACGTCCTGGTTGCGGTTCATCGCGACGGCGGGGGTCACCGTCCAGCCACGGCCCACGTTCTCCAGGACGGCGGCCGCCGCGCCGGGCTGGCCCTCCATCTGTCCGAACGCCGCCCGCTCGGCACGCCGCCCGAAGATGATCGCCATCGCGAGGAACGCCAGGACGAAGCCCAGGATGCCCGCGTAGACGGGGTGGCCGATCAGGAAGCCGATGGCGAGGAGCACGCCGAAGACGACGATTCCTGTGCCAGCGACGACAAGACCGACCTTGGAATCGACCCGACGGGTCATCTTGTAGGTCAGGGCGATCTGCTTCAGCCGCCCGGTGTTCTCAGCGCCGCCAGCGCCGGTTGCGTTTGCCTTCCTCGCCATACAGCGAAGTTTACGTGGCGTGCGGGCGTCGGGTGGCCGCGGCCTCCAGGACGTACTCGGCGTCGTACCGGTCCTTGGCGCGCCGGCGGTCCTCCAGGACAGATGTCCAGGCGTTGCGGCGGGCGGTGCGCTGGCCGTTGCGCAGCAGCACGGCCTCGATGGCGCGCAGGGTACCGGTGACGGAGGGGATGGGGCGGGGGGTGGCGCGGAGCGGCGCGGCCTCCATGGTGGTGGTCTCCCTCGGACGAACGGAACGAGCAGGGGGATGCGGTGGTGGGAGGTGTCGAGCGGTGCGTACATCCATCGTCACTGAAGGGTGTTACCAACGGATGACCTGCCGGTCAAACACCTATGAAACGTTGACGCGGCCCCCACGCCCCCCAGCCTGGGGGAGTGCGGGGCCGCGTCTCTCAGCATGTGCCACGTTTCACAAGATGGCGCGTCGGACGCGTCAAACCGCCTGACTGGACGCCTCGACCTCGCGCCGCTCGATCGCCTGCTGGTACAGCCGACCGGCGCGGTAGGAGGAGCGGACCAGCGGGCCGGACATGACGCCGGCGTAGCCGATCTCCTCGGCCTCCTCCTTGAGCTCCACGAACTCGGCCGGCTTCACCCAGCGCTCGATGGGGTGGTGCCGCACCGACGGGCGCAGGTACTGGGTGATCGTGATCAACTCGCAGCCCGCGTCGTGCAGGTCCTGGAGCGCCTGGCTGATCTCCTCGCGGGTCTCGCCCATGCCCAGGATCAGGTTGGACTTGGTGACCAGACCGGCCTCGCGGGACTTGGTGATGACCTCCAGCGACCGCTCGTAGCGGAAGCCGGGGCGGATCCGCTTGAAGATCCGCGGCACCGTCTCGACGTTGTGCGCCAGCACCTGGGGGCGGGACGAGAAGACCTCGGCGAGCTGCTCGGGGACCGCGTTGAAGTCGGGGATCAGCAGTTCCACGCCGGTGTCGGGCATCGCGGCGTGGATCTGGCGCACGGTCTCGGCGTAGAGCCAGGCGCCGCCGTCCTCCAGGTCGTCGCGGGCGACGCCGGTGATGGTGGCGTACTTCAGGCCCATGGTCTGGACCGACTCCGCGACCCGGCGCGGCTCGTCGCGGTCCAGCTCCTGCGGCTTGCCGGTGTCGATCTGGCAGAAGTCGCAGCGGCGGGTGCACTGGTCACCACCGATGAGGAAGGTCGCCTCGCGGTCCTCCCAGCACTCAAAGATGTTGGGACACCCCGCCTCCTGGCAGACCGTGTGCAGACCCTCGCTCTTGACCAGGCCCTGGAGGTGGTTGTACTCGGGACCCATTTTCGCCCGGGTCTTGATCCACTCGGGCTTGCGCTCGATGGGGGTCTGGCTGTTGCGGACCTCCAGGCGCAGCATCTTGCGTCCGTCGGGTGCGACTGCGGACACGTCGGCTCCCTAACAACTTCGATTCTTCGGCGTACACCAGGGTACGCCCGTCAATTCGCACGCATATCCACGTGCGGGTGGTGCAGGGCCAACCTCGGACGGGAGGACGGCATTCCCGCGGTCATGCCGCGGGTGCGGCGCTCAGACCGCGCGGGGCAGGAGGACGGCGTTCTCCAGGACGTCCCGCAGGTGCTTCTCGGCCACCGGCAGGACCTCGGCGATGGTGACCTCGCGGCCCAGTTCGCCGGAGAGCGAGGCGACGCCGGCGTCCCGGATGCCGCAGGGCACGATCTTGTCGAACGAGGTGGTGTCCGGGTTCACATTGAGCGCGAAGCCGTGCATCGTGACGCCCTTGGCGACGCGGATGCCGATCGCGGCCAGCTTGCGGTCCTCGCGGCGCTGCCCGGCGTTGGACGGCGCGTACTCGGGGCCGTTCAGCCGCGGGTCGAACAGCTCGTCCGTGGTCCGCGGGTCGAAGTCGAGCTGGAGACCGCCCAGGGCCGGGCGCTGCTCCACCGGGTCCCCCAGGACCCACACGCCGCTGCGGCCCTCGACCCGGGTGCCCTCGACGCCGAACTCGGCGCAGACCCGGATCAGCGCGTCCTCCAACCGGCGGACGTGCGCGACCACGTCGACCGGGCGCGGCAGCTTCTGGATGGGGTAGCCGACCAACTGGCCGGGACCGTGCCAGGTGATCTTCCCACCGCGGTCCACGTCGACGACGGGGGTGCCGTCCAACGGGCGCTCGTCGTCGGAGGTGCGCCGACCCGCCGTGTAGACCTCCTGGTGCTCCAGGAGCAGGCAGGTGTCGGGGACCTCGTCGGCGAACCGGGCGGCGTGGACGCGACGCTGTTCCTGCCAAGCCGGCTCGTACGCGACGGCGTCCGCCCCGAAGCCCAGATGAACGAAGCGCAGCCCCTCGGGTGCGGGGGTCTCCCCCCGAGAGATCGCAGTCACGGCAGCTCCTCTTCGAACTGTTGTCGCAGTTCTTCGCGACGTTTGATGCCTCACGCGAAGCACTTGCGATGCCACATCGCGCCCGTGCCACTGTACGGCCGCCGCGCGCGCCCCCCGCACGGGGTCGGTGCGCCGCACAGCCCTCGACGCGCCTGTGACGTGCTCACACGATCGGATGAACGCGAGGCGCAAGACGCGAGAAAGGCGCTGAAGGCCGTTACATTCACGCCGTTCCACAAGGGCGAAGAGCACGCCGGACGGGGTCAGTCGAGGCCGGCGGCCCGGCCCGGAAGGCAGGAGACCGGTAAAGCTGATGACGGAACGACCCCCGCACCACACGCCCAATCGCCAGCTCGCCGCGCTCATCTCCGAGGCGGGCTTTTCCAACGCAGGGCTGGCCAGACGGGTTGATCAACTGGGCATCGAGCACGGCCTGGACCTGCGCTACGACAAGACCTCGGTGACGCGCTGGTTGCGCGGCCAGCAGCCCAGAGGCACCACCCCCGCGCTGATCGCGGAGGTCTTCACCCGGCGGCTGGGCCGCCGGCTGTCCGCCCAGGACCTCGGCCTGGACGCCTGCGCGCCGGTGTACGCCGGGCTGGAATTCGCCTCGACCCCCGCCGAGGCGGTGGACATCGTCAGCGGGCTGTGGCGCAAGGACTCCGGCAGTCATGCCGAGCTCCGCAAGATCGCCTTCACCCCGGCCGGGCTCGTGGTGCCCAGCCGGGACTGGCTGATCGGCCGCCCCGACGAACGCGTCGCGCACGGCGAGCAACCGGCCGACACCGTCGAGCGGGTGCCGGTCCAGGGCGGCCGGACGTCGGTGCCCCGGCAGCGCCAGACGGAGCGCGTGGACCGCACCCAGGGCGGCCGGGTCACCTCCGGCGACATCGCGGCGCTGCGCTCGGTCGGCGAGCTGTTCCGCGCCCTGGACCACGCCTACGGCGGCGGCCACGCCCGCCAGGCCCTGGTGCGCTATCTGGAGCACGAGGCGGAGCCGATGCTCCGGGGCACCTACGGGGAGGCGATCGGCCGCCGGTTGTTCGCGGCCGCCGCCGACCTGACCAGGCTGGCCGGCTGGACCTCGTACGACATCGCTGCGCACGGGCTGGCGCAGCGGTACTTCGTGCAGGCGCTGCGGCTCTCGCAGGCCGCGGGGGACCGGGGGTACGGCGCCTACGTCCTGGTGACGATGAGCCGGCAGGCGGTCTATCTGGGGCACGGCCGGGAGGCCGTGCAACTGGCCCGGGTCGCCCAGCAGGGCGTCGGCAGCAGCGTGCCGCCCGCGGTGCAGGCGCTGCTGCACGCCGCCGAGGCCCGCGGGCACGGCGTCCTGAGCGAGGTCCGGGCCTGCACGGCCGCACTGGCCCGCGCCGAACGGGCCCTGGAGGGCGCCCGCCCCGGCGACGACACCCCCTACTGGGCGCGGTTCTTCGACGAGGCCCAGCTCGCGGACGAACTCGCGCACTGCCACCGCGACCTCCAGCAGTTCCGCGCCGCCTCCCAGCACGCCGAGCGCTCCCTGCAACTGCGTGCCGCGGGGTTCGCCCGTAGCCGGCTGTTCTGCCGGGTGGTGCTGGCCACCGCCCGGTTGGGCCTGGGCGAACTGGAGCAGGCGTGCACGCTCGGCGCCGAGGCGGCCCTCCAGGCGTCCGAGATGCGCTCCGCCCGCGCCCACGAGTACGTCCGGGACTTCGAGCGGCGGCTGGAGCCGTACCGGGACGCGGCGGCCGTGCGCGGCTACCGGGAGCGGGTGGCCGCGCTGGGGTGACGGGCCGGTGGCGACGCGTCCCGGCCCGTCACGCCGCGGCCCGCACGGCGTCCGGTTCCGTGCGGGCCGGGATGCCGAAGTCCTGGAGCAGGGCGCGGGCGGCCCGGTGGCCGGAGCGCAGCGCGCCCTGCACGGTGCTGGTGTCGCGGTGGTCACCGCACACGTAGAGCCCGGCCAACACCCGTACGGTGCGCTGCGGGTCGTGCGGGGTGGCCATCGCGGGCACCGCGTACGGATCGTGGTGGCCGGTCAGCAGCTGCCAGTCGTCGGTCCGCACCCCGTAGATCCGGTCCAGCTGCGGCCGGACGGTCTTGTCGAGGACGTCCAGCGGCAGCGCGGAGGCCGGGCCCAGGACGACGGTGGTGACCAGCGACCGGCCGGGCGGGGTACGGGACGGGTCGATCGCGCCGGCGAGGTAGCTGAAGCCGATCGGGCCCTCGGTCGGCAGGATCAGGGCGGTGTCGCGGACCGGGCCGCCGCGGGTGCCGGCGGGGGCGGTGGCGGTGTGGTGCAGCACGGTCACCGGGTGGAAGGCCGGCCGGCGCAGCCCCGGCAGGAGCGCGGCGGCGTCCCGTGCTCCGGTCGCCACCAGCACCGCCCGGCACGGGATCCGCCCGTGCTCGCGGGTGCTGACCCCGTTGGTGTCGACGGCCGTGACTTCCACGGACGTCCGCACCGTGCCCGGCGGCAGACCGGCGGCCAGCAGCTCCGGGACGGCCGAGGCGCCGCCCGCCGGGAGGGCCAGCCGGCCCTCCGCGAAGGCCCGCAGCACCTGTGCGGCGCCCCGGCCGGAGCCGTGCAGCCGCGGGTCGCAGAGCAGCGCGCTCAACAGTGGCCGCAGGAAGGTGTCGTGGGTGCGCGGCGGGAACGCCGGGCGGCCGGCCAGCACGTCGCTGACCGGACGGTCGGCGGAACGCTCCGTGCGCCGGTCGGCGCGCGTGAGGGCGCGTGCCGCGGACAGTGCGCCCCTCGTGCACCGCAGCGGGCTGATGCGCTGCGCGCGCTGGCCGTTGTGCAGGCTCACCCCGGCCGCGAACGGACGCAGCGTCAACTCGCCCAGGCCGGGCGTGCGGCGCAGCGCGGCCGGTGAGACCGCCAGCGGGCGCCCGCAGCGGTCCAGGCGGAAGCCGTCCACCTCGTCGGTGACGGACCGGCCGCCGACCCGTGACGCGGCCTCCAGGACGGTGACCGCGAGCCCCGCCGAGGTCAGATGGCGGGCGGCGGCGAGGCCGGCCGGCCCGGCCCCCACGATGACGACGTCGACGGCCGATGCGGAGCGCAGCACATGCCCCTCCCGAGGTCGGTCCCAGCGGCAGCGCACGGTTCTCATGCCCGGTGCGGGCCGCCGGGATGCCAGTGGTGTGTCCGAGGACCGTAGGGAGCACCGCCGCCCGGCCGACAGGGGCGCCCTGGGGGCGCGTCGGAGCGTCCCCGCGCCACACCCCGGCCCTCGGCGGTCTACGACGCCAGCGCGGCGCGCACCGCGTCGCCGATCCGCGGGTCCGTGAACGTGAAACCGGAGTCCAGCAGCCGCCGCGGCACGATCCGCTGACTGCCCAGCACGTCCTCGGCGAACTCCCCGAGGGCGATCCGCAGCGCCGGCGCCGGCACGGTGCACAGCGTGGGGCGACGCAGCACGTGCCCCATCACCGCCGTCGCCTCGCGGTTGGTGACCGGCTCCGGCGCGGTGAGGTTGACCGGCCCGGACAGCTCCTCGGTCGCCAGCACGTGGCGGAGCGCCGCGACGTGGTCCCGCAGCGAGATGAAGCTCCAGTACTGGCTGCCGTCGCCGATCCGGCCGCCCAGCCCCAGCCGGAACAGCGGGAAGAGCCGCCCCCAGGCGCCCCCGGAGCCCGCCACGACCAGACCGGTGCGGGCGAAGACGGTCCGCACCCCGGCGTCCTGGGCGGGGGCCGCGGCGTCCTCCCACGCCACGCACAGCTCCGGCAGGAAGCCCGTACCGGCCGGCGCGTCCTCGTCCGTGCGCCGGTCCCCGGTGTCGCCGTAGTAGCCGATCGCGCTGCCCGAGACGAAGACCCGCGGCGGGTCGTCCATCGCGGCCAGCGCGGTGGCCAGCGTGCGGGTGCCCAGCACCCGGCTGTCGCGGAGTTCCTGCTTGTACGCGGCGGTCCAGCGGCGGTCGGCGATGCCCGCCCCGGCGAGGTGGACCACCGCCGTGCAGCCGGCGAGGGCGGCCGGATCCAGCCGCCGCCCCTTGGGGTCCCAGGTCACCTCGTCGGCCGCCGTCGACGGCCGGCGGACCAGCCGGACGACGTCGTGGCCGTCCGCGCGCAGGTTTCGGACGAGGGCCGTGCCGATGAGTCCGGTCGAGCCGGTGATCGCGATCCGCATGGGGCCATCCTGCCCGCAATCCGGGGCGCCACCGGGGAGGGGCAGGGGTGCGCCGGGCGGGAGTCCGCGGCGGCGGCGCGGGAACTCAGCGCCGGAAGCGGTCCCACAGCCGCGGCAGCCGCTCGGCGAGGGTCGGGTCGTCGTCGAGGTCGAGGTAGGTGCCGAGCGGCTCCGGCGGGGCCGGGGGCAGCTCCAGGTCGGGCATGACGACGCCGGTCAGCTGCTCGTACGCCTCGTCGGCGGCGTACCCGAGCTCCTCGGCGTCGCCGTCGGTCTCCTCGTCGAAGTCCCCGACGAGGGCGGCCAACTGGTCCGGGTCGTGCAGCGCGCCCTCGAAGACGTGCCGGCCCTGACCGATCAGCCAGCAGCGGAAGTAGTCGAAGGCGTCGTCGCTGGCGCCGTCCAGCATCAACGCCGCGGCGGCCCACAGGTCCCAGGTGTACGCCCGGTTGTAGCGGGCCTCGAAGTGGCGGGCGAAGTCGACGATGCGGTCCGGGTCGAGCCCCAGCAGCCGCTCGACCAGCGCGTCGGCCTGCTCCTCGGGGTCGCCGGCGGCCCCCGCGCGGGAGCCGTCGACCAGCTCCCAGAACTCCGTCTCGTCCATCACCGCTCCAGCATCCGTCCTGCCGACGCGGCCCGCACGCGGAGTGCCCCGGACCCGGCCGGGAGCCCATCCGGGCGGCGCGCCGGGGCGTCAGGAGCGACGGTCCGGCGGGTGACCGCGCCGGGACTCCCTCGTTGTGCGGCATGCAACGACGGCAGAGCAGACCCCCCACCACAGCCCCCCGCACCCCACCTTTCCTCCCCCACCGGCACTCCCACTTCGTGAAGGGCGCACACCGCCATGCCCATGGACGAACGAACCCGGGCCGAGGTCGAACGCGCCGAGGCGGCCCTCGTCGAGCACTACCCGCGGCTGGTCCGCCTCGCCTATCTGGTGCTGCCCCCGTCGATGGGCCGCCACCGCAAGGTCCTCACCGCGCACGGCCTGGTGCAGCGGGCGCTGCCGTGGCGCGCGCCGCGCCGGCCGGCCGGCGCGCTGCCCGCCCAGCGCGGCGCGGACACCGGCGCCGGCTACGACCTGGTCCGCCAGCGCACGGTGGAGCTGGCGCTGGCCTTCGAGGAGCGCCAGCGGCCCGCGGTACTGCTGCCGACCGTGCCGTTCGTCTGGGGGCTGCGGCTCTTCCCGCGCGCCGGGGGCGCCGACGAACTCGCCCTGGACCAGGCCCTGTCGGCGGTCCCGGCCGCGGTGCGGGCCGCCCTGGGGCTGTGGCAGCTGGAGGGGCTGGACGCGGACGCGGCGCGCGCCGTCCTGGTGCGGGCCGGCGTCGCGGACCCCGACGCGGCGCAGCGGGCGGCCGGCCAGTTGGACCGGCGGACCGCCGGGACCGCGGCGCTGCTGAACTCGGGCGAGTTCGACCCCTGCACGGTCCAGGCCCGGCCGACGGACCTGTTGCGCCGTCGACAGCGGGTGCGGGCGACGGCGGTGCTGGCGGCGGTGCTGGTGGCCGGGACGGTCGCGGTGGCGGCGCTGCCCGACGGCCGCCCCGCGGCCGGCCCCGTACCCACCGCCGCCCAACAGGCACTCGACCCCGACCGGCTGCTGCGGACGCCGCACGAGCAGTGGGCGGAGACCTCCCGGGTGGACTTCACCGCCTGGCCGCCGCGCGGCCGGCAGGCCGGCGACCGGCAGCTGCTGGCGCGGGCGCTGCGGGTCTGGGCCGCGCCGCCCCCGGGCACCCGCGTCGTCGCCGCGGCGGACACCTCCACCCGGCCGCCCGCCGCCCCGCCCCGGCTGCTGTACGCGGGCCTGATCGACAACGTCATGGTGGTGGTCCTCCACGACGGCGAGCGGCTGGTGCGGTACGCGGAGCCCGAAGGGGCCACGCCCACCCTGCACTTCGCCCGGGTCGACGCCGCCGACCTCACCTCCGCCGGCGGACTGGTGATCGGCCGCGGCAACGGCTGGCTGCGCTACCTGATCGCCCCCTGGGTCTCCGACGTCGCCGTCCGGGACCTGCTCGCCCCCGACGCGCCGCCGCACGGGCTGCACCTGGCCCCGGACGGCGTCACCGACCGCATCCCGCTCCCGCCGGCGGACGGTGCCCCCTGCGGGCACTGGCCGGTGGCCGAGTTCCGCTCCTCGCCGCGGATCGACGACCGGCGCTCGTTCCTGGTCACCGACCTCGGCGACCTGGCGCCGGCGCACCTGACGTACCTGCCGTCGCCCACCGCGGGCGGCCCCGGCGAGGTGACCGGCGCACCCGCGCTGCACAGCTGGGCGCGCACCGCGTGCACCCTGCGGTCGCTGCGCGGCACCGGCGTACGGGCGGTCAACAACTGGGCCTACGCGCAGCAGGACCTCCCCGAGGGCGGCGGCACCGCCACCTGGGTCTGCAACCGCGCGGACACCTGGCGCGGACCGGGCCGGGCCGTGGTGCAGTTCCTGCCGCCCGCCACCGGGCCGGCCGACCCCGGGAGGACCGCCGGCCGGGCGGTCGGCACCGCGGCGTGCAGTCCGTTCGGGCGGCACGTGCTCGGCGACGTCCACTGGCAGGCGAAGTCCGGGAAGTGGTATCTGCTCGCGGCCGGCAGCAGCGAGGTGGCCGGGATCGACGTGACCGGCGGGGTGCGGGCCGGCGCCGCGGCGACGACGCTGGCGGTGCCGGCCGGGCCCCAGGCCCCGGCGCAGGTCGCCGGGCGGCTGCGGGACGGCCGGAGCCTGTCGGCGCTGCGTCCGTAGGGCGGCTCCGGCGGGGCCCGCGGACGGGGCGCGCCGGCCGCCGGCGGGTCCGTGGCGAAGCCCGGCAACCGCCCGAGGAATCCCGACAGAAGGTGTCGGGATTGGCTGTCAGGGTCACCGCGTACGACCGCACAGCAGGCAACAGAGCGAGGAGTGACACGTGACGGCGCAGGAGAAGGCGACGGACCGGCGGACGGCAGCGGCGGCACCCGGCGGGCGGCACCCCGCGGGCGACCTGAGCGGCCGGGTGGGCCTGGTCGCCGGGGCCACCCGGGGCGCGGGACGGGCGATGGCGGTGGAACTGGGCCGGGCCGGCGCGACGGTCTACGTCACCGGCCGCACGACCCGGCACCGCACCAGCGAGGTCGGCCGGCCCTCGGAGACCATCGAGCAGACGGCGGAGCTCGTGACGGCCGCGGGCGGCACCGGGATCGCGGTACCCACCGACCACCTGGAACCGGACCAGGTCGAGGCGCTGGTCGAGCGCATCGACCGGGAGCAGGGGCGGCTGGACATCCTCGTCAACAGCATCTGGGGCGGCGACCGGCTGATCCAGTTCGACACCAAGGTGTGGGACCTCGACCTGGCCGGCGGACTGCGGATGTTCCGGCTCGGCATCGACTCCCACATCATCACCCACCACTTCGCGCTGCCGCTGCTGATCCGCCGGCCCGGCGGACTGGTCGTCGAGGTCACCGACGGCACCGCGGAGTTCAACCGCACCTACCGCGACAGCCTCTGCTTCGACGTCACCAAGAACGTCCCGCACCGGATCGCCTTCGGACTCGCCAGCGAGCTGACGGAGTACGGCGGCACGGCGGTCTCGCTCACCCCGGGCTTCCTGCGGTCCGAGGAGATGCTGGACCACTTCGGCGTCACCGAGGAGACCTGGCGCGACGCGATCGCCCAGGAACCGCACTTCGCCATCGCCGAGTCACCGGCGCTGATCGGCCGCGCGGTGCGGGCCCTGGCCGCCGACCCGGACCGGGCGCGCTGGACCGGCCGGTCGCTCTCCAGCGGCCAACTGGCGAAGGAGTACGACTTCACGGACACGGACGGCACCCGGCCCGACTGCTTCGGCTACTTCCTGGACGTGGTGATGGGCGGTAAGGACGCGGGCCCCGAGCACTACCGCGAGTCGGCGGCTCCTTCTTCCGACGGCGCGTAGAGCGCGGCGGCGCGGCGGGCGGCCGCCGCGAACCGCTCCCGCAGGGCGGGGGGCGCGCACACCTCGCCCTCCGGGCCGAGCCCCAACAGCTGGCCGTAGGCGACCTCCTCGGACTCCACGGCCAGGGTGACCGTCAACCACCCCCGGCCGTCCGGCCCGCCCGCGGCGGTCGCCCGCTCGACGGCCTCCCGCGCCGCGGCCGGCTCGGTGACGTACGGCAACTGCCGGACCCCGCGCGGGGAGAGCCGGACCACGACCTCCTCGCGCAGCAGCGAGCGGCGGAACTGCGCGGCCCGCTCGGCCCAGAACGCGGGCAGGTCGAACTCCGGATCGCGGACGAACCGCCCGGCGCGCACCGGGTCGGCGCCGGGCGGGCCGCTCCGCAGGTCCTCGGGCGGGACGGTCGGCGCCGCGGCGGTGAACCGGTCGACGCGGTAGACCCGGAACCCGGCCCGCTCCCCGTCGCCGTCGGGCGGCGCACCGGCCGGCGCACCGGCCGGCGGCGAGGCGGACCGCTCCGGCGCCGCCCGGGCCGCCACGTACCAGACGCCGGCCTTCAACACGAGGCCGTACGGCTCCAGTTCACGGACCACCTCGCGGTCCCGTCGGAGGTAGCGGACGGTCAGCCGCCGGTCGTCCCAGACCGCGTCGGCGAGCACCGGCAGCAGCTCGGGCGTCTCGGGATCGTGGTACCAGCGCGGCGCGTCCAGGTGGAAGCGTTGGGCGGCGCCCGACGCGGCGTCCCGCAGCTCCGGCAGCAGCGCCGCGGAAACCTTCAGTCGGGCCGCGGAGGCGACGTCGGCCAGGCCCATCTCGCGCAGCGCGGAGGGCACTCCGGACAGGAAGAGCGCCTCCGCCTCGCTGCGGCCGAGCCCGGTCAACCGGGTGCGATAGCCGCCTATCAGGCGGTAGCCGCCGGAGCGGCCGCGGTCCGCGTAGACCGGCACGCCGGCCTCGGACAGCGACAGCACGTCCCGGGCGACGGTGCGCTCCGAGACCTCCAGCTCCCGCGCCAGCTCGCCGGCCGTCATCGCCGGCCGGGACTGGAGCAGCAACACCATCTTGATCAGCCGTGCGGCACGCATGGATCCATCATGCGTGCCGGCACTGACAACGCCCCGCGAACGCGGGACGGGAGGGATCCCGTGCGAAGACCCCGGGCGCGGTGGGTGATCTCCGCACGGGAGTTCATGGGCGGGCGGCGCCCGGTGTCGGCCGGGGCCGCCCGCGTCCCGGGGGCCCTGCGGTGCCTGAGCACCGTCGAGGGCCCGGTGTCACAGCCCGTAGCGCTCGCGGGCCTCCTTGACCGTCTCCGGCTTGACGTCCCCGCGCCGGGCGAGGGCCGCCAGCGCCTGGACGACCACCGACTGCGGGTCGACGCCGAAGTGGCGGCGGGCCGCGTCACGGGTGTCGGACAGGCCGAAGCCGTCCGTCCCGATGGAGGTCCAGTCCTGCTCCACCCACGGGGCGATCTGGTCCGGTACCGCCCGCATCCAGTCGCTCACCGCGACGACCGGGCCGGGCGCACCGGCCAGCGCACGGGTGACGTGCGGAACCCGGTCCTCGCCCTCCAGGCGGGCCGCGTCGCACTCCAGGGCGTCCCGGCGGAGCTCCGTCCAGGACGGCGCGGACCACACGTCCGCGGCCACGCCCCAGTCGGCGGCGAGCAGTTGCTGCGCCTCCAGGATCCAGTGGATCGCGGTGCCGGAGGCCAGCAGCTGGAGCCGCGGGACCTCGGCGCCCTCGATGGTGGTGGCCTCCTTGAAGCGGTAGAGGCCCTTGAGGATGTCCTCCTCGACGCCCTCCGGCATCGCCGGCTGCACCTTGGTCTCGTTGTAGACCGTCAGGTAGTAGAAGACGTCCTCGGCGTCCGGACCGTACATCCGGCGCAGACCCTCCTTGACGATCACCGCCACCTCGTAGGCGAACGCCGGGTCGTACGACAGCGCCGCCGGGTTGGTCGAGGCGATCAGGTGGGAGTGGCCGTCGGCGTGCTGGAGGCCCTCACCGGTCATCGTCGTGCGGCCGGCGGTGGCGCCGATCACGAAGCCGCGGCCCAGCTGGTCGGCGAGCGCCCAGAACTGGTCGGCGGTCCGCTGCCAGCCGAACATCGAGTAGAAGATGTAGAACGGGATCATCGGCTCGCCGTGCGTCGCGTACGACGTCGCGGCGGCGGTGAAGTCGGCCAGCGAACCGGCCTCGGTGATGCCCTCGTTGAGGATCTGGCCGTTCTTGGCTTCCTTGTACCAGAGCAGCTGGTCCCGGTCGACCGGGTCGTAGGTCGCGCCCTTGGGGGAGTAGAGGCCGGCGGTCGGGAAGAGCGACTCCATGCCGAAGGTGCGGGCCTCGTCCGGGACGATCGGGACCCAGCGCTTGCCGGTCTCCTTGTCCCGCATCAGGTCCTTGACCAGCCGGACGAACGCCATGGTGGTGGCGATCTCCTGGCTGCCGGAGCCCTTCTTCAGGGCGTCGAAAACCTTGTCCGCGGGCGCCGGCAGCGGCTTGGCTACGACGTTGCGGGCCGGGGCCGGGCCGTCGAGGGCGGCGCGCCGGGTGCGCAGGTACTGCATCTCCGGCGAGTCCTCGGCCGGGCGCCAGTACGGCACCAGGTCGCCTTCGAGGGCGCTGTCCGGGATGGGGAGTTCGAGCAGGTCCCGCATGGTGCGGAACTCCGCCATCGTCAGCTTCTTCATCTGGTGGTTGGCGTTGCGGGACTCGAAGCCCGTGCCGAGGGTGTAGCCCTTGACGGTCTGCGCCAGGATCACCGTCGGCGCGCCCTTGTGCTCGGCGGCGGCCTTGTACGCGGCGTACACCTTGCGCGGCTCGTGGCCGGCGCGGGAGGTCTGGAACAGCTCCAGCAGCTTCGCGTCGGAGAGCTGCGCGCCGATCGCCTTGAGGGCGTCGCTGGCGCCGAAGAAGTGCTCGCGCAGGTAGGCGGCGTCGCGGGTGGCGTACGTCTGGAACTGCGCGTCGGGGGTCTCGCGCAGGCGCTGGATGACCGCGCCGTCGGTGTCGAGGGCGAAGATCTCGTCCCACGCCTGACCCCACAGGGCCTTGACGACGTTCCAACCGGCGGCGCGGAACTGGGCCTCCAGCTCCTGCACGATCTTGAAGTTCGGGCGGACCGGACCGTCGAGGCGCTGCAGGTTGCAGTTGATGACGAAGGTCAGGTTGTCCAGGCCCTCGCGCCCGGCCAGGGCCAGTGCCGCGGTCGACTCCGGCTCGTCCATCTCGCCGTCGCCCAGGAAGGCCCAGACGTGCGAGTTGCTGGTGTCCTTGATGTCACGGTGCTCCAGGTAGCGGTTGAAGCGCGCCTGGTAGATCGCGGACAGCGGGCCGAGGCCCATCGAGACGGTGGGGAACTCCCACAGCCAGGGCAGCCGCCGCGGGTGCGGGTACGAGGGGAGGCCCTCGCCGCCGGCCTCCTGGCGGAAGTGGTCGAGCTGCTCCTCGGTCAGCCGGCCTTCGAGGAAGGCGCGGGCGTAGATGCCGGGGGAGGCGTGGCCCTGGATGTAGAGCTGGTCGCCGGAGCCGTCGCCCTCCTTGCCGCGGAAGAAGTGCTGGAAGCCGGTCTCGTAGAGCCAGGCCGCCGAGGCGAAGGTGGCGATGTGGCCGCCGAGGCCCAGCTTGGAGCCGCGGGTGACCATGGCCGCCGCGTTCCAGCGGTTCCAGGCGGTGATCCGGGCCTCCAGCGCCTCGTCACCCGGGAACGCGGGCTCGGCGGAGGTCGGGATGGTGTTGACGTAGTCCGTCTCCAGCAGCGACGGCAGGTCGGTGCCTTCGGTGCGGGCGGTGTGCTCCAGGGCGCGGCGCATCAGGTATGCGGCGCGATGCGGGCCCGCTGCCTTGGCGACGGCGTCCAGCGACTCGCGCCACTCGGCCGTCTCCTCGGGGTCGCGGTCCGGGAGCTGGTCGAGCTGGCTGTACGGCAGGCGCACGGGGTCGGGCATGGGTGGCCCCTTTCCGGACGGGTGGGAATGCGAGTTCGGCAGGCATTCGGCAGGCAGGGGTGTCGCGCCCCAGTCATCGACGATAACCCTCTGATCGATGATCGATCAACGCCGGTCGGAGGAAAAACCGCAGGTCGGCACGGGGTGCCGCGATGCAGGGCACCGCGTGCCAGCCCCGGAGCCCCCCTCCGTTACGCCCCGGAGCCCCTCCGCCACACCCCGGAACCGACCACCCCGGAACGCTCCCGCCCGACAGGGCGAAGCGGCCCCGCACGACGCTCGGCGGGGCCGCCCGACCGGGATTTCCGGGGCCGGCTAGACCCGCGGCGCGCAGCTCAGCACGTGCGCCTTCAACAGCGCCCCGATCCGCGGGTCGCGCCGCCGGAACGCGTCCACCAGCTCCTGGTGGTCCTGGGCGTGCGAGCGCGGCTCCGGGCTGAACCAGCGGATCGACAGCGTCGTCCAGACCTCCACGCCCAGCGACTCCCAGGTGTGCAGCAGCACGGCGTTCCCGGCCGCCCGGACGATCTCCCGGTGGAAGGCCACCGTGTGCCGCACCTGGGCCTCGCCGTCGCCCGCCGCGTCCGCCTCCCGCAGGGCCGCCACCTCGCGCTCCAGCGCCGCGGTGTCCTGGGCCAGCCGCCCCGCCGCCAGCTCCGCCGCCACCTGCTCCAGACCGGCCCGGACCGGGTAGCTCTCCTTGAGGTCGTCCGCGGTGAGGTTGCGGACCCGCACGCCCTTGTTCGGCGCCGACTCGATCAGCTGGAGCGACTCCAGCTCCCGCAGCGCCTCCCGCACCGGCGTCTGGCTGACCTCCAGCTCCGCCGCGATCCGCCGCTCCACGATCCGCTCACCCGGCTGCCAGCGGCCACTGACGATCCCCTCCAGGATGTGCTCGCGGATCTGTTCGCGCAGCGAGTGGACGACGGGCGGGGTCATGAGGTGCTCCTTCAGAGCGGGTGGGGCCGCGGGTGGTGCGGGGGCCATTATCGCCGGACGCGGGCACGCAAAAGGGTCGGCCCCGGCTCGTCGGAACGAACCGGGGCCGACCCCTTGCACAACTACCGCTTCCCTGAGGGGAGTCGGAATCAGAGACCGATCTCGGTCTCGAACTCCGCGGCCTCCAGGATCTGCTTGACCGTGGTCAGGTAGCGGGCGGCGTCCGCGCCGTCCACCAGACGGTGGTCGTAGGAGAGCGCCAGGTAGGTCATGTCGCGCACCGCGATGGTCTCGCCGAGGTCCGGGTGGTTGATGACCACCGGACGCTTGACGGTGGCACCGATGCCCAGGATGCCGACCTGGTTCGGCGGCACGATGACGGTGTCGAACAGGGCGCCGCGCGAACCGGTGTTGCTGATGGTGAAGGTCGCGCCGGACAGCTCGTCCGGGGTGATCTTGTTGCCCCGGACCTTGCCCGCCAGCTCCGCCGTCTTGCGGGCGATGCCGGCGATGTTGAGGTCACCGGCACCCTTGATGACCGGGGTCATCAGGCCCTTCTCGGCGTCCACCGCGATACCGACGTTCTCGGTGTCGAAGTAGGTGATGGTGCCTTCGTCCTCGTTGATCCGGGCGTTGACGACCGGGTGGGCCTTCAGCGCCTGGACGGCGGCCTTGACGAAGAACGGCATCGGGGAGAGCTTGACGCCCTCGCGCTGCGCGAACCCGTCCTTGGCCTTGTTGCGCATCCGCATGATCGCGGTGATGTCCACCTCGACCACGGAGGTCAGCTGCGCCTGGCCGTGCAGGGCCTTCATCATGTTGTCGCCGATGACCTTGCGCATCCGCGGCATCTTGACGGTCTGACCGCGCAGCGGCGACGCCTCGATGACCGGAGCGCCGGCCTTGGCCGGGGCGGCGGCCGGCGCGGCCGGAGCCGGGACGGCGGCCTTGAGGGCCTCGGCGGCGGTGATGACGTCCTGCTTGCGGATCCGGCCACCGACGCCGGTGCCCTTGACCGTGGCGAGGTTGACGCCGTTCTCGGCCGCGAGCTTGCGGACCAGCGGGGTGACGTAGGCGCCGTCCGCCTCACCGGCCGCCGGGGCGGGGGTGACGGGGGCGGCGGCCGGGGCCGGGGCCGGAGCCGGCGCGGGGGCCGGAGCCGGGGCAGCGGCCGGAGCCGGAGCCGGAGCCGGGGCGGGTGCCGGGGTGGGCGCGGGCGCCGGGGCGGGTGCCGCGGCCGGAGCCGGGGCGGCCGGAGCCGGGGCGGCGGCCGGAGCCGCACCCTTGGCACCGATCACCGCGAGCTTGGCGCCGACCTCGGCGGTCTCGTCCTCGGCCACGAGGATCTCCAGCAGGGTGCCGGAGGTCGGGGCGGGGATCTCGGTGTCGACCTTGTCGGTGGAGACCTCCAGCAGGGGCTCGTCCTCGGAGACCTCCTCGCCGACCTCCTTCAGCCAACGGGTGACGGTGCCCTCGGTGACGCTCTCGCCGAGCGCCGGGAGGAGGACGTCCGTGCCCTCGGCGCCACCCGCGGGGGCGGCGGCGGGGGCCTCGGCCGCGGGGGCCGGAGTCGGCTCGGGCTGCGCAGCCGGGGCCGGAGCCTCGGCCGCGGCCGGCGCCGGCGCGGCGGCCGGCGCACCGGTGCCGTCGTCGATGATGGCCAGCTCGGCGCCGACCTCCACGGTCTCGTCCTCGGCCACCTTGATGGAGGCCAGCACGCCGGAGGCCGGCGCGGGAATCTCGGTGTCAACCTTGTCGGTGGAGACCTCAAGCAGCGGCTCATCGGCCTCGATGCGCTCGCCCTCGGCCTTCAGCCAGCGGGTGACGGTGCCCTCGGTGACGCTCTCGCCGAGCGCCGGCAGGGTTACGGAAACCGCCATGGTTTCAGTTGCTCCTATCGCAAGTACGGATGTGGTCGCGCCCGGGACTGGGGGTCAGTCGTGGGAGTGGAGGGGCTTGCCGGCGAGGGCCAGGTGGGCCTCGCCGAGCGCCTCGTTCTGCGTCGGGTGCGCGTGGATGAGCTGCGCAACCTCGGCCGGCAGGGCTTCCCAGTTGTAGACCAGCTGGGCCTCGCCGACCTGCTCGCCCATACGGTCACCGACCATGTGGACGCCGACCACGGCACCGTCCTTGACCTGGACGAGCTTGATCTCGCCCGAGGTCTTGAGGATCTTGCTCTTGCCGTTGCCCGCAAGGTTGTACTTCAGAGCCACGACCTTGTCGGCGCCGTACAGCTCCTTGGCCTTGGCCTCGGTGATGCCCACCGAAGCGACCTCGGGGTGGCAGTACGTGACGCGCGGGACGCCGTCGTAGTCGATCGGGACGACCTTCTGGCCGGCCAGCCGCTCCGCCACCAGCATGCCCTCGGCGAAGCCGACGTGCGCGAGCTGGAGGGTCGGGGCGAGGTCGCCGACGGCCGAGATGGTCGGGACGTTGGTCTGCATGTACTCGTCGACCAGGACGTAGCCGCGGTCCATCGCGACGCCCTGCTCTTCGTAGCCGAGGCCGGCCGAGACCGGGCCGCGGCCGATGGCGACGAGCAGCACCTCCGCCTCGAAGGTCTTGCCGTCGGCGAGGGTGACCTTGACGCCGTCGGCGGTGTACTCGGCCTTGTCGAAGAAGGTGCCGAGGTTGAACTTGATGCCCCGCTTGCGGAAGGCCCGCTCCAGCAGCTTGGAGCTGTTCTCGTCCTCGACGGGGACGAGGTGCTTGAGGCCCTCGATGACGGTGACGTCGGTGCCGAAGGACTTCCACGCCGAGGCGAACTCGACGCCGATCACGCCGCCGCCCAGGATGATCGCCGACTTCGGGACGCGGTCGAGCGTGAGCGCGTGGTCCGAGGAGATGATGCGGTTGCCGTCGATCTCCAGGCCCGGCAGCGACTTCGGAACGGAGCCGGTCGCGAGCAGGACGTGACGGCCCTGGACCTGCTGGCCGTTGACCGCGACGGAGGTCGGCGAGGACAGCCGGCCCTCACCCTCGATGTAGGTCACCTTGCGGGAAGCGATCAGGCCCTGGAGGCCCTTGTACAGGCCCGAGATGACCTCGTCCTTGTACTTGTGGACCGCTTCGATGTCAATGCCCTCGAAGGTGGCCTTGACGCCGAACTGCTCGCTTTCGCGAGCCTGGTCCGCAATTTCACCGGCGTGCAGCAGAGCCTTCGTGGGGATGCAGCCGTTGTGCAGGCAGGTGCCGCCGACCTTGCCCTTCTCGATCAGGGCGACGTCGAGACCCAGCTGCGCCCCGCGCAGGGCGGCGGCGTAACCACCGCTGCCGCCACCGAGGATCACTAGGTCGAAAACGGTGCTGGCGTCGTTCGCCACGTCACGTCCTCCATGCATGGGTGCGCCGGAGCCGGTCTGCGATGACCGGACCGCGGCTGTTGTTCGGCCGCTTTACTTCGGCCCTGGGTAAGGGGGGCCCTGTCCTGCCGAGAACCCATCTTCGCACTTGTTCAACGAAGGCGGGACGCGGGGCCGGGCTCTGGACGGCCGATCAGCCGCTCCATCGGGGGTTACTGCTGCGTACTCACGTACGGATTTCGTTGAGGGCGAACACGACGTGGTAAGCGTACCGACGGCCCCGGGGGCACCCGGGGCCGTCGTGGGTCCTGCGGACGTGCTGCAGGGTCAGCCCAGGTCGCCCTCGGCGGTGCGCTCGGCCAGCCGCAGCAGGGTGCGGACCGCGGAGCCGGTGCCGCCCTTGGGGGTGTAGCCCCAGGGCGCGCCCTCGTGGAAGGCCGGGCCGGCGATGTCCAGGTGGGCCCAGGGGATGCCCTCGCCGACGAACTCCTTGAGGAAGAGGCCGGCGACCAGGCCGCCGCCCATCCGCTCGCCCATGTTGGCGATGTCGGCGACCGGGGAGTCCATGCCCTTGCGGAGGTGGGCGGGCATCGGCATCGGCCAGGACTCCTCGCCGACCTCCTCGGCGATCTCGTGGATCGAGGTGCGGAAGGCGTCGTCGTTGGCCATGATCCCGAAGTGGCGGTGGCCCAGCGCCAGCACCATCGCGCCGGTCAGCGTCGCCACGTCCACGATGGCGTCCGGCGTCTCCTCCGAGGCCCGGGTCAGCGCGTCGGCCAGCACGAGCCGGCCCTCGGCGTCGGTGTTGAGCACCTCGACGGTCTTGCCGCTGTACATGGTCAGGACGTCGCCGGGGCGGGTGGCGGAGCCGGACGGCATGTTCTCGGCGAGCGCCAGCCAGCCGGTGACGTTCACCGGGAGGTCCAGGCGGGCGGCGGCCACCACCGCGGCGAACACCGCGGCGGCACCGCTCATGTCGCACTTCATGGTCTCGTTGTGGCCGGCCGGCTTGAGCGAGATGCCGCCCGAGTCGTAGGTGATGCCCTTGCCGACCAGCGCCAGCGTGCGCTCCGCGGCCGCGTGCGTGTGCGCGATCCGCACCAGCCGCGGCGGCGCCTCCGAGCCCTGGCCGACGCCCATCAGACCGCCGTAGCCGCCCTTCTTGAGCGCCTTCTCGTCCAGCACCTCGACGGTGAGGCCGAACTCCTTGGCCGCCGCCTGCGCGTGCGCGGCGAACTGCTTGGGGTCCAGGGCGTTGGAGGGCGTGTTGATCAGGTCGCGGGCGCGGTTGATCTCCGTCGCCAGCACCTCGGCGCGCTCCGCGGCCGCCTTGAACTCCTTGTCGCGCGGCTTGCCGCCGAGGACCACGACCTCGCCCAGCGGCGCCGACTTGGCGTCGTCCTTCCGGGCCTTGGCGCCCTTGCCGTTCGCGCCGTTGCTGCGGAACGCGGTGAAGGCGTACGCGCCGAGCAGGGCGCCCTCGCCCACCGCGGCGGCCGCTCCGGCGTGCTCGACCGGCAGCGCGAAGGCGGCCTTCTTGGCGCCGGTCAGGGTGCGGGCGGCGCTGCCGGCCGCACGGCGCAGCGCCTCGTGGTCGTAGGAGTCGTCCTTGGCCGGGGCGCCGCCCAGGCCGACCGCCAGCACGACCGGCGCCTTGATGCCGTCGGCGGCGGGCAGCTTGGTCACCTCGCCCTCGGCACCACTCGCGCCGAGGGTCTCCAGGACGGCGGCGAGCTTGCCGCCGAACGCGTCGTCCACGGCCTCGGCGCCGGGGGCCACCACGACGCCCTTGGCGCCCTTGGCCACGCCGACGACGACGGCATCCGCACGCACCGTTGCGGCGGAAGAAGTACTGAGGCTCAGTGCAGTCACGGTGATGAAGGTCCTGTTCCGTCCGGGGAATCCGTTTCGCGCGTACGCGCTGCTGCGGCCGAGCCTACGCTCGGGAGCGGCGCCTGGCCCGGCCGGTTACGGCACCGGGACCTGACGGGGCGTCGGCTGGCAACGGGCGGATGCGCCAACTATCCGGCCATATGGCGGAGTTGTCGGTTCCGTCGGATGTTCAGCCGAGCGTGAGCAGCACCAGCGCGGTGAGCCCGGCGCCCTCCGCGAGCGCCCCGAAGACATCGCCGGTCACCCCGCCGAACCGCCGCCGGCAGTGCCGCAGCAGCAACTCCCCGCCCGCCAGCCCCAACACCGCGGCCAACCCGGCGTGCAGCGCCCCGTACGGGCCGCCCACCCCGGCACCGGCCGCCGCGCAGCCGACCACCACCACCGCCGCGCCCCCCGCCGCGGCCGGCACCGGAACGCTCCCGGCGACCGCCGCGCCCAGCCCCTCCGGACGGGCCGCCGGCACCCCCGCCCGGGAGGCCAGGGTCAGCGCGGCGCGCGCGGTGACCGCCATCACCACCGTGCCGACCGCGCCGGCCGCCCAGCCCGCCGCGTACAGCCCGGACAGCGCGGCCACTTGGGCGAGCAGCGCGAAGAGCAGGGTGACGACGCCGAACGGTCCGATGTCGGAGCGCTTCATGATGGCCAGCGCCTCCTCGGCGGGCTTGCCGCTGCCCAGGCCGTCGGCGGTGTCCGCGAGACCGTCCAGGTGCAGTCCGCGGGTGAGCACCGCGGGCACCACGGCGCTGCCGACCGCGGCCAGCAACGGCCCGCCGCCGAACAGCAACAGCAGCCCGCCGAGCGCCGCCGCGCACAGGCCGACCACCAGCCCGGCCACCGGCGCGCACAGCATCCCGCCGCGGGCCGCGGGCCGGTCCCAGCGGGTCACCCGCACCGGCAGCACGGTCAGCGTGCCGAACGCGAAGCGGAGCGCGTCGGCGGGGGAGGCAGGGGAGGCGGGGGAGGCGGGGGCGGTGTCGTTCACCGCGGCAGGGTACCCGGGGGCCGGTCGGGCCCGGCCGGGGCGGCCCGCACCGCCGCTCAGGGGCCGGTCCGGCCCCGGGCGTACTGGACGTCCCACGGCTTCCGCGGCCGCCACCAGTCCCACACCGCGCACAGCGCCAGCACCACCAGCACCGCCGCGACGTGCTCCTTGCCGGCGAGGTTGTTCTTGATGAACACCACCTCGACGACCATCGCGACGACCACCGCGGCACAGGTGAAGCGGGCCCGGTAGCGCCAGCAGACGACCACCGCCAGGCCGACCACCGCCGCCGACGGGCCGGTGTCGACCACGAACTTGTCGACCTCCGACAGCCCGATCGGGCTGTCCGGGCCCAGCCACAGGCCGATCCGGGCGTACGTCGTCCCGGCGAGCGTGGCCGCGTAGGCGATCAGCAGCGTCTGCCACCGGCCGAGGCAGATCTCGGCGATCCCGAAGACGACCAGGACCTGCGCCAGCGCGCCCCACACCGGCAGGTCCAGCGCGGGCACGAACAGCGACAGTGGGGTCCGCAGCAGCGCCAACCACAGGTGCTCGTACGCCTGCACCGAGCCGATGTTCTGGACGGTCCGGTAGCCCCAGGGCTGTTGCTGGATGAAGTGGAAGGCCAGCGTCAGGCCCACCGCGGCGAGGGTCAGCGGGATCGCCCGGAGCCGGCGGGCCACCAGGGTCGGCCACAGGGTCCGCAGGAGCGGGCCCCACTCGACGCGTGCGGCGCGGCGCAGGGCGGTGCCGCGCCGGCGGCCCGCCCCGGACGTGCTCATCGCGTGCGCTCCGCGGGCCCACGGCGTCGCCCGGCCCCGGCCGGCGCGACACGACGGCCCTCGACGCGCACCCCGCGGTCGGCGGGCCCGTGGCACCACGCCGCGGCCGTCGGTCTCGGCCGGCGTCCATCCTCCGGATTCACAGCGATGTCTCCCGATAAAAACGTGCAAAACGCGATCTTACGGGGAGCCGACGCGAGGCCGACGCGGTGCGGTGGCCAGCGGGCGGTGCGCGGGCGCGTCCGGTGGACTCAGTCGCGTACCGGAAGCTCCGCCGCCAGGGCGGCGGCGGCCCGGACCAGCGGCAGGGCCAGGAGCGCCCCGGCCCCCTCGCCCGCTGTGACGCCGTGATCGAGCAGAGGGTTGAGTGCGATCCGGTCCAGCGCCTTGGCCTGCGCAGGTTCGCCGCTGGCCTGGCCGGCAACCCACCAGTCCGGCGCCCGGAACGCCACCCGCTGCGCCACCAGCGCACAGGCCGCCGACACCACGCCGTCCAGGATCACCGGGGTGCGGCGCACCGCGCTCTGCAGCAGGAAGCCGGTGGTCGCGGTCAGATCGGCGCCGCCGACGGTGGCCAGCAGCTCCAACTGGTCGCCCAGGACCGGCCGGGCCCGGCGCAGCGCGTCCCGGATGGCCGCGCACTTGCGCATCCACGCCAGGTCGTCGATCGGCCGGCCGCCCCGCCCGGTGACGACCGAGGCGTCCGTCCCGCACAGTGCCGCGATCAGGGTGCCGGCGGCGGTGGTGCCGCCCACGCTCAGATCGCCCAGCACGACCAGGTCGGTGCCGGCGTCCGCCTCCTCGTCGGCGATCGCCATGCCGGCCCGGAACGCCGCCTCGGCCTCCTCGGCGGTCAGCGCGTCCTCGACGTCGATCCGCCCCGAACCCCGGCGGACGCGGTGCCGGGTGACCTCCTGGGGCAGCTCCGCCGGATCGCAGTCCAGGGCCATGTCGACCACCCGCACCGGCACCGCGGCGTCGCGGGCCAGCACCGCCACGGGGCTCACGCCGTCCAGCACGGCCCGCACCAGGTCCTTGGTCCCGCCGGCCGGCCGGGCCGAGACGTCCAGTTCGGCCACGCCGTGGTCGCCGGCGAACAGCACCACCCGCGGCCGCTTCACGGGCTGCACCGGCACCCGCTGCTGCACGGCGGCCAGCCACCCGCCCAGCTCGTCCAGCCGCCCCAGGGCGCCGGGCGGCACGGGGGTGCGGGCCCGTCGGTCCTCGGCGGCCCGACGCAGGTCGGCGTCGGGGCGCTCGATCAGTTGGGCGAAGTCATCGAGGTTCAGGGCGCTCATTCGGCGCAGATTACCCGCAACCACGCGGTGACGCGGCGCACGTGGGGAACCGGCCGGTGCCGGTGCCGTCGACGGTCCGTCAGACGGCCGCCCGGACCGCGAAGCGCACCTCGCAGACCACCGTCCGCACCGGCCTCCGCCACCCCCGGCGGGGCGGGCCGGACGACGGAGCGTCCGCCGGTACGGGCCGGGTGCGCACCGCCGCGACGGCCGGGTGGCGGCCGGCCGCGAGCACCGCAGCCGCCCTCCACCGGGGCAGCGCGTCCAGGACGAGCGCCCCGCCGGGGAAGCGCGCCGCGCACACCACCAGCAACTCCCGCACCGCGACAGTGGACAGGCGCGCGGGCGCGTCCGGCACCGCCACCACCACCCCGTGCTCCGGCGCGGCCACCAGGCTCGGCCAGTCGGCGCCGGTTCCCGGGCGGTCGAGGGTGCGTCGCCGGGGGCCGTCCGGCAGCAGCAGCCGGCGGGCCGCCGCGTCGCCGGGTGGCAGCACCGACAGCCAGGTCAGTCGCCCGTTGTCCAGCCGGCCGAAGCCGGTTCCCAGGCCCTCACCGAGCACCACCACGGTGGCGTCCGGCCGGTGTGCCAGGTAGCCGCGGACGGCCGCCTCGGCCGGGGCGCTCAACTCACCCGGCCCGCCCGGCCCGGAACGCCCGGTGCGGGGCCGCCCCAGGGTGCGGGACAGCCACCGCAACGGCCGACGGAGCGGCGACGAAGGCACGAGGGGGCGACGAAAAGGTAGGTGATGTCCGTGATGACGGGAAAGTTCGGTCACGTCTCCAGCGGACCCGCCACCGCGCCCCCGGGCAAGCGGACACGGGCCGCACCGGGCCGCTGTCAGCCGCGCAGCGCAAGCGCCTGACCCGCGACCACCAGCAACAGCTGCTCGCACTCGGCGCCGAACGCGGCGTTCAACCGGCCGAGTTCGTCCCGGAAGCGACGGCCCGCCGGGGTCGCCGGAACCACCCCCGAACCGACCTCGTTGCTCACCGCCACCAGCCGCCGCCGGGTCTCCCGCACGGCCGCCACCAGCGCGTCGCACCGCTCCCGCAGCGCCCGCCGGCCGCCCGCCTCCCAGCTCGCGTCGTCCCACGCCCCGACCTCGTCCATGGCGTGCGTCAGCCACAGCGCCAGGCAGTCGACGAGCAGCGGCGGCGCGGTCGCCGGCTCCGCCAGCAGCGGCACCAGGTCGCAGGTCTCGGCGGTCCGCCACCCCGCCGGCCGCCGCTCCCGGTGCAGCGCCACCCGCTGCGCCCAGTCCTCGTCGCCCTCCCGGGTGCCCCCGGTGGCCACGTACAGCACCTCGGGGAAAGCCAGCAGCCGCCGTTCGGCCTCCACCGACTTGCCGCTGCGCGCCCCGCCCAGCACCAGCGTCCGGCGCGGCAGATCGGGCACCGCGTGGTACTCGCCGACCACCAGGGAGGTGCCGTCCGGCACCGCCCGGGCGCCCAGCGACGCCAGCCGGCGGTGGAGCTCGGACCCGGACGGCACGCAGTGGTCCAGGTGCACCGCGACCACGTCGGTCGCCGCGTCCACCGCGCCGCCGGCCCGCAGCCGGGCCAGCGCGTCCGGCCGCGCCAGCACGTCCAACAGCACCAGGTCGTACGGTGCCGGACCGCCCGGTGCCGCGCGCCCGTCGTTCGGGCCGCCGGGCTCGCCCAGCCCGGCCGGCGCGGCACCCGGCGGCAGGTACAGCAGCCGCTCGCCGTCGGCGCCGGTGACCTCGTAGCCGGTGCCGGGGACGTCCACCGCGACCGCCCGCACCCGGTGCCCGTCCAGCAGCGCCAGCTCCCGCCCGTCGGCGACCCGGCCGGGCTGCGGCAGCCCGGCGGGCACCTCCAGCGCCGGACCGTCGTGCGGGTGCGAGAGCAGGACCTGGCGGATTCCGGCCAGGGACCGGCCCGCCCGGGCGGCGGCGAACGCCGGGCCGGGGGTCAGGTCGATGAGCAGCGCGCCGTCGAGGAGCAGGGCGGTCGCGGCGCGCGCCGCGTCGCCGACGGCGGTCGCGCAGGCCGCGCACGGGCAGTCGGGGCGCGGCAGCCCCTGCGGGGCCCCGGTGCCGAGAAGAGTCAGGTCCACCCGGGTAAGTCTCTCGCGTCCCACCGGCACCAGCGCGCGGGGCGCCTCCGGGCGCCGCCGTTGGGCTTGCCGAACGCACCGGACGCCCCTCGACAGGGCCGTTAGGCTTCCGATCAAGCGGGAAGGCGCGATCTCGGGCACGGCGCACGACGGGGGTCCCCGGCGTGCGCGGTGGGATCGGCGGACCCGGCGGACCCGGTGGGACTCCAGGAGGCGCACATGGCGTGGACGTGGCGGTTCGAGAAGACGGACGGTTCGGAGGCGGTGCCCACCGTGGAACCGGAGGAGTTCACGACCCAGGGGGACGCCGAGTCCTGGATCGGGGAGCAGTGGCGCGACCTGCGCGACGGCGGCGTCGACCAGGTCCGGCTGTTCGAGGACGACACGGAGATCTACCCGCAGGCGATGAGCCTGCACGCCGACGCGGAATGAGCGAACGGGGGCCGGCGTGCCGCCGGCCCCCGTGGGAAGTCGTCCGAGCTCAGTGCGGCGTCAGGGCCGCTGGCCCCGCTTGACCTGCGGCTTGGGCAGGCGCAGGCGCCGCATCTGGAGCGTGCGCATCACCGCGTAGGCGCGGGCGCCCTTGAGGTTCTCCTTCGGGAAGCGCTCCTGCAGCCGCTTGCCCAGGCGGATCCAGATGACCACCGAGTCCAGGACGATCAACACGATGATGATCATCCACAGCAGCAGGGCGAGGTTCTGGATCTGCGGCACCCGGATCATGGTCAGCACCAGGATCACCACGGCGACCGGCAGGAAGAACTCCGCCACGCACCACCGGGAGTCGACGTAGTCCCGGGCGAAGCGGCGCACCGGTCCCTTGTCGCGCACCGGCAGGTAGCGCTCGTCGCCGTTGGCCAGCGCCTCGCGCTGGCGGGCCATGTCGGCGCGGCGGGCCTCCCGCTGCGCCTTCGTGGCGTCCTTGCGGTTGGTCGGCGTCTGCGCGCGGGTGCGGCGCTGCGACTGGGAGTCGCTGCGCTTGGGCGTCGGACGGCCCTTGGGGGCCTGCGGGTCGCGGGGCTGCTGGGGCTGGGACGCGGTCACCTTGGCGGCCGCGGCCTGCTCATCCTTCGAACGGCTTCGGAACACAACACCCAAGAGTACGTGCTCGCCGGGAATGGGCCACGGGTCGGCGGGGAACGATCCGGCAACGGCACCGGCCCTCCCGTGGGGGCATAAGGGGACGGACCGGGCGGCGCGGTGGCATCTCGGGGCCGCTCTACTCCCTGGGCTGGAGAAGCCGGACGGTCCGATCGTCCTGGAGGAGGAGCGCATCCGGGCCCGAACAGTGCGGTAATGGAACCAGGGCCCGTACTGTGGGGTCTGTAGATGTGCTGGAGCCGAAGCCCGATGCAAGTCGGTCAGAAGGGGGCGCGCGAGGCCCATGAGCGATGGTGTCATGAAGCGGATGGGGATGATCTTCCGCGCGAAGGCCAACAAGGCCCTTGACCGGGCTGAAGACCCGCGCGAGACCCTCGACTACTCGTACCAGAAGCAGCTCGAACTGCTGCAGAAGGTACGCCGCGGAGTCGCCGACGTGGCGACTTCCCGCAAGCGCCTGGAGCTGCAGCTCAACCAGCTCCAGGGCCAGTCCGCCAAGCTGGAGGACCAGGGCCGCAAGGCGCTGGCGCTCGGCCGCGAGGACCTGGCCCGCGAGGCGCTGTCCCGGCGCAGCGCGCTGCAGCAGCAGGTCACCGACCTGGAGACGCAGCACCAGACCCTCCAGGGCGAGGAGGAGAAGCTGACGCTCGCCGCGCAGCGACTCCAGGCCAAGGTCGACGCCTTCCGCACGAAGAAGGAGACGATCAAGGCCACGTACACGGCCGCCCAGGCGCAGACCCGGATCGGCGAGGCGTTCTCCGGCATCTCCGAGGAGATGGGCGACGTCGGCCTGGCGATTCAGCGCGCCGAGGACCGCACCGCGCAGCTCCAGGCCCGGGCCGGTGCCATCGACGAGCTGATGGCCTCCGGCGCGCTGGACGACCCGTCCGGCATGGCCAAGGACGACATCGCCGCCGAGCTGGACCGGCTCTCCGGCGGCAGCGACGTCGAGCTGGAGCTCCAGCGGATGAAGGCCGAGCTGGCGGGCGGCTCGTCCGCCCAGCAGCAGGCCATCGAGGGCGGCCAGGGCGGTGCCGCCCAGCAGGCTCCGCAGCAGCAGCACCCGCGTCTCGACAAGCAGTGACGGACGTCGCCGGACCGCCCCCGCGGCAGGTCCGGCGACGCCGCGGCGACCCCGCCCGACCGGAACAAGGGAGACCGTCGTGATCGTACGGATCATGGGGGAGGGGCAGGTGAAGCTGGACGACGCCCACTTCATCGAGCTCAACAAGCTGGACGACGAACTGCTCGCCGAAATGGAGAGCGGTGACGAAGCCGGATTCCGGCGCACCCTCGGGGCCCTGCTGGATTCCGTCCGCCGCCTCGGCACCCCGCTGCCGGACGACGCCCTGGAACCCTCCGAACTCATCCTGCCCGGCCCCGACGCCAGTCTTGCCGAGGTCCGGGAGATGCTCAGCGACGACGGCCTGATCCCGGGCTGAGTCCCGGGCCGCACCGCACACCCAGCGCACTACCGACAGCGCCCCGGCCCCTTCGGGAGGACCGGGGCGTTACCGTTGCCTGCTGTGACACCCCTTCGTGCCCCGGCTGCCGCCGGGAGGTGCCCCCGGCCCGCCGCCGCCCCGAGCCCCGGCGCGTCGCGCCGCGACGGCGACAAGACCGACGGGGACGCGACCCGCGTCGCCCGCCTTCGCCAGTGGCACCGTCACCACCGGCTCGCGTTCGACGCCGCCGTGGCGGTGGTGGCGTTCGTGGCGATCCTGTGCGGCGCGGTGGCCGGCCCGCACGGCACGCACGGCACGCACCTGCCCCGGTTCGCCGCCCGCGAGCTCACCGTCACCACGGTGGTGCTGGCCGCGCTCGCCTGCGGCGCGCTGGTGCTGCGCCGCCGGCTGCCCCGCACGGTGCTGGCCGCGACCGGCGCGCTGACCATCGTCGAGCTGGTCGCCCAGTCCAACGACCCGCGCGCCCCGGTCGCCGGCGCGGCGGTGATCGCCCTGTTCACCGTGGCCTCCCACACCGACCGGCCCACCACCTGGCGGATCGGCGCGCTCACCTGCGTGGTGCTGACCGCCGCCGCGATGTTCTTCGGGCACCGCGCCTGGTATGCCCAGGAGAACCTCGCGATCTTCGCCTGGACCGGCATGGCGGCCGCCGCCGGTGACGCGGTCCGCAGCCGCCGGGCCTACGTGGACGCCATCCGCGAACGTGCCGAGCGCGCCGAACGCACCCGCGAGGAGGAGGCCCGCCGCCAGGTCGCCGAGGAGCGGCTGCGCATCGCCCGCGAACTGCACGACGTGGTCGCCCACCACATCGCCCTGGTCAACGTCCAGGCCGGGGTCGCCTCCCACGTCATGGACAACCGCCCCGACCAGGCAAAACAGGCGCTGGCACACGTCCGGGAGGCGTCCCGGTCGGCACTGGAGGAACTGCGTGCCACCGTCGGTCTGCTGCGCCAGTCCGACGACCCGAAGGCGCCCACCGAGCCGGCGCCCGGCCTCGGCGTCCTGGACCAGCTCGTCGACGGGTTCGTCCGGGCCGGCCTGCCGGTCGCCCTGGAGCTGCCGCCCGGACCGCAGCCCGCCCTGCCCGCCTCGGTGGACCTGACCGCCTACCGGGTCGTCCAGGAGGCGCTGACCAACGTCCACAAGCACGCCGGCGACGGGGCCCGCGCCGCGGTGCGGATCGTGCGGACCGAGGGCGCGCTGACCGTCACCGTCCAGGACGACGGGCGCGGCGCCGGGGCGCACGCCTCGGGCACCGCGGGGGAGGGGGCCGTGCCGGAGGGCGGCGGCGGGCATGGTCTGATCGGAATGCGCGAACGGGTCCAGGCGCTGCGCGGCACGGTCGTCACCGGCCCCCGCGCGGCCGGTGGCTTCCAGGTGCGGGTCACCCTGCCCCTGGGCGGCGCGCGCACCGGCGGGACGACATGAGCGCGAGGGCGACGGGGATGACCATCAAGGTGTTGCTGGCCGACGACCAGACGCTGCTGCGCAGCGCGTTCCGCATCCTGGTCGACTCCGAACCGGACATGCGGGTGGTGGGCGAGGCGTCCGACGGGGCGCAGGCGTACGAACTGGCCCGCAAGGAGCGCCCGGACGTCGTCCTGATGGACATCCGGATGCCCGGCACCGACGGCCTGGCCGCCACCCGCATGATCAGCCAGGACCCGGACCTGACCGACGTCAAGGTGGTCATCCTCACCACCTTCGAGGTCGACGACTACGTCGTGCAGTCGCTGCGGGCCGGCGCCAGCGGCTTCCTCGGCAAGGGTGCCGAGCCGGACGAGCTGCTGCACGCGATCCGGATCGCGGCCGGCGGGGAGGCGCTGCTCTCGCCCGTCGCCACCAAGGGGCTGATCGCCAAGTTCCTCGCCCAGGGCGAGGACGCGGACGGGGAACGGCCCGGCGGTGCGGGCGCCGAGCGGCTGGCCACGTTGACCAGCCGGGAGCGCGAGGTGCTGGTGCTGGTGGCCGGCGGTCTGTCCAACGACGAGATCGCCGTGCAGCTGGACGTCAGCCCGCTCACCGTCAAGACGCACGTGAACCGCGCGATGGCCAAGCTCGGCGCCCGCGACCGCGCCCAACTGGTCGTCATCGCCTACGAGTCGGGACTGGTCCGCCCGCGGGCGCACTGAGCGAAGGCCCGGCCCGTACGCCCAGGGGTGCAGGGCGGGTGGAGTCCCCCGTACTCCGAACGCGGTACGGGCGGCGGCCGGAAACCGACCTGCGAGCGAGGAAAACCGGCCTGGCCATGGCCGAAGGTGTAGGTGGGCCGCTGTCGGCCCTCCCGCCGGGCCCGAACACGGCTCCCGCCGGCGTTCCCCGCCCTCGGTACCCGCTTTTCTGAACCGAAGAGAGAGACCCCCACCCATGTCCTGGCTGTCCCGAATCAGCCTCGTACAACGGGGCCTGATAGCGCTGATGTCGATCGTCGCGATCGCCTTCGGCGCCATCGCGATCCCGCAGCTCAAGCAGCAGCTCCTGCCGTCCATCGACCTGCCGATGGTCTCCGTGATCGCCCCGTACCAGGGCGCCTCCCCCGATGTCGTCGAGAAGCAGGTCGTCGAGCCGCTGGAGAACGGCATCCAGGCGGTCAACGGCATCAAGAGCGTCACCTCGACGTCGAGCGAGGGCTCCGGCGTCATCATGGCGCAGTTCGACTACGGCAACGACTCCAAGACCCTGGTCGCCGACGTCCAGCAGGCCGTCAACCGGGCCCGGGCGAAGCTGCCCAAGGACGTGGACCCGCAGGTGGTCTCCGGCGGTACCGACGACCTGCCCACGGTCGTGCTCGCCGTCTCCTCCACCACGAAGGACCAGCAGACCCTCGCCGACCAGCTGAACCGCACCGTCGTCCCGGACCTGAAGAACATCGACGGCGTCGGCCAGGTCAACGTCGGCGGCGTGCAGGACCGGATCGTCGCGGTCACCCCGGACGACAAGAAGATGGCCGCCGCGGGCCTGAACTCCGCCGCGCTCGGCCAGGCGCTCCAGGCCAACGGCACGTCGGTGCCGGCCGGTGCCTTCTCCGAGGACGGCCGCAGCAAGACCGTGCAGGTCGGCGCCGGCTTCACCTCCGTCGCACAGATCAAGGACCTGATGGTCACGCCGGCGGCCGGCCCGATGGGCGGCGGCCAGGGCGGCAAGCCGGTCCGGCTCGGCGACGTCGCCACCGTCAAGGAGGCGTCGGCCACCCCGACCTCGATCACCCGCACCGACGGCAAGCCCAGCCTCTCGGTCACCGTGACGATGAACCAGGACGGCAGCGCCGTCGCCATCTCCGACGCGGTCAAGGGCAAGCTGGACGCCATCCGCAAGGACCTGGGCACCGGCGCGAGCGTCACCATCGCCTCCGACCAGGGCCCGCAGGTCTCCAAGTCCATCGAGTCGCTGACCACCGAGGGCCTGCTCGGCCTGGTGATGGCCGTGATCGTGATCCTGGTCTTCCTGCTGAGCCTGCGCTCCACGCTGGTCACCGCGGTCTCCATCCCGCTGTCCGTGGTCATCACCCTGATCGTGCTGTGGACCGGTGACCTCTCCCTGAACGTGCTCACCCTGGGCGGTCTGACCATCGCGATCGGCCGGGTCGTCGACGACTCGATCGTCGTTTTGGAGAACATCAAGCGGCACCTGGGCTACGGCGAGGAGCGCCGCGAGGCGATCCTCAAGGCCGTCAAGGAGGTCTCCGGCGCGATCACCTCCTCGACCCTCACCACGGTCGCGGTCTTCCTCCCGATCGGCGTGGTCGGTGGCATGGTCGGCGCCCTCTTCGGCTCCTTCTCCATCACCGTCACCGTCGCCCTGCTCTCCTCGCTGCTGGTCTCGCTGACCGTGGTGCCGGTGCTGTCCTACTGGTTCCTGCGCGCCCCGCAGCTGCCCGAGGGCGCCGACCCCGAGGAACTGCGCCGCAAGGCCGAGGAGAAGGAGACCCGCAGCGCGCTGCAGCGGCTCTACGTCCCGGTGCTGCGCTTCGCCACCCGCCGCCGCGCGATCAGCGTGCTGATCGCCGTGGTGGTCCTCCTGGGCACCTTCGGGATGGCCCCGCTGCTCAAGACCACCTTCTTCGACCAGGGCAAGCAGGACACCCTGAGCATCAAGCAGGAGCTGAAGCCGGGCACCAGCCTGACCGCGGCCGACGCGCAGGCCAAGCGGGTCGAGAAGGTCCTCGCGGCCAACAAGGACGTGCAGGACTACCAGGTCACCGTCGGCTCCTCCGGGATGATGGCGGCCTTCGGCGGCGGCTCCGCCGCCAACCAGGCCAGCTACCAGGTCAAGCTCAAGAGCTCCGCCGACTCCGACAAGGTCACCGAGGACCTCCGCGCCGACCTGACCAAGCTCGGCCCGGCCGCCGGCGACACCTCCGTCTCCGCGGGCGGCGGCGGCTTCGGCAACCAGAACCTCAGTGTGGTCGTCAAGGCCGGCGACGCCGGCGTCCTGGCGCAGGCCAGCGAGCAGGTCCGCAAGGCCGTCGCCAGCCTGGACAACGTCACCGACGTCCAGAGCGACCTGTCGCAGTCGGTGCCGCGGATCTCCGTGACGCCCAACGAGAAGGCCGCCGCGGCCGGTTACTCGCAGGCCACGCTCGGCCAGGCCGTCGCGCAGGCCGTCAGCGGCACCCCCAGCGGCAAGGCCGTGCTCGACGACACCGAGCGCGACGTGGTGATCAAGTCGGCGCACCCGGCCACCACCGAGGCCCAGTTGAAGGACCTGCCGCTGCCGACCCCGTCCGGGATGGCCCGGCTCGGCGACCTCGCCACCGTCAAGACCGTGGCGGGTCCGGTCCAGATGACCCGGATCGACGGCGCCCGTTCGGCGACCGTCACCGCCAAGCCGACCGGTGACAACACCGGCGCGGTCTCCACCAAGCTCCAGAGCAAGATCGACGCACTGAAGCTGCCGGCCGGCGCCACCGCCACCGTCGGCGGCGTCTCCCAGGACCAGTCCGACGCGTTCGGCAAGCTGGGCCTGGCCATGCTGGCGGCCATCGCGATCGTCTTCCTGCTGCTGGTGGGCACCTTCCGGTCGATCGTCCAGCCGCTGATCCTGCTGATCTCGATCCCGTTCGCGGCGACCGGCGCGCTCGGCCTGCTGGTCGCCACCGGCACCCCGATGGGCGTCCCGGCGATGATCGGCATGCTGATGCTGGTCGGCATCGTGGTCACCAACGCCATCGTGCTGATCGACCTGATCAACCAGTACCGGGCGAAGGGCTACGGCGTCGTCGAGGCGGTCATCGAGGGCGGCCGGCACCGCCTCCGCCCGATCCTGATGACCGCCCTGGCCACGATCATGGCGCTGCTGCCGATGGCGCTGTCGATCACCGGCGACAGCGGCGGCTTCATCTCCCAGCCGCTGGCGGTCGTCGTGATCGGCGGTCTGATCACCTCCACGCTGCTCACCCTCCTCCTCGTCCCGACGCTCTACGCGATCATCGAGCTCCGCAAGGAGCGCCGGGCGAAGAAGAAGGCGGCGAAGCGGGCCGGACAGGGCGGCGGCCCCGCGGCCCCCGCGGACGCCGACCGCACCCCGGAGCCGGCCGGCGTCTGACGGCCCTCCACCGCACCACCCCACGGAGCCCCCGCGACCGCACCCGACGGCCGCGGGGGCTCCCGCGTCAGGCGCGGGACGCCCGGGCCCGGCTCACCACCGCAGCGCCGTGAAGTCCACCGGCCGTGGCCGCAGGGTCTGCGTCCGTGCGGTCAACTCCCGCATCCGCCGGGCCATTTCCGCCGCCGGCAGCCGCTTGCGGTCCCCGTGCCCGGGCAGCAGCCACTCGAAGCGCAGCCGGCCGGCGGTCCGGGCCAGCGACGCCGCCAACTCCGTGATGGAGTACCAGGTGACGCTGTCCGCCACCTCGACGTCCCCGGTCGCCCGCGACCAGTAGAAGCTGTCGCCACTGAAGCAGTACCGCTCGTCCGCGACGTAGAGCACGCTGCCCAGGGTGTGGCCGGGCAACGGGTGCACCACCACCCCCTCGGCGACCTCCACCGGATCGGTGCCGCGCAGCACCCGGTCCGCGTCCGGCGCCGCGTCCAGGTCGCCCTCGTGGATCCACAGCCGCGCCCCGAAGCGGTCGGCGTAGCGGCGCCCGTGCGCGGCGTGGTCCCGGTGGGTGAGCAGTACGTCCGTCACCGCCCCGGCCGCCTCGAATCGCCCGGCCAGCGCCTCGCTGAACCGCGGGGTGTCGACCATCATCCGGGTGCCGCCCGGCCGCCGCAGCAGGTACGCGTTGGCCCCCGCGGTGTGCGGCGAGTTGTGCCCGCAGAAGCTGACCGCGTCGTCGAGCCGCAGCGGGAACGGGTCCAGCTCCGCCGCCACCCGCCCCTCGCGCCGCCGGACCGACCGTGTCGGACAGGCGAACGCCACCGCGTGCAGCTGCCGTTCCTCCGCTTCCCCGCGCGGCTGCCGGACCACTTCGGACCGCCCGTCGACCTCCTCGATCAGCTCCGGCGCGAGCTGCCGCGCCACGTCGCAGTTGGTGCACCGGTCGTCCACGTACCAGTCGCCGCCGCCGTCCTTCGCTAAGGGCGCCGACCGGTCGTCCGCTGTGGTGTTCACGGTCCTTCTGCCTCCTTGACCCCTGTGCCGTACGGGACCCGATGGTTTCCCCGGTCCCCGCGATCCCGAGGTTCCCGCGCCGCACCGGAAAAGAGGAAGGGGGGCGGAGTCTTGTTTCTGCTGGTCACGAGGTCTCTCACGGCGGGAATCTGGTGCAATGTCATGTACGCAACACGCGCTGAGGGATTCCATGCGCCGGCTTGCGCGTCCGGGACGCCTGGCCGCTGCTGTGCCCGGCGGACGACGGCAGCGACGAGGCCACCTACTGGCTCTTCGACGACGCCCGCACCTCCTGGGCGACGGTCGAGTACGTCCCGGGCCGCGACGCCTACGAGACCGAGCAGTACGGCCCGCGCCGCCTGTGGGACGAGGTCGCGGCGGCCTACCGCGACTGGCACGCGGCCGGCAGCCCGCCGCGCTCCGCCCACCGCATCAGCATCAACCCGTCCCGACAGTCGATCGGGACGGGCTGACCTGGGCTTCCTCGCGCTGTCCGGTTCTTCTGCCTCAGCCCTTGAGGGTCTGGACGAAGGCGGTCCATGCGGTGGCGGGGATGACGAGCGCCGGGCCGTTGGGAGTCTTGCTGTCGCGGACTGGGACGATCCCCGGGAAGTCTTCGCTGATCTCGACGCAGTTGCCCCCGTTGGTGTTGCTGTGGCTGCTCTTGCGCCAGTGGGCGGTGCTCAGTTCGGGGGTGTGTCGCATGATGCGCAGCCCTCCGTTGCTCGGTTTCGGTTTGCTGCCTCAGCCCTTGAGGGTCTGGACGAAGGCGGTCCATGCGGTGGCGGGGATGACGAGCGCCGGGCCGTCGGGGGTCTTGCTGTCGCGGACGGGGACCACGCCGGGGAAGTGGTCGGCGATCTCGACGCATTCCCCGCCGTTGGTGTTGCTGTGGCTGCTCTTGCGCCAGCGGGCGGTGCTCAGTTCGGGGGTGTGTCGCATGACGAGTAGTCCTCCAGTACTTGCCGGATCAGCTCTGCCGACTCGCCTAGGGACAGGGCATTGGCGCGCAGTACGTCGTACCGCCGCTGCCACTTCTTCACCGCTTCCGCATCCTCGTTGAGGTGACCGGCCTCGATGCCCTCTTCGTAGGCGACTTCGGCCCCGTTGGGGAGCCTCAGCAGAGTAAGCGCACCGCCCATGAGCGAGTGCGGGCCCGCTCGGAACGGCATGACCTGAACCTTACTGTCCGGAGTATCCGCCTGCTCAAGCAGTGAAGTCAGCTGCTCTGCCATGCATTTCCGGCCTCCAACCTGCCGGCGCAACACGGCTTCGTCAATGATCGCCCAACGGAGCGGAGGCGAGTCTGAGCGCTGTCTTTCCTGGCGGGCCATCCTGGCGGTGACGCGTTCTTCGACCTGCGCTTCGGTCAGGTCTTCCTGGCAACGCAGCAACGCGTAGGAGTAGTCCTTGGTTTGTAGCAATCCGGGGAACACCTGGCCCCCGTACTGCGTGATGTTCTCGGCCTGTGCTTCGAGGTCCATGTAACGCCGGTACTGATCCGGATGCACCTCCCGTTTCGCCAACTGGTACAGCCCGTGGAAGTGCTGGCCCGTGCCGAAGGCCGCGTCCAGGGCGGACGGGAGTTCCGGCGGGGGCATCATCTCGGCGGTCTCGACGCGGGCCAGGTTGCTCTTGCTGGAGTTCACGATGTCGGCCAGCTGCACCAGCGACATCCTGACCTCCTCGCGGTGGCGGCGCAGTTCCGAGCCGAAGTAGTGCCGGGCCGATACGTATGGGGTCAGGGATTTGGGTGCGTACTTCACTGTTGCGCCTTTCGGGCTTTCGGGCTTTCGAATGCTCCCGCTCTCAACGCGGGGACGGTGCGGGCCTATTGAGGCCATGTCTCGCAGCGCGACGATGGCGATACAGACGGTAAGCGCAGTCGAGATCCGAACTCCAGCCCCCGCAAGCGTGCTTCTCGCCCCGGGGCGGAGCCCGCCGAAAGGACGTCCCCATGGCCCAACGGACCACTTTGCCAAGGCTGTTGCCCTGGACCCGGGACGACGGGGCGCCGTGCTACCTGATCACGGACGATCCGTGCAGCCGGGTGTCGCTGCTGGCCGACGACGTGGAGGAGGAGATGCTCGCCGCCGCCGGGAAACTGCTCGCCGCCACCGACCCGCCGCCCGGGCCGGAGGCCGGCCGACGGGAGTTGTGCGGGCTGGTCGCCGGGCTGCGTGCGGCGCTGTGCGACGTCCGGCGGATCGCCGTCAGCCGGGGCGAGCGGTTGCCGGATCTCGACTATGACGAGGCCGGGTAACGGATCGGCACACCCTCCGTGCATCGTGCAACCGTTCGACCGACCTCGCGGTCTGGACCCGCATGAAGGGATCACTCACGAGCGGGCGAAGACGGCGTGCGGTGCGGACGGGGGCGGTCGCCCTGTTGGTCGTCCTCGCACCCGGGATGGCCGCGTGCGGCGAGCAGCGGTCTCCGGGTGCCGGGAAGGAAGTGACCGCACCGGCCACGGCAGGAGCGCACTCGTCGCCGGCCGGCGTGAAGCACCCCCAGGGGACGAAGCTTGAGATCACGGCGGCGATGCGGACGTACTACCTCCCGCGGCCGACCGGATCGGACGCGAACGACGAGCCCACCGAGTACCAAGTCAACCTGCAGTCCACCGGATGGACCGGCGCGAAGCCGTCGGTCGTCAAGGACGTCAAGGTGCACTTCGACCTGTCGGTCTTCAAGAACATCGCCACCGTCCGTTGGATCAACCAGGGGAACCGGCATCCGGACACCTGCGTCCGCTCCGGTGACCAGCTGACCTGCGACCTGAAGGATGTCGAACTCGGTGCGTCCTTCTCGCCGTTCGCGGTGTCCGTGCTGCCGGGCGCGCCCAAGGGCCCGGCCGGCACCCTGCGCATCACCGTGACCAGCGCCAACGCACCGACCGTCCGGCGCACCACGGACATCGTCGTCGGTGCGCCCCGCCTGACCGCGCGCCAGGACAAGCCGCTGACCGGCGTGAAGCCCGGCTCCGAGGTGCCGCTGACACCGGCCTTCGGCAACAAGGGGGACACCGACGTCGACGACGACATCCTCGTGACGGTGCGCGCGACCGAGGCCACGCTGCGGCCGCAGTACCGCAACTGCCGCTACGACAAGCCCGTTGCGCCCACCAAGGCGGAGTGCACGTTCCCCGGACCGCTGCGGGTCGGGGCGGCGTACGAGACCGACGGGCCGCTCACCGCGGTGGCCGACGCGACCGCGATGCACGGCAAGCTCACCTACGCCGTGTACCGGGCCCACGACCGGCTGGACGCGCGCTACCCCGGCGAGCAGCTGCCCGCCACGGCCGTGCGGGGCACCGGCGCGCCGCTGGGCCTCCGGCCGGTCGACGGCGGTGGCGCCGAGTTCACGACGTCCGCGCACTGGAAGGCCGAGATGGCAGGCGGCGACCTGGCCTTCGACACCGACCGGATCCATGACGTCCAGGCGGTCGGGTTCGCCATCAAGGGCAAGGTCGGCGAGGTGGTCGAGGTCGACGTGCCGTGGCCGCGCAACTTCGGTGACGGTGACGTCCGGGTGACCCTGCCCGAGGGCGTCAGCGCGGCCCCGGCGCACCCCGAGGAGCACCCCAGCGAAATGACCTTCTGCCGACCCGCCGACGGGGGCGCGCGCTGCCCCTGGGGCCCGCACGACACGACCCTGGTGGTCCGCATCGACAAGCGGGTCGACGGCGCCCGGGGCACGGTCTCCGCGCCCTCCGACCCCGTGGTCGACCCCGACCAGGAGAACAACTCCGCGCCGGTGACGGTCGAGTACACCGACTAGCGGGCACCAGGCGGAGGAAACAGCAGGGCGGGGCGCCCCCGGAGGGACGCCCCGCCCTGTCGCGTCACACCACTACGGCAGCGCCAGCATCCGCTCCAGTGCCAGCTTGGCGAAGTGCTCGGTCTCCTCGTCGACCTGGATGCGGTTGACGACCTTGCCGTCCGCCAGCGACTCCAGCGTCCACACCAGGTGCGGGAGGTCGATGCGGTTCATGGTCGAGCAGAAGCAGACCGTCTTGTCGAGGAAGACGATCTCCTTGCCCTCGGGCGCGAAGCGGTTGGCCAGGCGGCGGACGAGGTTCAGCTCGGTGCCGATCGCCCACTTCGAGCCGGCCGGCGCCGCCTCCAGGGCCTTGATGATGTACTCGGTCGACCCGACGTAGTCCGCCGCCGCCACGACCTCGTGCTTGCACTCGGGGTGGACCAGGACGTTCACGCCCGGGATGCGGGCCCGCACGTCGTTCACCGAGTCCAGCGAGAAGCGGCCGTGCACCGAGCAGTGACCGCGCCACAGGATCATCTTCGCGGCCCGCAGCTCCTCGGCGGTCAGGCCGCCGTTCGGCTTGTGCGGGTTGTAGACCACGCAGTCGTCCAGGGACAGGCCCAGGTCCCGCACGGCGGTGTTGCGGCCCAGGTGCTGGTCCGGCAGGAAGAGGACCTTGGTGGTCGCCCGGTCCTCGCCCTGCCCGAAGGCCCACTCCAGCGCCCGCTCGGCGTTCGACGAGGTGCAGATCGTGCCGCCGTGCTTGCCGGTGAACGCCTTGATGTCGGCCGAGGAGTTCATGTACGAGACCGGTACGACCTGGTCGGCGACGCCCGCCTCGGTCAGCACGTCCCAGCATTCGGCGACCTGCTCGGCGGTGGCCATGTCGGCCATCGAGCAGCCCGCGGCCAGGTCGGGGAGGATCACCTGCTGGTCGTCGCCGGTGAGGATGTCCGCGGACTCGGCCATGAAGTGCACACCGCAGAAGACGATGTACTCGGCGTTCGGCCGGGCCGCGGCGTCCCGCGCGAGCTTGAAGGAGTCGCCGGTGACGTCGGCGAACTCGATGACCTCGTCGCGCTGGTAGTGGTGCCCGAGGACGAAGACCTTCTCGCCCAGCTTGGCCTTGGCGGCGCGGGCGCGCTCGACCAGGTCCGGGTCGGAGGGCGCCGGCAGGTCACCGGGGCACTCCACGCCGCGCTCGCTCTTCGGGTCGGCCTCGCGGCCGAGGAGGAGCAGCGCCAGCGGGGTCGGCTGGACGTCCAGGGGCTGGGCGGTGGTCACGACACGCACCCTCTCTTCTCTGCGGAAAGTCCTTGCGGACGGTCTCTGCGGGGGCGGCGGGATGCGCTGTGGCTCCGCCTTTTCGTCTATTTGACGCTATCTATCATAGCGGGTTCACGTCACTTTGACGATGGCCATAGCGTCGATGTGACGCGTCAGCCGCGGGGCCCGCGGGCCGCTCCGCCCGCCGGTCGGGCCTGGGGCGTCCGCCCGTCGGTGTGCGAGCATGAAGGAAGAGAAGGACAGATCACGCGCAGCCGGAATTAATCCGGGACGCCACTGGTTAGACCTGTTCGCAACCGATGGCAAGCGGTCCGTACAACCCGGGAGAGATGTAGATGAGCGTTCAGGACGAGACCACCGTCACCGACGGCATCATCCTGTCCGACGCGGCCGCGTCGAAGGTCAAGACCCTGCTGGAGCAGGAGGGCCGGGAAGACCTCGCGCTGCGCGTCGCGGTCCAGCCCGGCGGCTGCTCGGGCCTGCGCTACCAGCTCTTCTTCGACGAGCGCGCGCTCGACGGCGACGTCGTCAAGGAGTTCGACGGCGTCAAGGTCGTCACCGACCGGATGAGCGCTCCCTACCTGGGCGGCGCCTCCATCGACTTCGTCGACACGATCGAGAAGCAGGGCTTCACGATCGACAACCCGAACGCCACGGGCTCCTGCGCCTGCGGCGACTCCTTCAGCTGATCCTGCTCCGGCCCACGGGCCACGGCACGTGAGAAAGGCGGCACCCCCGGCCGGGAGTGCCGCCTTTCACGCGTCCTGCCGCCGGCTACCGCGGTGCCACCGTCTTGCCGGACGTGGCGTCCACCACCTTCCGGCCGTCCAGCGGCTTCTCCAGCGTCACCGTCTTACTGAAGTCCTTGGCGATCTTCACGCAGATCTGGTGGGGGCGCTTGTCCTTCCCGGTGACCGTGACCCGCACCGTGCCGCCCGACTCCTGCACGCTGGCCTCGTAGGTGCTGCACACCCCGCCCCAGAAGTGGACGGTCAGCGTCCGACCGTCGTCCGCCACCTGGTAGCCGGACAGCGTCATCGCCGTCGTCCCCGGCTCGGACGGCTTCGGCCCCGCCGGCTCGCTGCCCCGCAGGAACTTCGGGTCCACCGCGGTCCCGGCGATCGTCGAGGTCGCGCCCGGCGTGCCCGCGGCGCCCGGCGTGCGCACCGTGTACAGCCACGACGGCACCAGCACCTGCCCGCCGTGCGAGTACCGCGTGGCGAGACCGAAGACCGCACCGGTCACCTCGGACACCGCCGGCTTGCCGTTCGGCGACGGCTCGCAGGGCGCTATCCCGCCGCCCTGGGGAGCCTTGTCGCCCTTGTGCTGGAAGGTGGGCGCCGACGGGCAGTGGGCCAGCGGGTGCATCGTCCGGCCGTCGCCGTTCAGCTCGGTCAGCGTCGTCCGGGCATCCCGGACGGGGTACTCCGCGCCCTTCACCGGGTTCGCCAACTCACCGCTGCCGCTGACCAGTTGCCCGTCCGAGCCGACCTGGAGCCGGCTCTGCCAGCCGAACGTCGGCAGCCCGCCGATCACCGGGTCGGCGGTGACCACCCGCACCGCGGCGAACGTCTGGTGCGTGTCGAGCCGGGCGTCCGGCTGGCCGAGCGCCGCCAGCACCGGCCGCACCGCCTGCCGGGCCGTCGCCTCGGACGCCGGACCGCTGCCGGCGTCCCCGCCGGCCCCGCTCCCGCCGTCCGCGCCGTCCGTCCCGCCCCGGTACGACGGGCAGCCCGACGGGCCGTCGGTCAGCGGGCACTTGGTCCCGTCCCCACTGCCGAACCGGCTGAACACCCAGTTCCCCGCGCCGGTCTTGGCGACCCGCAGCGTGGTGCCCCGGCCGTCCGGGCCGGGCGTGCCGACCGACCACCAGTTGCCGTCCGACCGCACCGATCCGGCCACGTCCAACGCCTTCGCCAGTCGCGCCACGGCGGACTGGTCGATTCCGCCCGTGGGTCGGTAGACGGGCGCGGACCGCGGGCCGTCGGGGAGCTTGCCCACCACGCGGTACTGGTCGTGGTGCGGGGCGGGCTCGCCGACCGCGATCGACGCCGAATCCAGCGCCAGTGGCGGCGGCCCGCCGTCGGACGCGCCGGCCTGCCCGGCGCCGTCGGACGCGGACGAGGCCCAGTACGCCGCGCCGCCTCCGACGGCCAGCACCGCGCCGGCCACCGACGCGACCACCAGGGGAGTGCGCCGGCCGCGCCGTTCGGGTCGGGTGGCCTGGGGGGTGTCCTGGGTCTCCGGGGTCTCCTCGGTGCTCACCGCTTCGCTCCTTCAGCTCCGCCGGTCATCTGACGTGCCACCCGGCAGGGTGGACGCCGATGGGACGGAGCGGGGGCGCGGACGGTTCCCTGCGCGCCGTCCGTCCCGCCGCCCCGCACCCCCTGTGACGGCCCTCACAGCGGACGGTGCACACCACGAGAGACGTCCGCACGCCTCGATCGAAACGCCCTATCATGAGATGTTTTCGCGCTTTTCGAAGTGTCCAGGAATGGGCAGAAGCCGGGCCCCTCGCCGGGTAGCGTTGCCCTCCGTCCGCACAACCCCACGCCCTCCGCAGGAGCAGACCCGCCGTGCGTATCGCAGTCTCCGGCTCCATCGCCACCGACCACCTGATGACCTTCCCCGGCCGCTTCGCCGACCAGTTGGTCGCCGACCAGCTGCATACGATCTCCCTCTCCTTCCTGGTCGACCAGCTCGACGTCCGCCGCGGCGGGGTCGCGCCCAACATCTGCTTCGGCATGGGCCAGCTCGGCATCCGGCCGATCCTGGTCGGTGCCGCCGGCAGCGACTTCGAGGAGTACCGCGCCTGGCTCGACCGGCACGGTGTCGACACCCACTCGGTGCACATCTCCGAGGTCCTGCACACCGCCCGCTTCGTCTGCACCACCGACGCCGACCACAACCAGCTCGGCTCCTTCTACACCGGTGCCATGAGCGAGGCCCGGCAGATCGAGCTCCAGACCGTGGCCGACCGGGTCGGCGGACTGGACCTGGTCCTGATCGGCGCGGACGACCCCGAGGCGATGATCCGGCACACCGAGGAGTGCCGGACCCGCGGCATCCCCTTCGCCGCCGACTTCTCCCAGCAGATCGCCCGGATGGACGGCGAGAACATCCGCATCCTCATGGAGGGCGCGACCTACCTCTTCAACAACGAGTACGAGGCCGGGCTCATCGAGTCCAAGACCGGGTGGACCGCCGAGGAGATCCTCGCCAAGGTCGGCACCCGCGTCACCACCCTCGGCTCCAACGGCGTCCGCATCCAGCGGGTCGGCGAGCCCGACATCGAGGTCGGCGTCCCCGAGGAGAAGGTCAAGGCCGACCCGACCGGCGTCGGCGACGCCTTCCGCGCCGGCTTCCTGTCCGGCCTGGCCTGGGGCGTCGGCCTGGAGCGCGCCGCCCAGGTCGGCTGCATGCTGGCCACCCTGGTCATCGAGACCGTCGGCACCCAGGAGTACGAGCTGCACCGCAGCTCCTTCATGGACCGCTTCACCAAGGCGTACGGCCACGACGCCGCCGGCGAGGTCCGTCAGTTCCTGCTCTGACCCACCGGGCCGCCCGGCCTCAGACGCGGCGCCGCACCACGTAGGCGGCGCCGCGTTCCGCCGGCTCCTCACCGACGTACTCCTGCTCCCGCATCGCGCACCACGCGGGGATGTCCTGCCGGGCCGCCGCGTCGTCGGAGAGCACCGTCACCGTGCCGCCGACCGGCACCCGGTCGATCACCTTCGCCAGCTCGATGACCGGAACCGGACAGCGCCGACCGAGCGCGTCCACCACCAACCCCGGCGCCGCCGGCTCGGCGACCGCCGCCGCTCCCGCGGCCCGGTGCACCGGCTCCTCAGCCGGCACCCCGAACCGCTCCCGCACCGACCGCACCGCCTCCGGCAGCACCGTCAGGAACCGTTCCACGTCCGCCGCCTCCGTGCCGTACGGCAGCGAGACCCGGACGTTCCCTTCCGACAGCACCCCCATCGCCCGCAGCACATGGCTCGGCGTCAGGGTGCTGGACGTACACGACGAACCGGAAGAAACGGAGAAGCCGGCCCGGTCCAGCTCGTGCAACAGCGCCTCGCCGTCGACATAGAGACAAGAGAAGGTGACGAGGTGCGGCAGCCGGCGCACCGGATCGCCGACCACCTCCACGTCCGGCACCAGCTCCGGCACCCGGGCCCGGATCCGCTCCACCAGCCCGCCGAGCCGCCCCGCCTCGTCCGCCCCGCCCACCGCCGCGGCCCGCAGCGCGCGCAGTACCGCCGCCGCGGCCACCACCGCCGGAAGGTTCCCGAAGCCCGGGCTGCGCCCCGACTCCCGTTCGTCCAGCGGCCCCTGGGGCGCGAACCGGGTCCCCTTGCGGACGGCCAGCAGTCCGACCCCGGGCGGCCCGCCCCACTTGTGCGCGCTCGCCGTCAGCACCGACCAGGCGCCGGGCACCGGTCCCCACGGCACCGACTGCGCCGCGTCCACCAGCAGCGGCACCCCGGCCTCCCGGCAGTCCGCGGCCACCTCCTCCACCGGCTGCGCGGTGCCCACCTCGTGGTTGGCGGACTGCAGGCACACCAGCGCGGCGTCCCCGCCGAGCGCGTCGGCCACCGCGGCCCGGGCCACCCGGCCGGTCCGGTCCACCGGAACCTCGGTCACCGTGCCGCCGGCCGCGGCGTGCACCTCGGCGACGTGCAGCACCGCGGAGTGCTCCACGGCGGAGTGCACCAGCCGCCGTCCGACACGCCGACGGGCCGCCAGGACGCCGAACATGCCGGAATGCACCGCATGCGTTCCCGAAGGGGTGAACGTCAGCTCGTCGGGGCGGCACCCCACGGCGTCCGCGGCGGCCTCCCGCGCGGCGTCCAGCAGCAGCCGGGCCCGCCGTCCCTCGCGGTACAGGCGGGCCGGATCGGCCCACCCCTCGTCGAGCGCGGCGAGCAGGGCCTCCCGGGCGACCGGGTGCAGCGGAGCGGCCGACGCCGCGTCGAAGTAGGGCACGTACGAGACGGTAGAGCACCCTTCGCGGGGGTGCCGGGCGGGCCGTCAGATGCCCCGCGGTGGGCGGCGATCGGGGCCCGCGACGCCGGTGGGGGAAGGGCTCGGCCACCCCTTAGGGGTGCGATGCGGCGCGTTGGGCACCCTCCCCGCGCGACCCCAAATAGCGTCCAGTAGGGTTTGGTCCGCATAAACATCCAAACCCCTGCCCGAAGCAGGGCGGCGACCGACCAGCGAGTAAGGCCGCAGCCGACCGCTCGGGCGAGACTCTCGGGAAGGCGCTACGTGAGTCCCAACGGCTCCGACCGCTCGTCGCGGCGCCCGATGCGGCGGAAGCTGCCGCAGGTGCTTGCTGCGGGCCTGGTCCTGGCGACCGCTACTGGTTGCACATACAAGGACTTCCCCCGCCTCGGCATGCCAACGCCCGTCACCGACGAGGCGCCGCGGATCCTCTCTCTTTGGCAGGGCTCCTGGGCCGCCGCCCTCGCAACGGGCGTGCTGGTGTGGGGCCTGATCATCTGGAGCGTGATCTTCCACCGTCGCAGCAGGACCAAGGTGGAGGTCCCTGCCCAGACGCGGTACAACATGCCGATCGAGGCGTTGTACACCATCGTCCCGTTCATCATCATCGCGGTGCTGTTCTACTTCACCGCGCGTGATGAGAGCGCGCTCCTCAAGACGTCCAAGAAGCCGGACCACGTCATCAACGTCGTGGGCTTCCAGTGGAGCTGGGCGTTCAACTACCTGGAGAACGTCGACGGCAACCCGAAGACGACGAACATCAATTCTCCGGAGCTCAAGGCGATCCCGGACAAGTGGAAGAAGTCCGCGCCGCAGGGTGCGGACGGCGTCTACGACTACGGCACGCCGGCCACGCGCAACCCGCAGACCGGCAACCCCGGTCCGACGCTCTGGCTGCCGAAGGGCGAGACGGTCCAGTTCGTGCTGACCTCGCGGGACGTCATCCACTCCTTCTGGGTGGTGCCGTTCCTGATGAAGCAGGACGTCATCCCGGGCCACACCAACGTATTCGAGGTGACCCCCAACAAGGAGGGCACCTTCATGGGTAAGTGCGCGGAGCTCTGCGGCGTCGACCACTCCCGGATGCTCTTCAACGTCAAGGTCGTTTCGCCTGCCAAGTACCGGCAGCACCTGAAGGACCTGGCGGCGAAGGGACAGACCGGGTACCTGCCGGCGGGTATCGAGCAGACTGACCACGCCAGGAATGCGGAGACCAAGAACCAGTGAGCATCCTCAACGAACCTCAGGGTGCCGCCGCCGAATCGGCTCCGGCAGCACCACCCGTACGCAAGAAGCAACCCGGTATCGCTGCCGTCAAGTGGCTCACGACCACTGACCACAAGACCATCGGCACGATGTACCTGGTCACGTCGTTCGCGTTCTTCTGCATCGGCGGCATCATGGCGCTCCTCATGCGCGCCGAGCTGGCCCGCCCGGGTACGCAGATCATGTCGAACGAGCAGTTCAACCAGGCGTTCACGATGCACGGCACGATCATGCTGCTGATGTTCGCGACGCCGTTGTTCGCCGGGTTCGCGAACTGGATCATGCCGCTGCAGATCGGTGCGCCGGACG
>NZ_JAJPWK010000018.1:0-176587 GCF_046549115.1 Streptomyces sp. x-19 | reverse complement strand
GGGGTGCCCGGACTGCTGCGCTTTACGTCCGGGCACCCCACCACCCGCCAACCCGTCCCCTCCCGTGAGTGGGTGGAAAGGGGTGGGTTGGGGCTTGTGTTGGTGGGTTCCTGCGGCTCCGTGGGTGTGGATTCACATGCATGGACGTACCCAGAGGTTTCACCTGTGTGAGCGCGTCCACGGTGCTGGCCGGCACCGACCCGCCGGACCTCGGCCCCCACCCACCCGTCTTTCCCCCACCCTCAACGGGAGGGGGCGGGCCGGAGGGGGTGGTGTGCAGGACGTAAAGCGCAGCAGTCCTGCACACCACCCCCTCCGGCCCGCCACCGGCACCCAACAGCCCCGCGCAGCGGACAACGCCCGCGCCGCAGGCGCAAAAGCGAAACCCCCACGGCGGGAAAGCCCCGATGCTCCAGAGTCATAGTTCTGGAGTGATCACCCGTGGTGGCGTCCACGCTGGTCAAGCAGTCGCACGAAGCCGCAGCATTTACGCAGGTCAGCCCCGGTGCGGGAATCCCTTGCGCTCCCACAGAGAGTGTGGAGAACCGTGCAACTGTAGGAACCGTGTTCGCCGAGACCCTGCGTGGGGTCCGGTGCATCCGTCTGTCGGTCCGGACGGATGAGACAACCAGCCCCGAGCGGCAGCGTGAAGCCGACGACATAGCCGCGTCAGCGCTCGGGATCGACTTCGGCGAGGGTGACGCACTCCGCGAAGCCGTCGACCTGGACGTGTCCGCCTCGAAGATCGGCCCGTTCGATCGTCCGCAGCTCGGCGGCTGGCTCGCCCGGCCGGAAGCTTTCGATGCGCTGGTGTGGTGGCGCTTCGACCGGGCCATCCGGTCCATGGGCGACATGCACGAGCTTGCGAAGTGGGCACGGGCCCATCGCAAGATGCTCGTTTTCGCCGAGGGGATTGGCGGGGGCCGGCTGGTCTTCGACTTCCGCAACCCCATGGACCCCACATCCGAACTCATGATGATGATGCTTGCCTTTGCCGCACAGGTGGAGTCGCAAAGCATCAGCGACCGCGTCACCGGCGCACAGGCAGCCATGCGAACCATGGCACTGCGCTGGCGCGGCGGTGGTCGTCCCCCGTACGGCTATCTCCCCGCCCCCATGCCCAAGGAGCATGGCGGGGTCGGCTGGACGTTGGTGCCCGACCCCTACGCCGTGAAGGTGATCGAACGGATCATTGCGGCGCTGCTGGAGGGCAAGAGCCCGCGCGCTATCGCGCTCATGCTCAACAAGGACGGCGTTCTGTCGCCCTCCGTGTACTGGCGGGCGTACAAAGCCCGGCTCAAGGGCACCACCGACATCGAGGGCGACACCGAGACGGACGCGCCGAAGAAGAAGCCCACGCCGTGGCGTGGTCAGCGCATCGTAGAAATGCTGACCAGCCCTGCCCTGCTCGGCTGGAAGCTGCACAACGGTAAGCCGGTCCGCGACGCCCAGGGCAACCCCGTCATGGCCACCGAAACCCCGATCGTGACTCGCGAAGAGTTCGACCAGATCGGCGCACTGCTGGCACCCAAACCCACAGCGGAGAAGGTGCCCACGCGCAAGGATTCCACGGCGTTGCTGCTGCGGGTGATCCACTGCAAGGGGTGCGGGTCCCGCATGTATCTCAACAAGCGGGCAGGTGCCTACGGGTGCAGCTCGTACAAGTACGGCACGTACTGCCCAGCCCCGGTCACCATCCGAGCCGCATGGGTGGACGAATACGTAACAGCCGAGTTCCTACGGCTTGCCGGACCGTTGCAGCTCACGCGCGTCACAGAAGTCCCCGGATACGACCCTCAGCCCGAAATCGACGCCACAGCCGCAGAGTTCGCAGAACACCAGGCCCAGAAGGGACGCCAGAAATCCAAGGCAGCGCAAGCGGAGTGGCAGCGCCGCGCGGACGCCCTTGACGCCCGTCTGGCCGAGCTGGAGTCGAGGGAGAAGACCGAAGCCCGACGCGAGGTCACCCCCACCGGCCGCACGTTCGCCGACGAATGGCACGCAGCCGACAATGCCGGGAAGCGTGCCATGCTCATCGACGCGGGCGCACGCCTGGAGATCAAGCGCGGCATCAAGGGAGGATGGCGCACGCTGGACCTACGGCGGGTGAATTTCACCATCACCGGGTACCTCGATCCTGCCATCGATGAATTCGCAAGCATGGCCGCAGACCTCGCAGCGGAATACAACCCTGACCATGCGCCGACACCGGAGACGGAAAGGCACCGCAACCTGTCCCTACAAACACTGGCAACAGCCGCCTAATAGCCTGAACAGCCCCGGTCGGCCGAGAAGCCCGCCGGGGCTTTCGCATGCCCGCAGACGGCCGCACACGAGCATTGGGGGCTCGTCGCGGCGAGCGTCACAGCGAGGATGCCGAACGCAAGCGATTCCAGGCACGCTTGGCCACCAAACAGCACTGCAAGTCGCCCATGGGTGACGAAGTGACGAAATGACGACTACTTGGGTTCCATCCATACATCTCTAATCAAGCTCTATGGCAGCAATGCCGAACCCCCCGTCATCTCGTCACTTCGTCACCCCTAGGCACACTCGGTCACCAATCAGCACTGTAAGTCACTCATGGGTGACGAAGTGACGAGGTGACGACTACTTGGGTTCCATCCATACATCTCTAATCAAGCTCTATGGGAGCAATGCCGAACCGGGCATCACCTCGTCACTTCGTCACCCCCTCCCCTTGCTGCCACCGGGCTGGAATCCCTTCCCCTCTAGTGCAAGTAGGGAAGGTGAGTTCCGCGTACCCCTCAAGATCAGGCGGACGCGGACCGCGAACCCTTCCCGACGCGTCCGGCCAGGTTTTCCACGCGTTGACCTTATCCACCGCGCGGACCGGTATACGTCCGCTAGAGCCCCGTACCGGGTTGCTCGTGCTGTACCACCCTGGCCGGGGTTCAGCACTGAGTGCCGGTACGGGGCTTTTCTTGTTTTCCGGTCGGCAACGGAATGACTCACGCCCCTGATGACACCTTTTGTCGCACGCCAGAAGGAGCGGTAGCGACTTCGAGACGCCGGACGGCCGGTCAACGCCGCGATTACCTACTCAAGGAAGGCCCAGAAATGACTACGACGGACAACGAACCGGGCCGAGTGAGCGCCACCGAGGCGAGTGAACGCACGCCGGACACCACCCACACAGTGAAGAGCGTGAGTGACGTCGTGGGTGACCACGCGGAGAAGAAGGCGCGCGAGGGCGACGAGCGATACGCCGACTACGGCGGACCGGTAGCAGCGCAGCTGCGCGCTGAGCTGGCGGACGTGCAGTCCGAACTGTCCACGTTCCGGGCCAAGTTGGCGCGCTACGAGGCAGCCGAGAAGGCCGGTATCCCGCTGGCCCACGCCGACCGGCTGAAGGGGGAGACACCCGAGGACCTCGCAGCCGACGCGGCCCAACTCGCCCAGGCGCTCGCCCCGGCCCGGCCATTGGTGAAGTCCCGGCCCAAGCCGTCGGTAGGCGCAGGCGCAGACGCAAGCGGCGACACACAGCTTGACCCGATGAGGCTCGCCACCGCCGTAATCCATCGCTTCAAGAACCCGTAACCACCAACCAGAAAGGCACCGCATGAACAACGCATTCCAGATCGACGAGGTGGCATCCGCTGCACTCGGTCTCCTCTCCCGCCAAACCGTCCTCGGCGCCACGGTCTACCGCGACGCTGAGGCGGAGTTTATTGGCGGCCGAGGCTCCGTTGTGGGCGTCCGTCTGCCGAAGCAGCGCACCGCCAAGGACTACACCGGAACCACCGAATTCGTGGACGTAGAGGAGGGAATTGCTCACGTCAAGCTGACCGATGAGCCGACCGACGCGGCGAAGCTTGGCACCCGTGACATGACGCTGGACATCCGGAATTTCGGCGCGCAGGTTCTCATGCCGCAGCTCGATTCGGTCGCCCGTTATATCGAGAAGAACCTCGCCGCGCTCATGAACGCCCAGGCTGATTCGGCGGATGCTGTCATCATCGATCCGGCGAATCCGCTCAAGGCCATTGCTGCCGCTGCCGCTGAGTTTGTGCGGCGCGAAGTCGAGCCGGGGGACCGTTTCCTAGCGGTGGGTCCAGATGTTTATGGGGCCCTGCTGGACGTGGAGCAGCTTCAGCGTGTGGATGCGTCGGGGGATGATTCGATGCTCGAACGTGCCGAGATCGGGACGCTGTTCGGGTTCCGCGTGATCGTGTCGCCGTACCTGACGGGAGCTATTGCGTACCATCGGACGGCGTTCGCGCTGGCCAATCGCGCGCCGTACGTGAACGAGGGTGCAGGCAAGTCGAGTTCGCAGACCTTCAACGGTTACGCGATCCGCGCGACGATCGATTACAGCGCTGACGTAAAGTCGGATGTGTCTATCGTTGACTCGCTTTGTGGTTCAGTAATTCTCGATGCGACTCGAATGATTCCATTCAACCTAAAGAAGAGCCAGAAGTAATTTCACTTCGATTGAAGGCAGTGAGTCGCGTCTGATGACCGTCCCCCCGGACTCCCTCCGTATGCAACCCCGAGCGGTGGCAAATAGCGTCTCTTCCCCTGCATGCTAAATTTCGCACCCCGTTTTTTGAGAAAGGAGGTGTATTGGTATGGCTGAGCGTCTGATCGAGCCGCTTCCTACCCGTCTCGCCAAGGACGACGATCCTGCCTCGCTGCGGTTTGTCGATGGTCTGTCCCGTCAGTTCCGACTCGATGAACACGAGTGGCAGATGGTGATTCGGGCTGCGACGACCCTGGATGAGCTCGTGAGGCTGGAGGACGCAGCGGCGGATGCCCCGGCGACCGTCAAGGGCAGCATGGGGCAGACGGTAGCCAACCCGCTGTTCGCTGAGATACGGGCTCACCGTTCCACGTTCAACACGCTCATGAAGTCGCTCCGACTGCCCACTGAGCTCCAGGAGTTGGAAGCCGTGCGCACGGCGGAGAAGGGACGTATGACCACGAGTGAGCGTGGCATCCACGCTGCCCGTGCTCGGCACGGATTCTGATCCGAAACGTTGGCCCCGTGCCCGCCCTACTGCTGGGCCGGTACGGGGCTTTTCGTATGTACGGGTACGGGAAGACGTTGCGGCACTGACGCTCCTGCCGGACGGTGTGCACGTGGACCGGGCGGGGGTTGCCGCGTTCTACGGTGTGGAGCCGAACACGATTCGGGTCCTGGTGCAGCGGCACCGCGAGGAGCTGGGCGCAAACGGACTGCGTGTGTTGAATGGTCGCGAAGAGTTTGAGGCACATGGTGTGCCTCTAATCGGACGTGGCCGACCGAACGCCACACTCTTCACGCGCCGGTCCGTCCTCCTGGTCGGCATGCTGCTGCGGGATAGCATCACGCCCAACTCGCATGACATGCAGGTGTGTTAGAGCCTCGCCGAGTGCCCGCTCGGCGATCACCGCACCGGAACCCAAGGACGACGACGGCTCGGATATCTGGGGCTGACCGGGGGAAGAGCTTCGACTCATGATGAGTCACAACCCCATGCCGTCCACTCCCAGCGCCGACCACACCGCAACAGCGCATGTTGAAGCCCCGGTTCCTTCCGTCACGGGAGGGAGCCGGGGCCATTGGTGTTTCCGAGGGGCTAGCGGCCGGTCTGCCAGCCTTACAGGGTCGGGTAGGGCCCTGACTTCACCTGGCCCACGAACACCTGCCACGCGAGCGTCGGAAAGGCCAGCGCCGGACCGTGCGGGTCCTTGCTGTCACGGACCGGGACGAGGCCGGTAGATGCGTGAGAGGGAGCCCATTCGAGGCACTGCCCGCCCTCTCCGCTGCTGTAACTCGACTTAACCCACTCCACGCCGGAGAGATCAGCGGTGGTGCTCATCTTGGTAGCTCCTCCATCACCTTGTGCAGCTCAATCAACGTGTTCTCCGGCGAGAGAGCGTCAGCGCGCAACCGGTCGTAGTGCCCGCTGGCCTTCTCCACCATCGTGGCCGAGTCGATGACCCGTCCCATGCCCAGTGCTTCCGTGTAAAGGGTGGTGGGTCGGTCCTCGAACTGGAGCAAGGTGAACGGCTCACCCGCCGGTGGTGCCCCCGTGTCGAATGGGAGCACTTGAAGGGTGACATGGGGTGACTCGGCCGCCTCCACCAGGTAGACCACTTGCTCCCGCATGACCTCCGGGCCGCCGACAACACGCCGTAGGCATGACTCGTCCAGGATCACCCACAGCAGTGGGGGATTATCCCTGTCCAGCACGTCACGGCGCTGCAACCGGGCCTGCACCTTCTCGGTCGTCGCCGCTGGAGTGTCACGCGGGAAGGACGCACGGAAGAGTGCATGCGCATACCTCTCGGTTTGCAATATCCCCATGACGAGATAGGCGCTGAAATCCAGAACGTGCGTGGCTACGGCTTCAAGGTCGAGGTACGGCTCGAACCACTCGGGGTGTCCGCGCCTGCTGGCGCGCTTCCAGTGTCGCTTGAAGGTTCCCGGAGTTCCGAACACCCGGTCGCAGTGTTCCGCGAATCCTTGGGAACCAACACGATCCCCTTTCTCCACCATAGCTACGTACGACTGTCCGTACTTCGCACCCGCCCCTAGCTCACGCTGACTCATGCCGCGCATGATTCGCCATGCGCGAACCTCTTCGCCGTAAGAAGATCCCGAACTGCTGGACGACTGAGCCAAAGCCAACTTCCCCTCATCACATATCAGTTGTGATGCCCGAAACCCTGTCGCTCCGCGCCCATGAAGCGCAAACCTGGGATGCCTACCCGGAAGGTTCCCGGCCCCGGTCGCCGGGACACACGGAGGCTCGAACAGATGACGCCCATGTACCGCGATGACACCCCGGAGCGGCGCCTGACCCCGCCTGTCTACCTCGGAGTGCCCGGCCCCGAGCCGAAACCGGCGCCCGGCTGTGACATCTGCGGAGCACTGGCGGATCAGCGGGAGGAAGCGCGGAAGCGGGGCGACATGGCAAAGGTGTCCGACTGCAACGTCGAGATGAAGCGCCACCCGGAGCACCAGGAGCAGTGATGACGACCAACGCTCGCTACGCCCAAGACGTGATCGAGGCGGCACTGAGAGACCTACGCATGGCTATCGCGGACACGAACCTACATCTCTCCGAGCTCGCCGAAACCGGCAACGGTGTCCAGCTCGGTACGGTCGGCCCGCACACGGCGGAACGCCTAGCGCGCATCCTCAGGGCGGCCCGCAGATGACGGGGAGGCGGAGGCGTACCCGGATCACGGGGGACGGCTGGCTCGTTGGACTCGCCCTCGCCCTGTGCGTCGGGGGAGGCGTCGGCCTTCTCTTCGCCTTGCTGGCTGCGGGCAGTCTCAAATGATCTCCCGCTCCCTGGCAGTTTCTGGGGTGTCGGGGAGCGGGGCACAACGCCCGACCGGTCGTCGTCAACAGATAAGGGGCGGTCGGTCGGGTGCCAACACATCACCTACGCAGAGAGGATGAAACGCCAGTTGCGGCGTGGGCGACTGTGCCGACAGAGTGACACCATGAGCGACACCTACCGCCCATATGCCCCGAAAAACCCGCCAGTTCGGTGCGTCAAGTGCTACGACATCCACGTCATCCTGTCCGAAGCGCGGCACCCCGATACCGGGGAGATGTTCTGGCGATTCACCTGCCTGGACTGCCGAGTTGCGTGGCCTCAGGACCAGCACGGAGGCGCACCCGACGAGTACGAGTGAGTCAGAGAGGTGAGCGTGATGAAGCGGTTGTACATGGCAATTCGATCCGCCCTCATCCTGCGAAACTCAAGCTGTAGCAACTGCGGCAGCTGCAGCGTCGTCACGTACGACGGCAAGACGTTCACATGCATGGACTGCAACTATCAGTGGACTGTTGGCTGAGCTGAGTCAACACCCTGCGTCTGACTGGCCCCGCCTGTGCGCTACCCCATGGCGCATGGGCGGGGCTTTCATGTCACTGCTCCCCCTGCGTGTCTCCATCCTCACGCTCGCCGGGATCGACTACGAAGGTTCCCCGGCCCCACTCGGTGCGAACGAGCCCCCGCTCACGGAGCACCCCCACGGCCCGGCGAGCGGTCATCCGGGCCACCCCGAAGCGCTGGACCAGCTCGGCGTCCGAAGGGATTTTCTCGCCCGGCTTGATCCTGCCCGCTTTGATTTCAGCCGCGAGTGCGTCCAGGACGGTCATGTACGGCGCGTGCGGGTTCCGCTGTGGGTGCTCGGGCATGGCCGAAGCGTAGACAACTGGACACTTACCGGCGACTTAGACCAGTGGACCATCTAGACCAGTTAGACCAGTTGCTCTAACGTCTCACGAAGCACCAAAAACAAAGCGCCCCGGAAGACCGGTCCTACGCGGTCCGCCGGGGCTCGCCGCAACAGCTACCGAGGAGCTGAAACGACCATGCGCGATGCTATCGCCCGCGCCCTCTACTGGGTGCTCGCCTTACTCCCCGGGACCCACCGGCCCGAGCCTGGACGCCACACGGCCGCATTTCTCACCGGCCAGCCCGCCCCCGAGCCCGCACCAGTCAGCCCATGGTCGAAGCCCTGGACGACTCCCACACCACAGCACGTGATCGAACGGCACACGCCCATCTCCGGCGAGGAATCGCGCCCGATCCGCCCCTATGTCAGCACGGAGATCACTCTGAACCTCCGCACCGTGTGCGAACGGCGGAGGGCTCTCGCCGCTGCGGAGATGTTCGCCGAGGACTACCCGTACGTTTTCGAGGGATCCCACTCCGCCGCTATCGCTGCTGGGGTGGCCGCATGATCGCCGAGGAAGCGTTCCCCGGCACCCTGTCCGGCATTGTGGCGCTGTGCATCGAGTGCAAGACGATCACTCGCGCCCCCGTGCCTGTCCGCTGGATCGAGAGCAGCAGCGGCCCCGGGACGACGCTGTATGCCTGTCCCGACCACGCCGCACAACTCGGCGCGGGACCGACCCCTGACGACGTGATCCGCACCCGCTAGCGCCGCACGACCCCGCCCCGTCCGGGCCGTCCCCGGGCGGGGCACTCTCAGGCCCGTCACAGAAGTCCCCGTTACGAGCATCGGGAAGCCAACAACGTGGGATCAGGCCGAGCGCAGCTCCTGCCGCTGGCGGCCCAGGCCGTCGATTTCCAGTTCCACGACGTCGCCGGCCCGAAGGTACGGCTTGGGTTCGGGTTGGCCCATCGCCACTCCGGCCGGGGTGCCGGTGTTGATGACGTCGCCCGGGTAGAGCGTCATGAACTGGCTGACGTAGCGGACCACTTCGGCCACCGGGAAGATCTGTTCGGCGGTCGTGCCGTCCTGCTTCAGTTCGCCGTTGACCCAGAGTCGGACGCCCAGTGCCTGGGGGTCCGGTACCTCGTCGGCGGTGACCAGCCACGGGCCGAGCGGGTTGAACGTCTCGCAGTTCTTGCCCTTGTCCCATTGGCCGCCGCGCTCGATCTGGAAGGCCCGCTCGGAGACGTCGTGTGCCACCGTGTAGCCGGCCACGGCCGCCAGTGCCTGCTCGTCGGTCTCCAGGTAGCGGGCGGTCCGGCCGATGACGACGGCCAGTTCGACCTCCCAGTCAGTCTTCACGCTGCCGCGCGGCACGAGGACCGCGTCGTCGGGGCCGACGACGGTGTCCGGGGCCTTCATGAAGATGATCGGCTCCTCGGGGGTGGCCGCCCCGGTCTCCCGCGCGTGGTCGTGGTAGTTCAGCCCGATGCACACGACCTTGCCGATCCGGGCGACGGGCGGGCCGACGCGGAGTCCGGTGGCGTCCAGTGCGGGCAGGTCGCCGGCGGCCGCGGCGGCCCGCACCCGGGTCAGCGCGGCGTCGTCCGCGAGCAGGGCGCCGTCGACGTCCGGGACCAGGCCCGACAGGTCTCGCAGCACGCCGGCCTCGTCGAGCAGCGCCGGGCGTTCCGCCCCCACTTTTCCGACACGCAGCAGCTTCATCGTTACAACTCCCGTGGTCGAAGGGTCGGCCTGGGAGGGGTCTCGCAGGCCGGCCGATGGGGGACGGCCATCGAGCGATTTGGCCGATCCTCCAAGAAGGTGGTCCACTCCGCAAGACCCCGTTCACGGACTGGACCGTTACTGAGGGGTAATAACGATCGGGTCGGTGCCGACGGCACGGTGGTCCGGGTCGGCCGGCCGGTCCGACGCGCCCGTCCGGGCCGCGGCGTTGGCCCGGGCGCGGGCCGCCTGCTGCCGCGCGGCATGCGTCTTGGGGCCGCTCCGGCGCGCGGGCCGCGGGGCCTGCGCCGCCGGTTCCGGGGCCGTCGCCGGCTCGGGCGCCGTCGCGGGCCGGCGGTCGCGGTGCAGCAGGGCCCGCTCGCACGCCGTCCAGGTCGTGCTGGTCACCACGTAGAGCGCGGCGGCCAACGGCACCACCGCCACGGTGATCAGCGTGCCGAAGGACAGCAGCGGCATCAGCTTGTTCACGACGCCCAGGCCGGGCGCGGCGGTGCCCGCCGCGGGCGTCGGGGCCGTGCCCGCCGCCGCCCTGGCCCGCCGGTAGTTCCAGGTGGCGACGGCCGCGATCAGGGCGAACAGCGCGAGGTAGACCAGGCCGTGCGGCCCGACCGGCCCGCCGTCGGCGAGCGCCTGGCGCCAGGAGCCGCCCAGCGGCGCGCCCAGCAGGGTGTGGTCGAGCAGCGTGCCGTTCCCGGTGGAGAAGAGGTGGTACATCACGAAGAAGACCGGGAGTTGGAGCAGCGTCGGCAGGCACCCGGCCAGCGGCGAGGAGCCGGAGTCGGCGTACAGGTCGGCCGTCGCCTGTTGGAGCCGCTCCCGGTCGCCGCGGTGCTTGCGCTGGAGGGCGGCGAGTTGCGGGGCGAGGGCGGCGCGGGCCTTCTCGCCCCGGGCCGCCGCGCGGGCCAGCGGGTGCAGGGCGGCGCGCACGCCGAGGGTGAACAGGATGATGGTGGCCGCGGTGGCCGCGGTGCCGAAGAGCGGTTCGATGGCCTGGGCGCCGCGCTGCAGCGCAGCACCGAGCAGGTCGAAAACGGACATGGGTGAGCCCTCCACGGGTCTCGTCGTGCCGAACGGGAGATACGGCGTGACGGACCGCGCGGGCGCGCACCGGCGCAGCAGCGGGGGAGGATCAGGACACGCATCGGGCGACTGCCGGGCGTGCGGGGAGTGCGCCGGAGCGGCTACGCGGCCGCCGGGAGGGGGCGGCCGGGTGCTCGCGGGCGCGGACGGCCGGCGGCGTCGGGATCGCGCTGGGGCAGGAACGCCGTGCGGCGTTCACGGTCGCGGATGGCCGTGCGTATGCGGCCCGGTGGGACCGGGCGGGCGGCGGCGGCCAGGGCGAGGGCGCTGCACAGCAGCAGCACCGCGGCGGCGGTCGCGGCGGCGGCGAGGGTCGTCGTCAGGCCGGTCTGCGCGAGCAGGAGTCCGGCCAGCAGGAAGAACAGCGCACTGGTGTAGAGCCGCCAGGCATCGGCGATGCGGTACATCCGGCGTCCCCCTTCCCGCGCTCCCCGCGCCTCGTCGGTGGTCGGCCACCGGCCGGCGGTGCGAACCGCCTCGCGTACCAGGGTAACCGCACGCACGAGCGAGGGCGACAACCCGTTCGAGGGGTTCTGCGCGGCGGTCAACGGCGTTCCGCGGGGCGGGAGGTGGCGGCACCCGGCGGGAGCGGGGTCGGCCGCCGCGGCGCGGGGCCGCGGCGGCCGTCCGTCAGCGGGGGTCGCCCGCGGCGGTACCGGCCCGGGGGAACTCGTCCTCCAGGGCCAGGACTTCGGCGTCCGGCCGGTCGTCTGCCCGTTCCCGCGGGCCGAGCCAGGTCACCGCCAACGTCACCACGACGTTCACGGCGAGTCCGACGATGCCGGCGTTGACGCCCCAGATCGGGTCGTGGCCGCCGAAGACCAGGACGCACACCAGGGCGAAGCCCGCGGCCAGGCCGCTGACCGCCGCATACATCGTCAACCGCCGCCACACCAGGCCCAACAGCAGCATCGGCACCAGCTGCGCCATGCCCTCGTAGGAGATCAGGGAGAGGCGGACCAAAGTGGTGGGCGCGGTGTAGGTGAGCAGCAGCGCGAGCGCCCCGGCGACCACCACGACCACCTGCGACCAGGTCTTCTGCCGGGACGCCAGGCGGGGCACCGCCCCCAGCACGCTCCTGCCCCACATCGTGCCGATGACCAGCATGAAGACCGCCATCGGCACGATCGAGGAGAGCGCCGCGGCCACCCCGATCACCCCGACCGCCCAGGCCGGCAGCGAGTCCACGACCAGTTTGAACAGCGCCAGGTTGGACCCGGCGCCGGTCAGCCCCGGGACGACGAACAGCGCCGCGAGCCCCAGCAGCATCGGCACGAACAACAGCACGTTGTAGAACGGCAGGTACATCGCGTTGCGGCGGAGCGCGTCGGCGTTGCGGGCGCCCAGGTAGCCGGCCACCGTCGTCGGGAAGATCACCACCGTCAGGGAGTTGATCAGGGTGGTGGTCACGAACCAGGACTGGCCCAGGCCGCCGGAGGCGTGGCCGGGGAAGGTCAGCCACTGCGGCTTCTCGGCGACGATCCGGTCCAGGAAGGGGCCGTAGCCGCCGAAGTAGTGCAGCGGCACGTACACCGCGAGGAATCCGAGGGTGACGATGACCAGCACGTCCTTGAGAACCGACACCCAGGCGCTGCCGCGCAGTCCGCTGACGACGACGAAGCCGGTGGTGACCGCGAAGCCGATGAAGTAGGCCCAGTTGAGGCTGATCGTGCCGTAGGAGATGGTCGAGACGACCACGCCCATGCCGGTGATCTGGAGCTGGATGTACGGCAGCAGGCAGACCGTGGCGAGGACCGCGACGGCGGCGCCGAGCCAGGGCCGGCGGTAGCGGTGGGCGATGATGTCGGTGATGCCGACCAGCCCGTGCCGGCGCGCGTAGGCCCACAGCATCGGGCCGACGACGTAACCGATCGCGTAGCCGCAGGACATGTAGGCCAGGACGTAGAGCACCGGTGCGCCGAAGTTGTAGCCCCAGCCGGCCGCGCCGAGGTAGCTGAAGCTGGTGTAGCTCTCACCGGCCATCAGCACCCAGATGAAGACGGTGCCCAGGCTGCGCCCGCCCACCGACCACTCGGCGAGGCCCGCCCCGGAGCCGTTGCCGCCGCGCCGGCCGCGGACCGCGAGCAGCCCCAGGACGACGGTCAGCACCATGAACGCGGCGAAGATCGTGGTGGAGACGGTGGCGTTCACGCGCGGCCCCCGCTCGGTGCGTCGGCCCGGCCGTGGCCCCGCCGGCGGTCGCCGCGGCGGGCCAGCCACACCGACACCGGGGTCAGCAGGGTCGCGAGCAGCATCCAGAAGAAGAGGAACGGCAGGCCGAGGACGGTCGGCGTGACCCGGTTGACGAACGGCAGCACCACCAGGAACAGCACATACGGCAGCAGCAGCCAGAGCAGCGCGGGGCGCTTTCGGGATCCCGGGGGCGGGCCGCCGGGGGACTGGTTTCGCACGTGGGGAGAGCCTAGGCGACCGGCCGGTGGGCCGGTGCGGGACCTCGGCGGTCGGCGGCGGTCCGCGCTCACCGCGGCTGCGCCGTCCGCAACACGGCCCAGACGACCAGGCGGTAGGTGGAGGTGTACTCGGGCGTGCAGGTGGTCAGGGTGAGGTACGCGCCCGGGGCGGTGAAGCCGTGACCCGGGTGGACGGTGCTGCGGGGAACGGGCGCCAGCACGCCGGTGTCGCCCGGCGTGGTCTCGGGCAGCGTCGCGCGCACCACGTAGGTGGCGCGCAGCCGGGCGGTGTCCACGACGACGGTGTCGCCGGGGCGCAGCCGGTCCAGGTGGCGGAACGGCTCGCCGTGGGTGTTGCGGTGGCCGGCCAACGCGGTGTTGCCCGTTCCGCCGGGCTGCGCGGTGCCCGGGTAGTGGCCGACGTAGCCGCGGTTGAGGACGGCGGTGCGGTCGATGCCCTCGGCGACCGGGGCGGTCAGGCCGATGCGGGGGATGCGCAGGACCGCGTAGGCGAGGTCGCGGGGCGGGGCCGCCGGGGTGGTGTCCGGGCCGAGCGGCGGTGTGGTGGGCGCGGCGGTGCCCGGCGCGGCCGGCCGCGCGGCGCCGGTGTCGGCCACCGGCGGGCGGCGCACCGGTCCGGCCGCGGCCCCGTCCCGCCACCGCCGCTCCAACTGGCCGACCTCGTCGCGGGCGGCGCCCTGGGCCACGCGGTTGGTCCACCACAGTTGGTGGGCGACGAACAGCAGCAGCACCACGCCGAGCGTGACGGCCAGTTCCGCGCCGGTCCACAGGGCCCGAACGGCCGGCGGGCGGCGCCCGTACCGCCCCCGCCGCCCTTGTACGACCACCGGTATCCGCTCCCGCACGCGGGCACCGTAAGCCCTGGGGCCGCAGCCCGCCAGGGTCGGTGCGGGTCCGGTCCGGGCGTGCGGCCCGGGGCCCGGCCGGGGTCAGCCGCCGAACGCCTGGGAGACGGCGTAGATGCACAGTCCGGCGAGGGCGCCGACGACCGTGCCGTTGATGCGGATGAACTGCAGGTCGCGGCCGATGTGCGCCTCGATCTTCTTGGAGGTGTGCTCGGCGTCCCAGCCGGCGACGGTGTCGGTGATCAGTGCGGTGATCTCGCCCTGGTACGTCGTCACCACGTAGACGGCGGCGCCCTCCAGCCAGCCGTCGACCTTGTCGCGCAGCCGGTCGTCGGCCGCGAGCCGGCCGCCCAGGGACAGCAGCGCCCCGCGCACCCGGAGCCGCAGCTCGCTGTGCTCGTCCTCGGCGGCCGCCACGATCATCGCGCGGACCGCGCCCCAGGCGGAGGCGATCAGGTCCTGCACCTCGCCGCGGCCCAGCACCTCGGACTTGAGCCGCTCGACCTTCTCGCGGGTGCCCGGGTCGGAGCGCAGGTCGCTGGCGAAGTCGGTCAGGAAGCGGTCCACCGCGCCGCGCGCCGGGTGGTCGGGCATGTCCCGCATCTCGGTGACGAAGCGCAGCAGTTCCTTGTAGACGCGGTCGCCGACCTTGCGGTCGACGAACCGCGGCGTCCATCCGGGGGCACCGCCGGAGACCGCGGCGACGACCGAGTCGCCGTGGTAGACCAGCCAGTCGTGGGCGCGGGCGCAGACCAGGTCCACCACCCGCGCGTGGCCGCCCTCGGCGACGATCTTCTCCAGCAGGGAGCCGATGCCGGGCGCGATCTCCTTGGCGTCGGCGCGGCGGGTGATGGCCTCGCCGACCACCGCCTGGACGTCGGAGTCGCGCAGCACGGTCAGCGCGCCGCGCAGCGCGGTGGACAGCTCGGCGGTGACCCGGTCGGCGTTGCGCGGCTCGGCGAGCCAGGTGCCGAGCCGGGCGGCGACGCCGACCGAGCGCAGCCGGCGGCGGACCACGTCCCCGGAGAGGAAGTTCTCCCCGACGAAGTCGCCCAGGCTCTGTCCGAGCTGGTCCTTCTTGGTGGGGATGATCGCGGTGTGCGGGATCGGCAGCCCCATGGGGCGCTTGAACAGCGCGGTGACCGCGAACCAGTCGGCCAGCGCACCGACCATGCCGGCCTCGGCGGCCGCCGCGACGTAGCCGGTCCAGCCGCCCGCGCCGGCCGCCCCGGCCCACTTCGCCAGGGCGTACACCACGGCGACGACCAGCAGCAGACCGGTCGCCAGGGCCTTCATCCGACGGACGGCCCGCCGCTTGTCCTCGTCGGCGGCGCTGTAGCCGAAGCCGCCGGGTGCCGGCCGGCCGCCCGGGGCGCCGGCCGCTGCCGGTTCCACGGCCCGTGCCGCCCGCGGCCCGCGCGGCCCCTCCGTCTGGGTGCGTTCCATCCGCTCCACCACTCCCACCGTGTCCCCCGCCTTCCGTACGCCGTCCGGGCCGCCACCGCCCGGGCCGGCCGTGCGGACGGCGCGGACCGGACCGCGCGGTCCGTCCCGGGGCGCCGGGAGCCGTCCGTACCGGCCGTACGCCCGTATGTGTCCCACAGTGCCCTACTCCCGGAACCCACCACGAGTTCCCGGTGTCCCGGACGCCGGGGCGGACCGGGGCGGACCGGGGCGGCAGGCGGCCCCCCGGGGGTACGTGGGATCATGGACCCCCGGCCGGACCGCGACGGCACCGCCGTCGACCGGGCGTCCGCCGTCCGGCCTTCCCGGTCCGGACGCCCGCGTCCCGCCGTGCCCTGTCCGCCCGGAGCACGCCGCTCCGCCAGCCCCAGGAGACGCCTGCGGCATGACCAGACGTGTGGGATTCCTCCTGCTCGCCGGCCTGGCGGCACTGGTGCTGCTGATCTCGGCCGGCATACTCGTCGGCTTCGGCGGCTCCCGCGGCATCCCCGGCACGGCTCCGCACGAACCGCAGACCTCGGCGGCGCCGGCGGTCTCCGGGCAGTGGGTGGGCACCTGGTCGGCGGCCGCGGCGTCGGCCGAGCCCGGCACCCAGGACGGCTACGGCCAGATGTCGATCCGCAACGTCGTGCACACCAGCGTCGGCGGCTCCAGCGCCCGGATCCGGCTCTCCAACCTCTACGGCACCCGCCCGCTGGCGATCAGCCACGCCTCGCTCGCGCTGTCCGCGGGCAGCGGCAGCCCGATCGCCACGGCCGGCACCATGCACCGGATCACCTTCGACGGGAAGCCGTCGGTGACCCTCCCGGCCGGCGGCGAGATCACCAGCGACCCGGTGCGGCTGGCCGTCCCCGGCAACGCCGACCTGCTGGTCACCACCTACTCGCCGGCCCCCTCGGGACCGGCCACCTACCACCCGTACGCCCGCCAGACGTCCTACCTGGCGCGCGGCGACCGCACCGAGGACCCGGCCGGCACCGCCTACACCGAGCAGAGCCCCTACTGGCGCTACCTGACCGGCGTGGACGTGTTCAGCACCCAGGCGCACGGCGCGGTGGTGGCGATCGGCGACTCGATCACCGACGGCATCACCTCCACGCCGGGCGCCAACCACCGCTGGACCGACTTCCTCGCCGCCCGGCTGCGCAACGAGCCGGGCGCCCCCCGCTACGGCGTCCTCAACGCCGGCATCAGCGGCAACCGCCTGCTGACCGACAGCAACCGCCTCTCCCCCACCAACGGGCCCAGCCTGCTCTCCCGCCTGGACCGCGACGCGCTGTCCCGTACGGGGGTGAAGGCGGTGGTGGTCGAGATCGGCGTCAACGACCTGTTCAAGGCGCCGCGGCAGCTCGACGCGCAGAAGATCGTGGCGGGCATGCGGGAGGTGGTGCGCCGGGCGCACGCCCACGGGCTGCGGGTCACCGGCTCCACCCTCACCCCGTTCGGCGGGCACCGCGGCTACTCCCGACAGCTCAACGCGGTACGCGAACAGGTCAACCACGTGATCCGGTCCGGCACCGTCTACGACGAGGTGGTCGACTTCGACCGGACGCTGCGCGATCCGGTGCACCCGCTGCACCTGCGGCCGGCCTACGACTCCGGGGACCACCTGCACCCCAGCGACACCGGCTACCGCGCGATGGCCGACGCGGTGGACGTCGACCACCTCCGGCAGGTCGCCCCCGCCGCGCTCTGACCGCGGCGGCGGCCGGTCAGTCCAGTTCCCGGCGCTCGCGCCGGTCCTGCCTGAGCCGCCGCTTCTCCTCCCGGCGCTCGGCCTTCATGCGCCGCTGCTCCTCCTTGGGCAGCTTGCGCTCCACTCCGACGCCGCCCATCAGGGCCAGCCCCGAGACGATCACCCGGGGCGCCCCGGGGTCGCCCGGCACCCCGTCCTCCCGGGAGTCGAAGCCGCCCATGATGCCCAGTCCGCGGGTCTCGACCTCGACGCCCGGCGGCACGATGACGTTGACCCCGCCCATCAGCGTCCAGACGCTGATCTCGACCTCCCCGGCGGCGAAGTTGGCCTCGCGCAGGTCGAGTTCGCCGCCGCCCATGAGGCAGAGCGCGGTGAACCGGCGCCCGATCGTCCACCGCCCCTTGCGCTCGAAGCCGCCCATGACGGCGATGCCCGTCGTGGAGCCCTTGGCGCCCTCGGTGATCCGCTCGGACCAGGCCGTCACCGCGCCGCCGGTCGCCGGCTCCTTGCGCAGCGACAGCGGGGCCGGGGCCGGGGTGGACGCCGGCAGGTCGGCGGTGATCAGCTCCAGTTCGCCGTAGGTGCGGGCCCGGTAGGTGGCGTCGAACCGCTCGTCGAACTCGGCCATGTCCAGCCGGCCTTCGGCGAGGGCGTCCCGCAGGATCTCGGCGACCCGCTCGCGGTCGGCGTCGGAGGCACGCAGCTGGGGCAGCCGTTCGTCAGTCATGCGGACAGATTACGGCCCGGCCCTACGGCGCGGGCCGGGTCGCGCCGCCCGGTGCGACGCGGGCCGCGCCGCCGCCCGCGTACAGCTCGGCGATCAGGGTCTCGACGTCGGGTTCGCGGACCGAGAGGTCCACCAGCGGATAGCGGGCGGCGACCGCCGTCACCAGGGGCGCCGCGCTGTCCGCCGCCGGGAACGCCAGCCACTGCCGGGGGCCGTCCACCTTGATCGTGCGGGCCCCGGGGACGCCCTCGATGGGCGGGAGTTCCGCCGCCAGGTCCACCACCAGCAGGCGTTCGCCGTCGGCGGCCGCCCGCAGCCCGGCCAGGTCCCCGTCGAAGACCAGCCGGCCGTGGTCGATGACCATCACCCGGCGGCACAACTGCTCGATGTCGGTGAGGTCGTGGGTGGTCAGCAGCACCGTGGTGCCCCGCTCGGCGTTGACCTCGTGCAGGAACGCGCGGACCTTCGCCTTGCTGATGACGTCCAGGCCGATGGTCGGCTCGTCCAGGTAGAGCACCTCCGGGTCGTGCAGCAGCGCCGCGGCGATGTCGCCGCGCATCCGCTGACCGAGGGAGAGTTGGCGGACGGGGACGTCCAACAGCGGGGCCAGGTCGAGGAGTTCGACGCAGCGGTCGAGGTTGGCGCGGAAGGCGCCGGCCGGAACCCGGTACATCCGGCGCACCAGTTCGTAGGAGTCCTTCAGCGGCAGGTCCCACCACAAGGTGGTGCGCTGCCCGAAGACGACGCCGATCCGGCGGGCGAGGCGGGTGCGATCGCGGGAAGGGTCGATGCCCGCGACCCGCAGCCGGCCGCCGCTGGGCGTCAGGATGCCGGTCAGCATCTTGATGGTGGTCGACTTCCCGGCGCCGTTCGGCCCGATGTAGCCGACCATCTCGCCGCGCGGCACCTGGAAGGTGAGGCCGTCGACGGCCCGCACCTGGTGCCGGGCCCGCCGCAGCCGGCCCACCTTGCGCCGCACGGTGAAGACCTTCTCGACGCCGGCCACCTCGATCAGCGGCTCCGTGTCCGCCGCGTCCGTCTGGCCCACTGCTCTCGCCTTCCCTTCTTCTCCAGCTCGTTCGGTGCGTGCGGTCAGCTGCCGGTGCTGCGGTAGGCGCGCACGCCGTGCCGCCAGGCCAGGGCCGCGCCGGCGGCCATCAGCGCGGCCACCGCCGGCCCGAGGAAGGCGGTCCAGACCGGGAGTCCGAGGGGGTAGGGGCGGCCCAACAGCCACAGCGCGGGCAGCCAGTTGACGAAGGCCAACGGGACGATGAAGGTGACCCCGCGCACCAGGTCCCGGGCGAACACCGTCGGCGGGTACTGGAGCAGGGCGTTGCCGCCGTAGGTGAGGGAGTTCTGCAGCTCGGCGGCGTCCTGGGCCCAGAACTGGAAGGCCGCGCCGACGGTGTAGACCGCGCCGAAGATCACCGCGCCGCACACCGCCATCAGCGGCACCATCAGGACCCGGCCGGCCGTCCACTCCACGTCGAGCCGGCCGACGGACCACAGCAGCACCAGCAGACCCTGGGTGGTGCGGCCCAGCCGCCGCAGCGCGAAGCGGTCCGCGGCGATCTGGACGTAGACCGGGACCGGGCGCAGCAGCAGGGTGTCCAGGGTGCCGTCGCGGATCCGGGCGCCCAGCCGCTCCACGTTGCCGACCAGCAGGTCCGCCAGGCCCAGCGCGAGACTGCAGGTTCCGTAGAGGAACGCGACCTCGGGCAGGGTGAAGCCACCGAGCGCGTCGACCCGGGAGAACATCAGCAGGATCGCGACGAAGTCCAGCCCGCTGGCGGCGAAGTTGCCGAACGTCATCAGCACGAACGACGTCCGGTAGGCGAGCGTGGAACGCACCCACATCCAGGCGATCAGCCCGAACGCGAACAGCGCGTGCCCGACGGCGCGCAGCCGCCCGTCCGCTCCGTCGTCGTCCCACCCGGGCCGGGTGCTAGCCACCGTGGACCACCACCTTGCGGGTGGCGGCGGACTGCACCAGCCGTCCCAGCGCCAGCAGCGCCACGGCCCAGGCCGCCTGGAACGCCAGCCCGCCGAGCAGCGCCCGGCCGGTCCGCGCGCCGATCAGCACGTCGGCCGGCACCTGGAGCAGCGCCGCCCAGGGCAGCAGTTGGGCGAGGTCGGCGAGCCCGCCGGGGAAGACCCGCAGCGGCAGCACCATCCCGGAGAAGAACATGCACGACAGCCCGCTGATCATGGCCAGCCCGGAACTGTCCAACAGCCAGAACGCGGAGAGCGCCACGAGGTAGCGCAGCGCGAAGCTGACGAGCACGCCCAGCAGCGCCGACAGCAGGAACCAGGCCCAGGTCAGCGGGTTGCCGGGGAGCGCCAGCGGGAACGCCAGGGCCCCCACCGTCATCGGCACCACCCCGCGGCCGATCAGTTGGAGCCCGGCCCGGCCGAGGTCCGCGGCGAGCCACCACAACTGGAGGTCGGCCGGCCGGTAGAGGTCCACCGCGACGTCGCCGCTGCGGATCCGGTCCTGGAGCTCGTCCAGCCCCCCGGTGGCGATCATGGCGACGGCCAGCAGTGCCTGCCCGGCCCAGACGAAGGTCAGGGCCTGCGCGGGACCGTAGCCGCCGAGGTGCGGCCGTTGGTCCCACAGGGCGAGGTAGGTGTAGGCGATGATGAAGCCGAAGACGGTGTTGGTGGCGACGCCCGCGGCGGTGGCCGCGCGGTAGGTCGCGTACCGCCGGAAACTGCCGGCCGCCACGGCCACGTACAACACGCCGCGCTCCCCCTGCTCTTGGTCGGTTCCGTCCGGTCCGTGCGAACCGCAAAGCACCGGAGCCTAAGGTCCGCGTGCAGTGGGCAGCATCGATTTATCACCCGTCCGGGTGAGGCGAGGGCGCCATTCAGCCGGTCGCCGGGCGGACGCGGGTGCGCGCCACCCCTGGCGACCGGGACGGATGATGCGAAAGTTGTCCCTCGGGTGCCCGTCGACCTTCCGGCACGGTGCAGCACGGCGCAGCAGCACCGCACGCTCCGCACGGCACTCCGCACGACCCCGCACCGGTCCTGACACGACACCGCTCCGCCGCGGCCCGACCTCCGGCGGCGGCCGAGGAGTCACACAGACATGAGCGACGACGCGCGGCACGACGGCACGGGCGACGAGACCGACCACGACGGTACGGACGGCGGTACCGACGAGGAGGTCCCCGCCCGCCCCCGACGCACCGGCTGGCGCCGACTGGTGCCCACCTGGCGGATGGTGGTGGGGTCCGTCCTGCTCTTCCTGCTGCTGGTCGTGGGCGGACTGACCGCCGGCTACCTCCTGGTCGGCATCCCGCCCGCCAACAGCGCGGCCAAGGCGCAGAGCAACGTCTACCTCTACTCCGACGGCACCGAACTGGCCCGCGACGGCGACGTCAACCGCGAGAACGTGCCACTGGGTCAGGTCCCCAAGGCCGTCCAACGGGCCGTACTCGCCGCCGAGGACCGGGACTTCTACACCGAGTCCGCGGTCGACCCGGCCGCGATGCTCCGAGCCGCCTGGAACACCGTTACAGGCAAGGGCAAGCAGTCGGGCTCCACCATCACCCAGCAGTACGTCAAGAACTACTACCTCGGCCAGGAACAGACCGTCACCCGCAAGGCCAAGGAGTTCTTCATCGCCATCAAGCTGGACCGCGAGGCGAGCAAGGACGACATCCTGGAGGGCTACCTCAACACCAGCTACTACGGCCGCAACGCCTACGGCATCCAGGCCGCCGCCCGCGCCTACTACGGCAAGGACGTCGGCTCCCTGACCACCGCCGAGGGCGCCTACCTCGCGGCGCTGCTCAACGCCCCCAGCGCCTACGACGTCACTGCCCACCCCGAGAACCGACCGCGCGTTCTGGCCCGTTGGAACTACGTCCTGGACGGCATGGTCAAGCAGAAGTGGCTCAGCGCCGGCGAACGCGCCGGGCTGGCGTTCCCCGCCCTCACCAGGGCGCGCACCTCCGCCGGCCTCTCCGGCCAGCGCGGCTACCTCGTCGAAGCGGTCCGGGACTACCTCACCGACCACGACGTGCTCGACGACAACACCCTGCGGGCGGGCGGCTACCGCATCACCACCACCATCGACCACAAGCGACAGAACGCCTTCGTCAAGGCCGTCCGCACCCAACTGATGGAGCAGCTCAGCGAGGACCGCGCGGTCGACGGCTACGTACGGGCCGGCGGCGCCTCCATCGACCCCGCCACCGGCAAGGTCGTCGCCCTCTACGGCGGCGTCGACTACGCCAAGCAGTACGTCAACAGCGCCACCCGCCGCGACTACCAGGTCGGCTCCACCTTCAAACCGCTGGTCTTCGCCTCCGCCGTGCAGAACGGCTCGGTCACCCAGGACGGCTCCGCGATCACGCCCAACACCGTCTACGACGGCACCAGCAAGCGGATGACGATCAACCACGGCCGCCCCACCGGCTTCGCCCCCGGCAACGAGGACGACCGCTCCTACGGCCCGATCACCGTCACCGAGGCCACCGACAAGTCCGTCAACGCGGTCTACGCCCAGATGGGCATCGACGTCGGCCCGGACACCGTCCGCAAGACCGCGGTCGCCCTCGGCATCCCGGCCCGGACCCCCAGCCTCGCCACCTCCCAGGGCGCCATCTCCCTGGGCACCGCGACCCCCAGCGTGCTGGACATGACCCAGGTCTACGCGACCCTCGCGCACCACGGCCGGCAGCTCCCGTACACCCTGGTCGACCACGTCACCAAGAACGGCGAGGACGTCGACCTGCCGGAGCGCGAGGAGAGCACCGCCGTCGAGCGGGCCGCCGCCGACACCACCACCCAGATCCTGCGCAGCGTCGTCGACGGCGGCACCGGCACCGCCGCCCAGGGCGCCGGCCGCCCGGCCGCCGGCAAGACCGGCACCGCGGAGGACGACAAGGCCGCCTGGTTCGCCGGCTACACCCCCGACCTGGCCACCGTCGTCGCGGTCCTGGGGCAGCACCCGCAGACCGCCGTCCAGGAACCGCTGTACGGCGCGGCCGGCCGGGACCGGCTCAACGGCGGCGACTTCCCCGCCCAGATCTGGGCGGACTACACCGCGGCGGCGCTCACCGGCCACCCCGTCCACGACTTCGACCTGCAACTCCAACAGGGCGCCGAGGCGAGCGAGTCCCCCTCGCCGTCCGCCGACGACTCGGCGTCGGCGAGCGCCTCGACCTCGCCGAGCACCGGCCCGACCGACAGCACCGGCCCGACCGGCACCGGGGCGCCGACCGGCACCGGCGCCCCCACCGGGCCGACCGGCGAACCGACACTCCCGCCGATCCCCACCGAGGCGCCGACCACCGCCGAGCCCACCGAGGAGTTCCCGACCGTGGGCCCGCCGGACGTCGACGCGTACGCGCGACGGTGGGGCGACGGATAGCCGACGGATAACCGCTGACAGCCTCGGGGGCCGCCTCAGTGGCCGGAGGTGGCCTTCAGCCCGACCACGGCCACCAGCAACAGGCAGATGAAGAAGATCCGCGCGGCGGTCGCGGGCTCGCCGAGCACCAGCATCCCGACCACCGCGGCCCCGGCCGCACCGATGCCGACCCAGACACCGTAGGCGGTGCCGATCGGCAGTGTCCGGGCGGCGTAGGAGAGCAGCACCATGCTGACGACGATGCCCGCGCCGGTGAACACACTGGGCCACAGCCGGGTGAACCCGTCGGTGAACTTCATGCCGATCGACCAACCGACCTCCAACAGGCCGGCGACGACGAGCAGGATCCATGCCATGACGGCACCTCCGTGAAAGGACTTCAACAGGGGTGCGTCGTCTTGTCGTGACCCGGTACGGCGCGTCTCGTCGGGTTGTCACCGAGGCTAGCAAAAGGCTCCCCCGCGGGTGGTGACGTGGATCACCACCCGCGGGGGAGCCGGGTCCGTTACAGGTACAGGCCGGTCGAGTCCTCCGCGCCCTCCAGGCGCTCAGCGGCCACCGCGTGCAGGTCACGCTCGCGCATCAGCACGTACGCCACCCCGCGCACCTCGACCTCGGCCCGGTCCTCGGGGTCGTACAGCACCCGGTCGCCCACCTCGACGGTCCGTACGTTCTGCCCCACCGCGACCACCTCGGCCCAGGCCAGGCGGCGGCCGACCGCCGCGGTCGCGGGAATGACGATGCCGCCGGACGAGCGGCGCTCGCCCTCGGGGATGTCCGTCCGGACCAGCACACGGTCGTGCAGCATCCGGATCGGCAGCTTGTCGTGGGTGTCCTTGGCGTTATTCGGGCTCACGGCATGACCGTACCTGCCCCACGACGCCCCCCACGCACCGCGGGCGGATTCAGAAGGCCCCCGCGACCCTGCGGGACGGGGCCGCTCGTGCCGCTGCCCGTACCTCTGCCCGTACCTCTACTTGTGCCGCTTCTTGGAGCCCAGCACCAGCAGGCCCACCACGGCCACGCCCACCACCGCCACCGGAATGACCCGCTCCAGACGGGGCGCCCCGTCCTCGGACACCAGCTGGCCGCGCACGTCCGAGACCAGGCGGTTGACGGCCACGTAGGCCCGCCCCGCCGTGCGGTCCACGGCCGCGGACGCCTTCGCCTTCGCATCGTCCATGATCGTCTTGGGGTGCAGTCGAACGCCGATCTCGTCGAGCGTCACGGCGAGATCCTGCCGCCTGCGGACGATGTCCGCCTCGATCTGCGCAGGGGTCCTGGCTTCCGACACCGCGCCGCCTCCGTCATCTCGTGCCGATGCTTACGAGGTCCCAACGCCTGCCGGAACCGCCCCGTACCGAACCGGCCACCTCGATCACGTGCCGATTCGTCAGGGACAGTCTGTCAGCTCGCAACGGCAGGCGCCCCACAGCACCCCCGTTTCGTGCCGCCGCGGCGCCCCCGACGCCGGCCGGGCCCCGCGCTGGCTAGGGTCAGGGGCGTACCGACCCAGCTGCACGACCACGCAAGGAGACGGAGACCCACCATGAGCGAGCGACTCCAGCCCGGCGACACCGCGCCCGCCTTCACGCTCCCCGACGCCGACGGCCAGCAGGTCTCGCTCGCCGACCGCAAGGGACGCAAGGTCATCGTCTACTTCTACCCGGCCGCACTGACCCCCGGCTGCACCAAGCAGGCGTGCGACTTCACCGACAACCTCGACTTCCTCGCCGGCCACGGCTACGACGTCATCGGCATCTCCCCCGACAAGCCGGAGAAGCTCGCGAAGTTCCGCGAGAAGGAGGAGCTCAAGGTCACCCTGCTCGGTGACCCCGACAAGGAGGTCCTCACCGCCTACGGCGCCTTCGGCGAGAAGAAGCTCTACGGCAAGACGGTCACCGGAGTGATCCGCTCCACCGTCATCGTCGACGAGGACGGCAAGGTCGAGCGCGCGCTGTACAACGTCAAGGCCACCGGCCACGTCGCCAAGATCATCAAGGATCTGGGCCTGTAACACCGTTACGGACGCCAGGCGGACCACACCGCTACGGCGTCGGAGCCGCAACCTCCTCCGGAACCGTCACCACGGCCCGGTCCGGCAGCTCCAACACGGCCTCGGCGCCGCCGCCCGCGGCGGCGCCGAACTCCAACCGCGCCCCCAGGACCTCCGCCTGCCCGGCCGCGATCGTCAACCCCAGCCCGTGCCCCGTACCGCGCTCCGGCGCCGCCGTACGGAACCGCCGCGGCCCCTCCGCACACAGGTCCGCCGGATACCCCGGCCCGTGGTCCCGCACCACGATCCGCGCCCCGGCGACCACCACCTCGATCGGCGGCTCACCGTGCTTGGCCGCGTTCGCCAGCAGGTTCACCAACACCCGCTCGACCCGCCGCCGATCCGTCTCCACGATCCACGGCTCACCCTCGACCGTCACCGACACCGACAGGTCGTCCACCCCGCGCTGCCGCGCCGCCCGCTGCACGATCCCGCGCACCAACGACGGCAACTCACAAGCGTCCAGATCGGCCCGCTCCACCCCGGCGTCCAACCGCGACACCTCCAGCAGATCCTCCACCAACCGCCGCATCGCCTGCGCCCGGTCCCGCACCAACTCCACCGCCCGCGGCTCCGGCAACAACTCGGCCGCCGCCACCAGACCCGCCACCGGCGTCCGCAACTCGTGCGCCACGTCAGCGGTGAACTCCCGCTCGGCCTCCACCCGCGCCGCCAACGACGTCGCCATGTGGTGCACACTGCGCCCCAACTCGGCCACCTCGTCCCGACCGTGGCTCGCCAACGCGTCCGCGTCCGGCGGCTCCCCCGCCGCGATCCGCCGCGCCGCCGCCGCACTCAACCGCAGCCGCCGCGACAACCGCTGCGCCACGAACCACGACACCACCGCCATCAGCACGACCGTCCCGCACCCCGCGATCAACAGCGCCCGGTCCAGCGCCACCTGCGCCGGATCGTCGTCCGGGTACGCCGCCGACACCGACAGCGAACGCGTCGGCCGGTCACCGACCCCGCCGACCCCGGTCGCCGCCCACACCCGCGGGTCGTCACCCCCACTGAGATACGTCCCCGACCGGTTGTGGAACACCGCCTCGCGCAGCGGCGACGGCAGCGTCGCGTCGTCCAACTGCGCACCGAGCGCCAACGTCCCGTCCCGCTCGTAGACGAGCAGGGCCGCACTCAACCGCTCGTCCTGATAGGACCGGGCCGACCGCTCCCGCTCGACGTCCGCGATGTGGTGCACGGCGAAGCCGAGCACCACCACCGCAAGCGCCGTCATACACGAAATGGCCAGGGCGATCCGGCCTCGAATGCCCATCACGCGAGGTTGTACATCTCCGTCGTGTCACCGAGCGGGGTGGAGCCGTCGTACGTCACCTCCAGACCCGTGAAGGCCCGCGCGCCGTCGACCTCCTTCGCCCCGTAGAGCCGGAACGTCGCCCGGTACCCGGCGTCCGTACCGACCCCCGCCGCGGTCTTCTCCACCTGCACCACGCCCCGCCCCTCGGCCTCGTCCGCGTCGTAGCGGGTCCACGTGATCCCGGTCGCCACCATCCCGGCGTCCGCACAGGTCAACGTGATCACCTGGGGCTTGATCTCCGGCTCCCCGATCCCACAGTCGCGGACGCCCGGCAGATCGCCACTCGGCGGACCGTCCGACTTCACGTCCTGCACGGCCGAGGTCTTCGGCGCGGCATCCACCGCCGACGCCCGGTCCGACGCCTGGCCGAACCACACCCCACCGGCCGCCAGCGCCGTCACCACGAGGAAGGCCAGCAGGGCGGTGCGCCCGCGCCTCCAGCGGGCCCCTTCGCGGTCGGTCATCACACACTCCTCCCGGGGCACCTTCGCCCCGTCAACCCCACCAGCAAACACGACCGCCGCGGCAGCCCCGCACCGGCCCGGACCCCGATCACACCGTTCCGCCACCGCACCACGGCCGCCACGTCCCGCGACGAAAGGACACCCTTCGACGGGCCTGCGACAGAAAAGGGCGGTTTCGCCACCGCCACTCTCCTCTCCCCCCGACACAGGCTGATTGCCCGAATGCCGCGGTGACCCCTCGGCTTTGTACCAGTCGTGTAACAAGCCGCCGCCGCACGGCAACCCTCCACCCCCCTGACATGCGCCGTACGGACCGGTTCCACGTGACATACCTCGCGTTCGCCGTCCACAGTGTTTTGACCCGCCCTCCAGCGTGCAGGCGCACACGTCGAAGCTCCAACGCCCCACCCGCGCAACCGAACCGCGCGCCGACCCAACGGGAGGACCGCCGCGTGCCGCACCTCAGTACCGAAGACAGCCACTCCGCGCCGGAACCGGACCGAGAGGCACGCAGACGCCACTGGGCGCTCTTCCGCGCCATCGACCGCCGCCGCAACCCCCCACTGCGCCGCACCGACATCACCGTCACGGACGAACCCACCGTCCGCCGCGCCGTGAAGGCCGCCGCACTCGGCAACGCCATGGAGTGGTTCGACTTCGGGATCTACAGCTACCTCGCCCTCACCATCGGCAAGGTCTTCTTCCCCAGCGGCAGCGCCACCACCAGCCTGTTGTCCTCCTTCGCCACCTTCGCCGTGGCCTTCCTCGTACGGCCGCTCGGCGGCGCCTACTTCGGCCCCCTCGGCGACCGCATCGGCCGCAAGAAGGTCCTCGCGCTCACCATGATCATGATGGCGCTGGGCACCCTCTGCATCGGCCTCATCCCCTCGTACACGACCATCGGCCTGTGGTCCCCCGCCCTGCTCATCCTCTTCCGACTGATCCAGGGCTTCTCCACCGGCGGCGAATACGGCGGCGCCTCCACGTTCATCGCCGAGTACGCCCCCGACAAGAAGCGCGGCTTCTTCGGCAGCTTCCTCGAAATGGGCACCCTGATCGGCTACACCGGCGCCGCCGGCATCGTCCTCGTGCTCAACACCACACTCGGCCCGGACTCCATGCTCGCCTGGGGCTGGCGGATCCCGTTCCTCATCGCCGGCCCACTCGGCCTGGTCGGCCTCTACCTCCGGCTCCGACTCGACGAGACCCCGGCCTTCCAGAAGTTCGAAGCCGCCCAACACCACGCCCCCGCCGAACCCCCCGCCGGGACCGAGGACGAATCCGCCCACCCGCCCGCCGGCACCCCCGGCAAGAAGCTGGGCGAGATCCTCACCCAGCACTGGCCGGCACTCATCCTCTGCATCGCCCTGGTCGGCGCCTACAACATCACCGACTACATGCTCCTGTCCTACATGCCGACCTACCTCACGGACACCCTCAAGTACAACGAGGCCCACGGCCTGCTGATCCTCCTGGTCACCATGGTCGTGCTCATCTGCCTGCTCCCCACCGTCGGCCGGCTCAACGACCGCTACGGCCGCAAACCGCTCCTCATGACCGGCATGCTCGGCTTCCTGGTCCTCGCCATCCCGGCGTTCCTCCTGGTCAAGCGGGGCTCCCTGCTCGCCGTCTCGTGCGGCATGGCGCTCCTCGGCCTCTGCCTGCTGTGCCTCCTGGGCACCATGTCCGCCGCCCTGCCGGCCCTCTTCCCCACCAGCGTCCGCTACGGCTCGCTCTCCATCGGCTACAACCTCGCGGTCTCCCTGTTCGGCGGCACCACCCCCCTGGTCATCACCGCCCTCATGGGCGCCTTCAACAAGAACGTCATGGTCCCCGCCTACTACACGATGGGCGCCGCCCTGGTCGGCGTCGTCGCCGTCGCCTGCATGAAGGAAACCGCCCGACAACCCCTCGAAGGCTCCCCGCCCTCGGTCGCCACCAAGGAAGAAGCCCTCGCCCTGATCGCCGAACGCACCCAGGAGCCGCGCTTCTGAGGCCGGTCACCCGACCCGCTCCGGCGTGACCGCAGGCCCCTCCGGTCGTTCTCCAGTTCGGCAGACGAGAGAACGCACGGAGGGGCCTGCGGCTCTCCTGCCCACGAAGGGGGAGCCATGCCGACGAGCCCGTACACCCGCGAACGGCTGGAGGCCGCGGCAGCGTCGTCGCGGACACTGTCGGAGGCGTTACGGAAGCTGGGGGTGGACCCGCGGAGCACCCAGCGGAACTACCTCAGGGAACGCATGAGGAAGCTGGGCATCGACACCGCACACTTCGAACGGGAAGGTACGAAGTGGACGCGGGAGGTGCTCCAGGCTGCGGTGGCGGACTCGACGAACATGTGCGAGGTGCTGCGTCACCTGGGACTTGAGGTGGTCGGCGGACACCACACGCACATCAGCCGCCGGGTCAGGGCGTACGGGATCGACACGTCGCACTTCACGCCGGTGGTCCGCACCGCACGCATGCGGCACAACCGGCGGCGCCGGACGGCCGACGAGATCCTCGTCCAGGCCACCTCGGCGCAGACCACCCGCACGCCGAACGCCCGGCTCACGAGGGCGCTGCGCGAGCGGGGAGTGGCGGAACACTGCACCCTGTGCGGCATCGAACCGGTCTGGCAGGGCGAGCCGCTCCCCTTGGAGGTCGACCACGTCGACGGCGACTGGCGCAACAACCGGATCGAGAACCTTCGCTTCCTCTGCCCCAACTGCCATGCGACGACGGACAGTTATCGAGGGCGCGGCAAGGGACGTGGCAAGGGTGCCGCCGTATGAGCAGTGGCGTGCGCTACACCCGCGAGAGGCTGGCCGAGGCCGCCGCGCGATGCTCCGACATCGACGAGGTCATCGCGTTCTTGGGCACGCGGCCGTACGGCAATCTCCGTCGCCATCTGTTCCGGCGATTCGACCACTTCGGAATCGACGTTGCCCACTTGCCGCGTCAGCGGCGCTCCCCGGGGGCGTCCGCCAAACCAGCCGTCAGCGAGCTGCGCCAGGCGGTCGAGGGAGCGACATCCATCGCCGGCGCGCTCCGCGCACTCGGCAAGGACCCGTGCAGCAGCCGGCTCCGCACGCTGTTCCACACGTGGGTGGCCCAGGACGGCATCGACATCGCGCACTTCTTGGGGCAAGCGCACCAGCGGGGAAAGCCCGGCCCCGTACCCGCCAAACGCCCCGAGGACATCCTGGTGCGGCGCGACGGCAAGCAGCGTACGAAAACCGTCCTGCTGCGGCGCGCGCTCCGGGAGGTCGGTGTGCCCGAAGCGTGCGCCGGGTGCGGCGTCGGCCCCGAGTGGCTCAGCAAACCCATGACGTTGGAGGTCGACCACATCAGCGGGGATTGGAGGGACGACCGGCGGGAAAACCTGCGGTTGCTGTGCCCCAACTGTCACGCGATCACCAGGACCTGGTGCCGAGGAGGCCGTCGACGTTCCCCTGAAGCGGGAGTCGAACGACCGGTACGATAGCTGTGCACGCGGCCGTGTCGTAACTGGCAGCCGAGCTGCGTTTAGATCGCAGTGGGCGAAAGCCCGTGTGGGTTCGAATCCCACCGGCCGCACACAGAGGGGGCCACCCGCCGGGTGGCCCCCTTCCGCGTCTCAGCCCAACAGCTCCCGCACCACCGGTGCCAGTGCGCGGAAGGCCTTGCCGCGGTGGCTGATGGCGTTCTTCTCGTCGGGGGTGAGTTCGGCGCACGTCCGGCTCTCGCCGTGGGGCTGGAGGACGGGGTCGTAGCCGAAGCCGCCGGTGCCGGCGGGGGTGTGGCGCAGGGTGCCGTCCAAGGTGCCTTCGACGACCCGCTCGGTGCCGTCGGGGAGGGCGAGGGCCGCGGCGCAGGCGAAGTGCGCGGCGCGGTGTTCGTCGGCGATGTCGGAGAGCTGGGCGAGGAGCAGGTCGAGGTTGGCCTGGTCGTCGCCGTGCCGGCCGGCCCAGCGGGCGGAGAAGATGCCGGGGGCGCCGCCGAGGACCTCGACGCAGAGGCCGGAGTCGTCGGCGACGGCCGGGTGGCCGGTGGCCTGGGCGAGGGCGTGTGCCTTGAGGAGGGCGTTCTCGGCGAAGGTGACGCCGGTCTCCTTGACGTCGGGGACGTCGGGGTAGGCGTCGGCGCCGACGAGTTCGACGTCGAGGTCGGCCGCGGCGAGGATGGCGCGGAGTTCGGTGATCTTGCCGGTGTTGCGGGTGGCGAGGACGAGGCGGCGGGGGGCCGCGGGGCGGTCGCCGGTTTGTGACTCCATGGGAGGGGATTATTCCTCGTCGCCGGGGGTGCAGGCGCTGGTGATCCGGCCCAGGGAGGTGCCGATGGGGGTGAGGTCGGGGGCCTCGTCGTCCGCGAGGGCTTGGCGGGCGTTCTTGATGCCGGTGCTCATGGTGTCGACGGCTCCGGCGAGCTCGGGGTCGTCGGTGGAGGCGCTGAGCCGGTGCAGGTCGGCGTCGAGGGCGTCCAGGGCCTTGGTGGCTTCCTGGGGGTCGTCGGTGGCCTTGTCGGCGGCGGTGTGGAGCTTGTCGACGCCGTCGACGAGGGCGGTGGCGGTGTGGGTGCAGTCGACGGCTCGCTGGACGGCGCCGCAGGCGGTCAGGAGCGGGAGGGCGATGCTCGCGGCGGCCAGGGCGGCGAGCGCGGTGGCGGTGGGGCGGCGCGGGCGGAGGTGGCGGTGGGGGCGGGCCATGGGGCGTTCCTTCCCTTGCGGCGTACGGGGGATGCGTACGGGTGCCGGGCGCGCGGTGGTGCGTGGCGGTGCGTGCGGCGGGCCCGGCAAGGGAGGAAGCGCCGGGTGGGGGAAGCGCCGGGTGGGGGAAGCGCCGGGTGGGGAAGGGGGGTTGCCCGGTGGTGGGGGGAGCGGGGTGGAGGGTGGTGTTCCGGTCCGCTCCCCCGGGTGGGGCGGTCGGTCAGAGGGTGCGGGCCAGTGCTTCCTGCTGGGCGGCGTCGAGGGTGGTGCAGCCGGCGACCGCGAGGTCGAGCAGGGAGTTGAGTTCGTCGCGGGCGAAGGGGGCGGCCTCGGCGGTGCCCTGGACCTCGACGAAGCGGCCGTCGCCGGTGCAGACGACGTTCATGTCGGTCTCGGCGCGGACGTCTTCTTCGTAGCAGAGGTCGAGGAGCGGGATGCCGTCGACGATGCCGACGCTGACGGCGCTGATGGTGCCGGTGAGCGGGCGGCGGCCGTGCTTGATGAGCTTCTTGCCCTGGGCCCAGCCGATGGCGTCGGCGAGGGCGACGTAGGAGCCGGTGATGGCGGCGGTGCGGGTGCCGCCGTCGGCCTGGAGGACGTCGCAGTCGAGGACGACGGTGTTCTCGCCGAGGGCCTTGAAGTCGATGACGGCGCGCAGGGAGCGGCCGATGAGGCGGGAGATCTCGTGCGTGCGGCCGCCGATCTTGCCGCGGACGGATTCCCGGTCGCCGCGGGTGTTGGTGGAGCGGGGCAGCATCGCGTATTCGGCGGTGACCCAGCCTTCGCCGGTGCCCTTGCGCCAGCGCGGTACGCCCTCGGTGACCGAGGCGGTGCAGAAGACCTTGGTGTCGCCGAAGGAGACGAGGACGGAGCCTTCGGCGTGCTTGCTCCAGCCGCGTTCGATGGTGACGGGGCGGAGCTGTTCGGGGGTGCGGCCGTCGATGCGAGACATGGTCCCGACCCTATCGGCTGCGTGAAGGGCCCCGTTCCGGTTCCGGAATGCCGGGAACTTCGGGAACGGGGCCCTGGTCATGAGCGGTGGCTCACATCATGTCTTCGATCTCGGCGGCGATCGGGTCGGCGTCGGTGCCGATGACGACCTGGATGGCGGTGCCCATCTTCACGACGCCGTGTGCGCCGGCGGCCTTGAGGGCGGCTTCGTCGACCAGGGAGGCGTCGTTGACCTCGGTGCGGAGGCGGGTGATGCAGCCCTCGACCTCTTCGATGTTGTCGAGTCCGCCGAGCCCGGCGACGATCTTCTCAGCCTTGGTGGCCATGTCCACTCCTGCTTGTCTCGGCCGTCGGCGGTTCCGCCGCACGGTTTTCTCACCGTAACGCACGTTCAGCCCACTTCTGCGGGCGTTTGACCGCAATCTGACGAAGGATGGCGATCGTCGGAGGGGGTGTCCGGAAGGCCCCCTCCGACAAGTGGTCTACACCACCAGTATGCGGCAGACGGTGGGTCGGGCGCCGCCGGGTCGGCGCCGGGGACAGGCGGAGGGCGCGGATGAGTTCGGACGCAGCGGGCGCGGCACCGGGGCAGGGGCCGAGCCCCGTCAAGGTCCGGGCGGCGGGCCTGTTCCAGGGGCTGCAGAAGATGGGGCGCAGCCTGCAGTTGCCGATCGCGGTGCTGCCGGCGGCGGGCATCTTGAACCGGCTGGGTCAGCCGGACGTCTTCGGCGCCGAGGGGCTGGGCTGGGGGAACGTCGCCAAGGTGTTCGCGGGGGCGGGCGGGGCGCTGCTGGATTCCGGGTTGGGGCTGCCGCTGCTGTTCTGCATCGGTGTGGCGATCGGGATGGCGAAGAAGGCGGACGGGTCGACGGCGCTGGCGGCGGTGGTCGGGTTCCTCGTCTACTACTCGGTGCTGCACGCGTTCCCGGCGCGCTGTGCCGTGGGGCAGCAGTACACGCAGACCGGCCAGTGGGCCGGGGTGTGCGTGGACACGTCCGCGAAGGTGACCCAGGCGGCGTTCCAGAATCCGGGGGTGTTCGGCGGGATCGTGATGGGGTTCCTGGCGGCTTGGCTCTGGCAGCGTTTCCACCGGGTGCGGCTGGTGGACTGGCTGGGCTTCTTCAACGGTCGGCGGTTGGTGCCGATCATCATGGCCTTCGTCGGGCTGGCCTTCGCGGTGGTGTGCCTGTTCGTGTGGCCGCCGATCGGCGACGGGCTGATGCGCTTCAGCGAGTGGTTGACGGCGCTGAGTGCGTGGGGTGCGGGGATCTTCGGGGTGGCGAACCGGGCGCTGCTGGTGGTGGGGCTGCACCAGTTCCTGAACATTCCGTTGTGGTTCCAGTTCGGGAGCTTCACCAAGCCGGACGGGACGGTGGTGCACGGCGACATCAACCGGTTCATGGCGGGTGATCCGACGGCGGGGCAGTTCACCACCGGTTTCTTCCCGATCATGATGTTCGCGCTGCCGGCCGCGGCGCTGGCGATGACGCACTGCGCGAAGCCGCACCGCCGCAAGGAGATCGCGGGGATGATGCTGTCGATCGGCCTGACGTCGTGCGTCACCGGCATCACCGAGCCGATCGAGTACGCGTTCATGTTCGTGGCGCCGGCGCTGTACGTGCTGCACGCGGTGCTGACGGGGGTGTCGATGGCGGTGAGCTGGGGGCTGGGGGTGCACGACGGCTTCAGCTTCTCGGCCGGTCTGATCGACTACGTCATCAACTGGGGGTTGGCGACGAAGCCCTGGTTGCTCATTCCGATCGGGCTGTGCTTCGCGGCGGTGTACTACGCGGTGTTCCGCTTCGCGATCAAGCGGTTCGACCTCCAGACCCCGGGGCGGGAGCCGGACGAGGTGGGGGACGCGATGGAGCGGGAGAACGTGAAGTAGCGCTCGTCGGGGCGGGCGGGGCCGGTCGGCCGGGTCGCGCCCGGTGCGGGGTGGTCCGGTTGGTGCCCTATGGCAGGTTCCTTGCGGTGCCCCCGCCGTGCTACAACAGGTCTACACCACCGCAGGTCTACACCACCTCGTGTGTGGTGTAGACCTGCGGCCGGTTCTGGCCGCGTCCCCCCGAGACGCCGCCGTCCCCCACCACTTCGTCCAGGCGGCGCCTTGTCCACTGGAGGAAGTTGTGTCCACGGCCAGTGCCGTCCCCGCGGCCGAGAAGAAAAAGAAGGGTTCCGGCGCGATGGCTGTCATGCAGCGCATCGGTCGCAGCCTGATGCTGCCGGTCGCCGTGCTGCCCGCAGCCGCCCTGCTCGTCCGCCTCGGCAACAGCGACATGCTCGGCCGGGAGTCGTTCCCGACCGTCATCACCAAGATCGCCGGCTACATGGCCGCCGGCGGCGGCGCGATCCTCGACAACATGCCGCTGCTGTTCGCCGTCGGCATCGCGATCGGCTACGCCAAGAAGTCGGACGGCTCGACCGCGCTGGCCGCGGTGACGGGTTACCTCGTCTTCCAGAAGGTGCTCGCGACCTTCACCGACAAGAACCTGCCCAAGGTCGCCGCGGTCGTGGACGGCAAGATCGTCATGAATGAGGCGCCGGTCAACGCCGGCGTGCTCGGCGGTGTCGTGATGGGCCTCGTGGTGGCCCTGCTCTACCAGCGCTACTACCGCAAGAAGCTGCCCGAGTGGCTGGGCTTCTTCGGCGGTCGCCGGCTGGTGCCGATCCTGTCGGCCTTCGCGGGCCTGGTCGTGGGCATCGTCTTCGGCCTCATCTGGCCGGTGCTCGGCGCGGGTCTGCACAACTTCGGCGAATGGCTGGTCGGCTCGGGCGCCGTGGGCGCGGGCATCTTCGGCGTCGCCAACCGCGCGCTGATCCCGGTGGGCATGCACCACCTGCTGAACTCCTTCCCGTGGCTCCAGGCGGGCGACTACCACGGCAAGCACGGCGACATCGCGCGCTTCCTCGCCGGTGACCCGAGCGCCGGCCAGTTCATGACCGGCTTCTTCCCGATCATGATGTTCGCGCTGCCGGCCGCCTGCCTCGCCATCGTGCACTGCGCGCGCCCCGAGCGCCGCAAGGTCGTCGGCGGCATGATGCTCTCGCTCGCGCTCACCGCGTTCGTCACCGGTGTGACCGAGCCGATCGAGTTCACGTTCATGTTCATCGCCCCGGTGCTGTACGCGATCCACGCGGTGCTCACCGGTGTGTCGATGGCCCTGACCTGGGCGCTGGGCATGAAGGACGGCTTCGGCTTCTCGGCCGGTCTGATCGATTACGTGCTCAACCTCGGCATCGCCTCGAACCCGTTGGGCCTGGCGCTGGTGGGCGTGTGCTTCGCCGCGCTCTACTACGTGGTCTTCCGCTTCGCCATCACCAAGTTCAACCTGCCCACGCCGGGCCGCGAGTCCGACGAGGAGCTGGCGGAACTGCAGAAGGCCGAGTCCAAGTAGCCACTGCCGCACCGCCGTTCACCGCCGGGTTCCCCTTCCGCACCGGAAGGGGAACCCGGTTTTTTAGCGCCACGGCTCCGGCGTGAGGCCGGCGAGGGCTGGGGGTTCCCCGTCGACGCCACCGAGAAGCGGCACGCGGAGCACGCCGGACGGCTGCGCCGGGTGGTGCGGGCGACAACGCCACGTGGCTCTCCCCCGCCAGGTCCGCGACGCCCCGGGCCCGGCTCAGACCTCGTAGACCGCGCCGGCCTTGGCGACCTCGACCGGTCCGTCGTAGACCTTCTGCGCGTCGCGGACGCTGATGTCCGGGTCGGTCCACGGCGGGATGTGGGTGAGCACCAGGCGTCCCGCGCCGGCCCGCCGGGCGTGCTCGCCGGCCTCCCGGCCGTTGAGGTGGAGGTCGGGGATGTCCTCCTTGCCGTGCGTGAAGGACGCCTCGCACAGGAAGAGGTCGCTGTCCTCGGCGAGGTCCTCCAGCGCCGCGCAGGGGCCGGTGTCGCCGGAGTACGTCAGGGTGCGGCCGCCGTGCTCGATGCGGAAGCCGAACGCCTCGACGGGGTGGCTGACCCGTTCGGTGCGGATGGTGAACGGGCCGATGGTCGAGGTGCCCGGCGTCAGCGTCCGGAAGTCGAAGACCTCGCTCATCGCGCCCTCGTGCGGGAGGTCGTCGTGGGCGGCGGTCAGCCGGCGTTCGGTGCCGGTCGGCCCGTAGAGCGGCAGCGGCGCGCAGCGGCCGCCGTCCGGGCGGTAGTAGCGGACGACGAAGTAGCCGCACAGGTCGATGCAGTGATCGGCGTGCAGGTGCGACAGGAGGATGGCGTCCAGGTCGTAGAGACCGCAGTGGCGCTGCAACTCGCCGAGGGCGCCGTTGCCCATGTCGAGGAGCAGCCTGAAGCCGTCGGCCTCCAGGAGGTAGCTCGAACAGGCCGATTCCATGGAGGGGAACGACCCCGAGCATCCGACGACGGTGAGCTTCATGCGGGCGTGAACCTCCGTGGGCTGGGGGCACCTCCCAGCGGGAGCTGGGGGAGGAGGGCGGCCGGCACCCCCGTCACGGGTGGTCCCGGCAGTGCCGGGCCGGGCTGCTGCCGGGCCCGTGGCGGTCGGTGCGGTGCCCCCGAGCGTAAGGCGCGAAGGGGCCCGTGGCGCCTTAGGTGGGGCGAGCTGTGGGCGGAATCACCAGTCCGGGTGGGGGTTCGGCGGCGGGGCGCGCACCGGCCTTCCGGTGGGCGGAAAGTCGGCCCGGAGCCGGCCTTTCGGGACCGATGCCGAAGGGGGTGGTCACCGGCGTGTGCCGGTGACCACCCCCTCGGGGTTGCGCGGGGCCTACGCCCAGAGCTGTCCGTGCAGCGTCGCGATGGCCGCCTCGGTCGACTCGGCGGTGTAGACGCCGGTGGAGAGGTATTTCCACCCGCCGTCGGCGACGACGAAGACGATGTCCGCGGACTCGCCGGCGCGGACCGCCTTGCGGGCCACACCGAGGGCGGCGTGCAGCGCCGCGCCGGTGGAGATGCCGGCGAAGATGCCCTCTTCCGCGAGGAGTTCACGGGTGCGGCGGACCGCGTCCTCGGAGCCGACGGAGAAGCGGGTGGTGAGCACCGACTCGTCGTAGAGCTCGGGGATGAAGCCCTCGTCGAGGTTGCGCAGGCCGTAGACCACGTCGTCGTAGCGGGGTTCGGCGGCGACGATGCGGACGCCGGGGACGTGCTCGCGCAGGTAGCGGCCGACGCCCATCAGGGTGCCGGTGGTGCCCAGACCGGCCACGAAGTGGGTGATCGAGGGCAGGTCGGCGAGGATCTCGGGGCCGGTGGTGGCGTAGTGGGCGCCGGCGTTGTCCGGGTTCCCGTACTGGTAGAGCATCACCCAGTCGGGGTGCTCGGCGGCGATTTCCTTGGCGACCTTGACGGCCGTGTTGGAGCCGCCCGCCGCGGGCGAGGAGATGATCTCCGCGCCCCACATGGCGAGCAGTTCGCGCCGCTCGGCGGAGGTGTTCTCCGGCATCACGCAGACGATGCGGTAGCCCTTGAGCTTGGCCGCCATGGCGAGTGAGATGCCGGTGTTGCCGCTGGTGGGCTCCAGGATCGTGCAGCCGGGGGTGAGCCGGCCGTCCTTCTCGGCCTGCTCGATCATGTGGAGCGCGGGCCGGTCCTTGACGGAGCCCGTGGGGTTGCGGTCCTCCAGCTTCGCCCAGATGCGGACGTCCTCGGAGGGCGAGAGGCGCGGGAGGCGGACGAGGGGGGTGTTACCGACCGCCGCCAGCGGGGAGTCGTACCGCACGTCAGACCTGCCCGACCCGTCGTCCGACCGCCGCCCCGGCGGGACGCGTCGACGCGGCGGCGGATCCGCCCGCGACGGCCGGCAGGATCGTCACGCTGTCGCCGTCGGAGAGCTTGGTGGAGATGCCCTCCAGGAAGCGCACGTCCTCGTCGTTGAGGTAGACGTTGACGAAGCGGCGCAGCTGCTCGCCGTCGACCAGGCGCTCGCGGATGCCGGCGTGCCGGCTCTCCAGGTCGGTGAAGAGTTCGCCGACGGTCGCGCCGGAGCCCTCGACTGCCTTCTCGCCGTCGGTGTAGCTGCGCAGGATGGTCGGGATGCGGACCTCGATGGCCATGGGAGTGCTCCTGTCGGAGTTCGGGTGCGGTGGCGGGTGCGGGGTGTGTGCGGCGCGGTCGGTGCGTGCGCGGTGCGCCGCGGGGGTGCGGGCGGTGCGGGGCGCCGGAGGGCGCGGGGGCCGTGCGCGGAAGGGTGCGGCGACGCCGCGGGCGGCGGCGTCAGCCGGCGGCGCAGCGCGGACAGATGGCGCTGGAGAGGCGGCACAGGTCGATGTGCAGCCGGGCGGCTCCGCAGCCGAAGGCGCCCAGGAGGGCCGATGCGGAGCGGCGCGTGGCGAGCGGGGCGTGCGTCAGCAGCGCACCCGGCCTCTGCTCGCTCGCTCCGCACACGACATGGTCAACCATGCGGTCATCGTATCGATTCCCGGTCCGGGTTCTGGAACCTCGTCCCATGATGCGGACGTTCGCTGTACGCCAGGTGGGACGCGGGGCGGGACCGGTCGTCCGCGCGGGCCGTGCCCGGGGGCGAACCCCCAGGTCACGGGCGCTGACCGGGCCGGGCATGAGGTCGACCACGCGTCAGGCGTAGCTCTCCACGATCCGGACTTCTTCCTCGGTGACCTCGCCGTCCACGATGCGGTACGAGCGGAACTGGAAGGGGCCCGCGTCGTCGGCGTCGGCGGTGGAGACCAGGACGTAGTGCGCGCCGGGCTCGTTGGCGTAGGTGATGTCGGTGCGCGAGGGGTACGCCTCGGTGGCCGTGTGCGAGTGGTAGATGACGACCGGCTCCTCGTCGCGGTCGTCCATCTCGCGGTACAGCTTGAGGAGGTCGGCGGAGTCGAACTCGTAGAACGTGGGCGAGCGGGCGGCGTTGAGCATCGGGATGAACCGCTCGGGGCGGCCGCTGCCGGCCGGGCCCGCGACCACGCCGCAGGCCTCGTCGGGGTGGTCCTGGCGGGCGTGCTCGACGATCTGGTCGTGGAGGGCCTTGGTGAGGGTCAGCATGCGGCCAAGAATAAGGAGGTGGGTGCGAAGCACTCCGGGAAGGGTGGCGGTGGGCGACGAGCATTCGGGCCCGCGCGTACCGAGGGGTGGTACGCGCGGGCCCGAATGCTGGACAGTCGGTGGAATTCCGGCCGGTCCAGCGCGGTGCGTCAGCTCTTCTCGGCGGACTTCGCCGGCCCCTGGGACAGCTGGGCGGCGTCCCGGCGCTTGATGGCCAGGTAGCCCACGGCCATGATGATCGCCCAGACGGGAGCCGCGTAGAGCGAGATCCGGGTGTCCGGGTCGACGCCCATCATCACGATCACCATGCCGATGAAGGCCAGCGCGAAGATCGAGGTGTACGGGGCGCCGGGGGCCTTGAACTCGGACTGCGGCAGCTCGCCGCGGTTCGCCTTGGCCCGGTAGCGCAGGTGCGAGAGCAGGATGACGATCCACGCCCACATGCCGGAGATGGTGGCGAAGGAGACGACGTAGTTGAACGCCTCGCCGGGCCACTGGTAGTTGATGTAGACGCCGAACAGCATCAGGGCGACCGAGATGCCGGTGCCCCGGGTGGGCAGGCCGTTCTTGCTGAGCTTGGTGAAGAACTGCGGGCCCTGGCCGTTGAGCGCGAGGTCGCGCAGCATCCGGCCGGTGGAGTACATCCCGGAGTTGGCCGAGGACAGCGCCGCGGTCAGCACGACGAAGTTGACGATGCCCGCGCCGGCCGGCAGACCGATCTGCTGGAAGGCGGCGACGAAGGGGCTGACGCCCGGCTTGAAGACCGTCCAGCTGACCACGGACAGGATGATGATGAGCGCGCCGACGTAGAACAGGCCGATCCGCCACGGCACGGTGTTGATGGCCTTGGGGAGCACCTTCTTCGGGTCGGTCGCCTCGCCCGCGGTGACGCCGACGAGTTCGACGGCGAGGAAGGCGAACATCACGATCTGCAGCGTCATCAGCGTGCCGCCGATGCCCTTGGGGAAGAACCCGCCGTCCGACCAGAGCAGGGTGAACGAGGCGGTGTCACCGGCCTTGGAGAAACCGAGGGTGATGACGCCGATGCCGATCAGGATCATGCCGATGATCGCGGTGACCTTGACCATCGAGAACCAGAATTCGAGTTCACCGAAGATCTTCACCGAGATCAGGTTGATGCCGAAGAGCGCGACGGTGAAGACCAACGCGGAAACCCACTGCGGTATGCCCTTGTTCCAGTACTGGATATAGGTGGCCGCAGCAGTTACTTCGGTGATGCCGGTGACGACCCAGAAGAGCCAGTAGGTCCAGCCCGTCACGAATCCGATGAACGGGCCGAGGAATTCCCGGCCGTACTCGGAGAACGAGCCGGAAACGGGCCGGTACATGAGCAGTTCGCCCAGGGCCCGCATGATGAGGAAGATGACCAGACCGACGATGGCGTACGCCAGGATGATGCTCGGCCCGGCCTTGGAAATGGCCTTGCCTGCTCCGAGGAACAGACCGGTACCGATGGCGCCACCAATGGCGATCATCTGGATCTGGCGATTGCCCAGACCCCGCTGGTAGCCCTCTTCGGGGGCCTCACCAGCGGCCTCGTTGCCGTCGTGATTCTTGTCGACCTGCACAGAGGTCATGAGTGGTGCGCCTTTCTCCATACCGACCCGGTTCTTTCCGGATCGGGTCCCGATCCCCCCGGATGGAGTTCCTGCACGCCGACGGTCGGCCGGCTCAGCGCCCCCGCAGCGACAGGGGTGGCGTCACTGAGGCAGGTCGAGAACTTTTATCACGAGCTGACTGAGATCGACCAGAGTCGCCGTGGGACGGATCACAGCGAAATCAGGACAAAGAACGGAATCCACAACACAGCGCACGGGTGTGGTGACGCGATCGTTATCCGGATTTGAGCCTCCGCTGAGCGAACGCGGTGTAGGCGCCCGGGGCCTTGCGCCCCGGTTCGCGCCGGCGCCGCCGGGACGGGCCCGGCGGTCAGCCCATCAGCGCCTCGACGAGCGTCTCCTGGAGGCCGCCGAGCCAGTAGTAGGCGAGCACCATCGGCTTGCGCGGGTCGCTGTCCGGCAGCCGCAGCAGCTCCCCGCCGTCGTCCTCGTCGGTGACCTCCAGCCGGGTGCCGATGGCCAGCCGCAGGTCGTTGAGGGCGCCGAGCCACTGCCGGCACTCGTCCGGCTTGAGCCGCAGCACCGCGCCGCCGTTCTCGGCCGACAGTGCGTCCAGCGCCCGGACCAGTGCCAGGGCGTCCTCGCGCTTGCGGGCCCGCAGGTCGTTCTCGGTGTAGCGGCGGAACTCGGCGGAGGCGGCCCGGACGTCGTCGTCCGGGACGAGGTCGGGGCCGCCGTAGGCGTCGGGGAAGAGGCGGGCCAGCACCGGGTCGGAGGGCGGCTCGCTGGGGCCCTCGGCGAAGAGCGCGGCCAGCATGTCGTCCTCGCCGGCGCCGGCGGGCTCGGTGCCCGGGCCGACCAGCTCCAGCAGTTGGACGGCGAGGCTGCGCAGGATGGAGATCTCGACCTCGTCGAGCGGGGCGGCCGCGCCGCCGCCGGGCAGCGGTTCGAACTGGCCGGTCATCAGCGGTCCTGCTGGAGGGTCGCCCACAGGCCGTAGCCGTGCATGGCCTGCACGTCGCGCTCCATTTCTTCGCGGCTGCCGCTGGAGACGACCGCGCGGCCTTTGTGATGGACGTCGAGCATCAGCCGGTGCGCCTTGTCCTTGGAGTAGCCGAAGTACGTCTGGAAGACGTAGGAGACGTAGCTCATGAGATTCACAGGGTCGTTGTGAACGATCGTGACCCACGGGACGTCGGGTTCGGGAACGGCGAAGGGGGCTTCGCTCGCCTCCGGACGCTCGATCTCAACCGGCACGCTGAGGCGTGCGTGGTGCGGTCTGAGGGTGCTCATGGGTGACGGGTGGGCGCTCACAGGGCCCATGCTGCCACCCGGGGGCGGGGGACGCACAAACGGCCCTGGCGTGCGGCGCACCGGCGTGGCGCGGCGATGCGCCGGGGCGATGCGCCGGGGCAGCCCGGGCCCACTATCGTCAAAGTGACGAGTATTAGGGGTAGCATCTCCCCCATGAACACAGCAGACCTGGGGCTGCCGGTGGCCGTGCCGTCGACGGCACTCTTCACCGACCAGTACGAACTCACCATGCTGCAGGCCGCGTTGCGGTCCGGGACCGCGGACCGCCGGTCGGTCTTCGAGGTCTTCACCCGGCGACTCCCCGAGGGCCGCCGCTACGGCGTGGTGGCGGGCACCGGGCGGGTGTTGGACGCAGTGGAGAACTTCCGCTTCGACGACACGATCCTGGGCTTCCTGCGGGAGCGCGGCATCCTCGACGGGCCGACGCTGGACTGGCTGGCCGACTACCGCTTCCGCGGCGACATCTGGGGCTACCCGGAGGGCGAGGTCTACTTCCCCGGCTCGCCCATCATGCGCGTCGAGGGCACCTTCGCCGAGGCGGTGGTGCTGGAGACGGTGATCCTGTCGATCCTCAACCACGACTCGGCGGTGGCCGCGGCGGCGTCCCGGATGGCGGTGGCGGCCGGCGACCGGCCGCTGATGGAGATGGGCGCCCGGCGCACCCACGAGCTGTCGGCGGTGGCCGCGGCCCGCGCCGCGTACGTCGGCGGCTTCCACGTCACCTCCGACCTGGCGGCGGGCTTCCGTTACAACATCCCCACCGTCGGCACCAGCGCGCACGCCTTCACCCTGTTGCACGACAGCGAGCGGGACGCCTTCACCGCCCAGGTCGACACCCTCGGCAGCGGGACGACGCTGCTGGTGGACACCTTCGACGTCACCGAGGCGGTGCGCACCGCCGTGGCGGTCGCCGGCCCGGGCCTGGGCGCGGTGCGGATCGACTCCGGCGACCTGCTGCTGATCGCGCACCGGGTGCGTCAGCAGTTGGACGAGCTGGGCGCGACCAAGACCAAGATCGTTGTCACCAGCGACCTGGACGAGTACGCCATCGCCTCGCTCGCCGCCGCGCCGGTGGACGCGTACGGGGTCGGCACCCAGGTGGTGACCGGCAGCGGGCACCCGACCTGTTCGATGGTCTACAAGCTGGTCGCGCGGGCCGACGGCAACGAGCCGGGCACGCCGCTGCGGCCGGTGGCGAAGAAGTCGATGGGCGCCAAGTCCTCGATCGGCGGCCGCAAGTGGGCGGCGCGCCGGCTGGACGAGGACGGGGTGGCCGAGGCGGAGGTGATCGGCACCGGCCCGGTGCCGGCCGACCTGACCGACCAGCTGCTCCAGGTCCCGCTGGTCAGCGGCGGCAAGGTGGTGGCCCGGGAGCCGCTGGACGCGACCCGCAGCCGGCACATCGCGGCCCGCGCCGGGCTGCCGCTGTCGGCGACCCAGCTGTCACGCGGGGAGCCGGTGCTGCCCACGGAGTTTGTCTGATGCACGTCGGCGTCTGATGCACGGCGGGCGTCTGATGCACGGCGGGCGGCGGGGCGGGTCCGGCGCGGGCGCGCCCACCCCTCCCGCCGCGCGTCCACAGTGGCTACCCTCGGTCACACCACGCCTCGCCCCCGAAACCCCAGCCGGAAGGCACGCACCATGCACCGGGCACTGATCGTCGTCGACGTACAGAACGACTTCTGCGAGGGCGGCAGCCTCGCGGTGGCGGGCGGCGCCGACGTCGCGGCGGCCATCACCGACCTGGTGGGCGCCGCGGCCGGCAGCGGCTACCGCCACGTGGTGGCCACCCGCGACCACCACGTCGATCCCGGCGCGCACTTCTCCGACCGGCCGGACTACCGCACGTCCTGGCCCGTGCACTGCGTGGCCGGTACCGAGGGCAGCGGCTTCCACCCGAACTTCGCGCCGGCCATCGCCTCCGGCGCGGTCGACGCGGTGTTCTCCAAGGGCGCGCACGCGGCCGCGTACAGCGGCTTCGAGGGCGCGGACGAGCACGGCACGGCGCTCGCGCAGTGGCTGCGGGAGCGGGGCGTCACCGAGGTGGACGTGGTCGGGATCGCGACCGACCACTGCGTCCGCGCCACCGCCCTGGACGCCCTGGCCGAGGGGCTGCGGACCCGGGTGCTGCTGGACCTGACGGCGGGCGTCGCCCCGCAGACCACCGAGGCGGCCCTTCAGGAGCTCCGCGCGGCGGGCGCGGAGCTGACCGGCAAGCCGGTGGTGGCCGGCGGCTGACGGGCGCCTGGCGCGCCCGGACGGGCGTGCGCCTCACCCGCCGGTCGGGCTGCCCGTCGCCGCGGTCCGGGCGGCCTCCTGCCGCAGGAGGGCCCGTATCGGGTGCCAGGACTCGGTGTCGTCGTCGGGGGCCTCGCGCCAGACCAGGCCGTCGGGGTGGTGGAGCACCGCGGTGATCTCGTCGGGGGTCGGCGGCGCGGTGTTGCCGCGCAGGTAGACGGCGCGCAGGCCGAGGTTGCGCAGCCTGGTCAGGGCGCGCTGGCGGTTCACCGCGTGGACCAGGACCCGGATGCGGCAGCCGCCGCCGTACGGATCGCAGAGCGGGCCGTGGCCCGGTCTGGGCAGCGAGAGGGCGACCACCACGCTCCCGCCGGGAAGCCTGGTGAAGCCGCCTCTGGTCATCGTCATATCTCCCCCGTGAGACTCGGCGTCAACAAGGAACTGCAAGACGCATCTAAACGCCTATCGGCCGCCGCCCGCTAGGGGGCGGCGGCCGATACCGCTACGACCTGCGGTTTTTACTTTTTACTTACTGGCGGGGCCCACCGTGAGGTTCACCGTGGAGCCGTCCTTGGCCTCCTTGGTGATCGCGATCTTGGTGTTGGTGTCAGGAACGACCACGCCGCCGGTCGGGTTCGCCTTGTCGTAGTAGACGCCGTTGCGGTCGTCGAAGACCCGCACGCCGGGCTTCGAGGCGATCTTCACGGCGACGCCGTCCTTGTGCAGGGTCAGGGCGTCGGTGCGGGCACCGGTGAAGGTCGCGTCGTAGGTCTGGAAGCGGTTGCGCATCAGGGTGCCGTCGGCCCAGCGCTCGGCCCGCGGGTGCGCGTCGACCGGGAGGATCCGCCCGACGCCGGGGTGCATGCCGACGTTGTTGTCCCGCTGCGAGGTGTCCCACAGCCAGATCAGCACGCCGTTCTGGAACGGGAAGTGCTCCACCCAGCCCGGCCGGGCGGTCTTCCAACCGAAGTTGTACGGGCCGGACTTGAGGGTCTTGTCGTAGGAGACGTACTGGCGGTTCTCGGCGAGGTAGTACTGCGGGTAGTCCTTGGTGAAGGACGCGCCGATCCGCGAGAAGCCCTTGCTGGTCCAGCCGTTGTCGCCGTGCTCGGCGTCGTCGGTGAAGAGCGGGGCGCCGTCGGCGGTGAGGGTCAGGGCGTCGGCGGTGAAGCCCTTCTGCGCGACGCCGCCGTCGGTCTGGTAGCGGAAGCGCAGGTCGATCTTCTTGCCGGCGTACGCGTCCAGCGGGAAGGCCAGGTCCTGGTGGTCGGTGACGGTGCCGCTCAGCGCGGGCTTGCCGGAGGCGTCGCGCGGCAGCGCCTTGCCGTTCGCGGTGCCGTCCAGGGGCGTCCAGTTGGCGCCGCCGTCGGTGGAGACCTCGGCGTAGACGTAGTCGTAGTCCTTCTCGGTGTCCCACCAGCCCTTGAGGGTGAGCGCCGCGCGGGACTTGCCGGTGAGGTCCACGGTCCGGGTCAGGGTGTTGGACAGGTCGTCGCCCATCCCGCTCCACCACTGCGTCGCACCCTCGGCGGGCTTGACGATCTCGGTGGTGACCTTCTTCGCGGGCAGCTCGACGACGAGCGCCTGCTTGTTCTTGGTGTTGTACTCGGCGACGCCCAGGGTGTGCCGGGACGGCGTCGCGGCCTTGGCGGTGCCGTAGTTGAGCCAGCCGAGCTGGAGCTTGTCCCAGGCGCTCATGTCGCCGGGCAGGTCGCCGATGGCGTCCTTGCCGCGGCCGAGCCAGGAGCCGGCCGACATCAACGACCAGAAGTCCACCGAGGATTCGCCCTTGCCGGTGGTGTCGTACTCGTCCGGCAGGCCCAGGTCGTGGCCGTACTCGTGGGCGAAGACGCCGAGTCCGCCGTTCTCCGGCTGCATGGTGTAGTCGCCGACCCAGAAGCCGGTGTCGCCGATCTGGGTACCGCCCGCCTTGTTGTCCGCGGGGCCCGTCTTGCCCGCGTCGGTGCCGTACGCGTACCAGCGGTGCGCCCAGATGGCGTCGGTCTTCTGGACGCCACCGCCGGCCGACTCGTCCTCACCGGCGTGCACGATCTGGAAGTGGTCGAGGTAGCCGTCCGGCTCGTTGAAGTTGCCGTTGTGGTTGTAGTCGTTGCGGTCCCACTGGTCGTACTGGGCGAGGTCGGCCTTGATCTGGGCGTCGGTGCGGCCCTGGGCCTTCTGGTCGGTGACCCACTGGTTGACCGCGTCGCGGATCAGGTCCCAGGCGCTGGGGCAGTTGGTGGAGCCGCAGTAGTTGGAGCCGTAGCGGGCCTCGTTCCACGGGACGCGGACCCAGTCGGAGACCTGGCCGTTCACCGAGTAGCGGCCGGAGGACTGCCGCTCGTAGTACTTGGCCAGCGACTCCTTCTTCTTGTCGTGCGAGAAGTACAGGTCCTGGTAGTGCTGCCGGTTGAAGTCGGCCTGCCAGGCGGTGCTGTTGTCCTTCTTGCGGTCCGGCTTGGCGATCGTGTTGTGCGCCGGGCCGGGGGTGCCGCCGTACTTCTTGACCGGGGGCAGCGGACCGTCGCCGTCCGGGTCGTACATCGTGGTGTCGTCGACCTTGTCCCCGAAGTCCACCAGGATGGTGAAGATCTTGTCGGTCTTCTCCCGGGCCAGTTCGACGTACTTGCCCTTGCCGAGCTTGACGACCTTGGAGCCGTTGCGCTCGGTCGCCTTGGCGTCGCCGGATATGACCTGCTGGAGCGCCTCGGTGCGCTGCGCCTTCTGCCGCTCGCTGAACGGGCCCTTGAGGTCGTGGGCGTCGGCGCGTTCGGGTGCCGGGTCCGTGCGGACGGTGGGCGCGGCGGCCGGCGTGGCGTCGGCCGCGGCCACCCCGGTCGACAGAACGGCCGCCCCGGTCGCGGCGAGCGCGGTGGCCAGGGCGGCCGTCCCGAACAGTCTTCGGTGCTTTCTCACTTGGTCAAGTCCTCCCCATCAACTGCCCAATACTGGAGGGCATTCGACCGGATCTGGGGAAGAAAAGACAGATCTTGACGTGTACGCGGACACCGAAGTACGTTATCCGGCTTGCGTTGCACAGCTATCGGACAGCGGACGCACAGATTCCGAATCGCCCGGCCCGCGGCCGGAACACCGCGGGGGGATATGCCCGACGGGCATGCGCCCCCGCCGCCAACAGGCCGGACGGCGCACGCGGCGCCTTGTCGCACGGATCCGCGACCGCACCGTGCGCCCCCGTGCTCCACGCCGGTGGGTTAGGTCACGCTTACCTGGCGTTCCGCTCGGGCACAAGGGACCGTAGGCTCGTTCGGTGGCGCGTCGCCGGACGCCCGACACCCCCGCCGACCCTCCGAGGACGGATCCCGCCATGCCTCGTCCGACCGCCACCCAGCTCGTCTACGGCTCGGCCACCGTCTTCCTCTCCACCCTCGCGATGCTGCTGCTCTCCCAGACGCAGACCGGGATCGGGGTCGCGGTCATCGCCCTGGCCGGCCTCGGGTTGGGGTTGTTGGTGGCGATGACGGTGCCGATGCCGGGGCTGTCGCGAGTGGCGCGCCGGGCCGGCGGGAGCGCCTCGGCCCCCGACGGGCCCGCCCCGCTGCGGGCCGTGCCCGCCCCGGCCGAGCGCCTGCCGCGGCAGCGGGACGGCGCCCGGGTCGGCGAGCGGACCCGCTGACGCCCGTCCCCGCGCCGCGAGTTGACGCCCCGTCACACATTCAGTCGGTGGCGACCACCACGGTCCTGGCCGCCTTGTCGTGCAGGCACTGTTGGTACGGCTTGTCCCAGGTGCACCACAACACGTTGACCAGCCAGAAGATGAAGCCGCAGCACGGGACGATCTCCGGCAGGGTGTAGACCGCGGCCCGGGTCCAACCGGCCTGCGCGGTCGGGATGGCGCCGTCCGAGAGCATCGCCACCCGGATCCGCATCGCCATCTTGCCGAGCGTCTGGCCGCGGCTGGTCAGCATCAGCCCCTCGTAGATCAGGTACGCCAGCATCGTCACGCCGGACACCGTCGCCTGCTTGCTGGTCTCCACGCTGCTGGTGCTGAAGTAGTCCACCCAGCCGACGATCGCGTTCATGATCAGGGTGACCGGGACGCCGATGATGAGCGCGTCGATGATCCGGGCGACCAGTCGCTTGCCGCGGTTGGCCAGCGGCGGCATCCCGGCCAGGGGGTCGGCACCGTACTCCCCCGCGCCCCCGTAGGGACCGCCCGCCGGGGGCCCGCCGTACGGGCCACCACCGTAGGGCGGCGGCTGGCCGGCACCGGGCGGCGGCGGGGGCGGCGGACCACCGGGAGGCGGCGGGGCTCCACCAGGGGGGCCGCCGCCCTCGCCCGGGCCGGCGCCGTGCGGGGAGCCGTTGCGCGGTGCGCCGTCGTGCGGGGCGCCGCCCACCGGGGGCCCCGGCGGCTGCTTCAGGAACGGGTCGTGCTCCGGCGGTTCACCGGGGCCGGGCCGGGGCTCGTCGGTACTCATGGCCCGAGTCGAACCCTTGCGGGCCGGCGCCGCATCCGCCGGGGTCCGATCGGCGTACCCGGGCCGTCAGGGCGGGTGACGGCCCGGGCAACGACCGGGTGACGGTCAGTCGGACGCCGCGTCGGAGGCGACGAAGGTGCGGGCCAGCTTGTCGTGCCAGCACTGCCGCCACGGCTGGTCGAACACGCACCACAGGGCGTTGACCACGCCGACCACCGCGACGCCGAGCACGCCGTAGACCAGCCAGCGCTTGATGGCCTGGGCCAGCTGCGGGGTGTCGTGGCTCTCGATGTCCAGCACCCGCACGCCGCAGAGCTTCTTGCCCAGCGTGCGGCCCCACTTGAGGGTCGGCAGCACCTCGTAGAGGCCGCCGCCGATCAGGACGACGGCGAGGATCGTGAGGTAGACGGGGGCGGTGGTGCCGTCGACGAGGTACACCGTCACCTGACGGCCGGACTGCTTGGCCGCCTCGACCTTGGCGTCGAGATGGTCGGTGACCGTGGACCACATGGGCAGCGCCACCGCGAGGGTGACCAGGGCCAGCACCAGGGTGTCGATCAGTCGGGCCGCGAGCCGGCGGCCGAGCGGCGCCGGGTGGCCCTGCGCGGCCTGCGCGGCGGCGAAGAAGACGTCGGCGGTCGGCGGCTTCCAGGGGATGACGCCGTCGTCGCCGGCGGCACCGCCCTGCGGCGGCAGGCCGGGCGTGGAGGTCGGGGCCGTCGGGGCGACCGGCGGCTGCGGTGCGGCCGGCGGCTGGGCCTGGCGGGCCGCCTGCTGGGCCGGGGGCTGCTGGGCGGGCGCCCCGGTGGCGGGCAGGGACTGCGGCGTGCCACCGGCCGGGCCGGCCTTGGGCCGGTCGCCCGCCGGGAGGCGGAAGGCCATCGTCTCGTTCTTGACGGCGGGGCGGTCGTCCGCGGCCGGGTCCGGCCGGACGGCGCGGAAGGCGGTGGTGCCCCGGTCCGCGGCGGGCGGGGTGGGGGCCGGGGTGCCGGGCGGGTTCCCGGGCCGCACCGCGCGGATCGCGGTGGTCCCCTGATCGCCGGACCCGCGGCGGGCCGCCGGGTTGACGGCGCGGATCGTCACCGTCCCGTCGGACGGGGCGTCCGGCGCGGGCGGGCCCGCGGTGCCGGCCGTGTCCGCGGCGGCCCCGTCGGTCTCCGCGGCGCGCTGCGGCGGCAGCCCGCCCCAGGCCGCGCCGCCGGCCGGGGTGCCCGCGGGGGCCTGGCCGGGCGCGCCCCAGGAGATCCGGCCGTCCTCGCCGAAGCCGGCCTGCCGGGAGGCGTCGGCCTGCCAGGAGGGCGCGGCCTCCGGGCTGGTGCCGTGCAGCCGCGCCGGATCGTCCCAACTCGCGCCGGGCACCTCCATCTCGCCGCGGGGACGGACGGTCGGCAAGCCGGAACCGGCCGGGTCGGCTCCGTCCAGGAAGACCGGGCCGGTCTCCTCGACGGCGGCCGGCGCGGGGGTCGCCGGGGCCACGCCGGGCGGCGGCGCGGGCATCGGCTCGCCCTCGGCGGGGGCCGGCCGGCTGGTGCCCGGCGCCCATGCGGCACCGTTCCAGTACCGGATGTAGCCGGGGATGGACGGGTCCGGGTAGAAGCCTGGCGTGGGGCTACCGCCGGCGGATCCTGAGGTAGGGGCGCTCATGTCCGAAGTCCCGTATCTGTTCTCGGCCTGGTGGGTGTCGGGGTGCAGTCTGCCGCAACGCGGCGTCCACATCTATCAGACCCCGGGTCGTAACCGTGTTCCTCCCCTGCCCCGGCAGCCGTCGGCAACTCCCGGAGAACTCCCGGAAAAAAGTTGCCCGAAGTCGTGTAAGAGTCCGGCCGTCGCCCGCTCTCTCCTGGTGCGGGCCCGCACTCGGGTCCCGCGCGAGAAGTCGGAGAGAGGCGGAAACCCATGCACACCGTGGTGGAACGAGAGCTGGAACTGGGTCTGGTGCTGTCGCCGGAGCGAACCATTCCGGTACCGGCCCGGTTGACCTACCGGACCGACGACCCCTATGCCGTGCACGTCACCTTCCACGTCGGATCGGACTCCCCCGTCCACTGGACGTTCGCCAGGGAACTGCTCGTCGAGGGCGTCTTCCGGCCGTCCGGCGAGGGCGACGTGCGGGTCTGGCCGACGAAGTTGGACGGCCGCAGCCTGGTCTGCATGGCGCTGGACTCCCCGGACGGGGAAGCCCTGTTGGAGGCGTCGGCCGCCGTCGTCTCCGCCTGGTTGGAGCGCACCCTGCGGATCGTGCCGCCCGGCTCCGAGAGCGTGCACCTGGGCATCGACAAAGGGCTGAGCGCCCTGCTCGCACTGGCCTCCCGGGACGACGCCGGGCCGAACGGGCCCTGGCCGACGGAGGAGTCCCCCGAACCCGGCGCGTGAGCGGTGGCGTCGTCCCACCGCCCCACGACCGCCGGCCCGCCGACTGCTGGCCCGCCGACCGCCAGCCCGTCGACCGCCCTTGTGGAAGGCGTCCACCGCGGCGCGGGCCCGGGGCCGGGTCCGCGCCGGCACACCCGGCCGCGGACCGGCCCCCGTTCAGTCGCCGCGGTACGTCTCCAGCAGTCGGAGCCAGATCTCGCTGATCGTCGGGTAGGACGGGACCGCGTGCCAGAGGCGTTCGATCGGGACCTCCCCGGCGACCGCGACGGTGGCCGAGTGCAGCAGTTCCCCGACGCCCGGCCCGACGAAGGTGGCGCCCAACAGCACCTCGCGGTCCAGGTCCACGATCATCCGGGCCCGCCCGCGGTAGCCGTCGGCGTACAGGGACGCGCCGGCCACCGCGCCCAGGTCGTAGTCGACGACGCGGATCCGGTGCCCGGCGCGTTCCGCCTCGGCGGCGCTCAGGCCCACGGCCGCGGCCTCGGGGTCGCTGAAGACCACCTGCGGGACGGCGTGCCGGTCCGCGGTGGCGACGTGCGCGCCCCAACGGTCGGTCTCCAGCAGCGGGACCCCGCGGGCCCGGGCGGCGATCACGGCACCGGCGACCCTCGCCTGGTACTTGCCCTGGTGGGTGAGGAGGGCGCGGTGGTTGACGTCGCCGACGCCGTACAGCCAGCCGCCGGTCACCCCGTTGACCCGCAGGGTGTCGTCCACGTCCAGCCACGCGCCGGGCGCCAGCCCGACGGTCTCCATGCCCAGGTCCTCGGTGCGCGGCGCCCGCCCCGTCGCGATCAGCAGTTCGTCCGCGATGATCTCGTCACCGGTGTCGAGCAGCACCGTCACCGGCCCACCCGGCGCCTCCCGGCGCACCTCGCGCACCTCCACGCCGGTCCGCAGGAACACGCCCGCCTCGGCCAGCGACTCGGCCACCAGGTGGCCGGCGAACGGCTCCATCCGGGGCAGCAGCCCGTCACCGCGCACCAGCAGCGTCACCGAGGCGCCCAGCGCCCGCCAGGCGGTCGCCATCTCGACGCCGACCACCCCGCCGCCGACGATCACCAGCCGGCCCGGCACCGTCTTGGCGCTGGTGGCGTCCCGACTGGTCCACGGCTTGGCGTCGGCGAGCCCCGGCACGTCCGGCAACACCGGGCGACTGCCCGTGCACACCGCGACCGCGTGCCGGGCCACCAGCGTCCGCCCGCCCTCGACGACCACCCGCCGCGGCCCGGCCAGCCGCGCCCGGCCGCGCACGAGGTCCAATCCGACCGAGTCCAGCCAGCGGACCTGCCCGTCGTCCTTCCAGTAGGAGACGGTCGCGTCCCGGTGGGCGAGGACCGCCGGCGCGTCCAGGGGCCCGGCGACCGCGTCGCTCAGCCCCGGCACCCGGCGCGCCTCGGAGCGCGCCGTCACCGGCCGCAGCAGCGCCTTGCTGGGCATGCACGCCCAGTACGAGCACTCGCCGCCCACGAGTTCGTGCTCCACCACCACCGCGCTCAGTCCGGCGGCGTGCACCCGGTCGGCGACGTTCTCGCCGACCGGCCCGCCGCCCAGCACGATGACGTCGTACGTGTCGGGGGCGGCCCCGTCACCGCCGGACGCTGCCCTCGCGCCGCTCTCTCCGGTCGCTTCGGTCGGTCGGTTCGCTGCCATCGGCGGTCGCTCCCTGCTGCGCATGGGGTGGGCCGGGGTCACACGCCCCTAACGGCCATCCTCTTCCCGCCTCGGGCTCACCGCATCCGGCGCTCGACCGCCTCCTTCGCCTCCACGAGCCCCGCACCGGTCACCTCGCGGTAGACCTTGATCGCCGCGACCGTCTTCTTCTCCGCCAGCAGAGCGTCGATCTCCGCCATCCGCGGGTCCTCCGGCTCCTCCACCCCGAGGTGCGCCATCAACAGGTCCACCTTCTGCTCCAGCCGCGCCATGCGCCGCTCCAACGGCTTGGTACGACGGTCGAGCGAGGAGGCGAGCACGGCGACGGCCAGCACCAAAATGGCCAGGGCAGTGAAGGTTGTGTCCATGACGCGAGCGTAGATCGTTTAGCCGGGACGGGCGTCGGCGAGCGCGTGCGGGGGTGCAGGGGGCGGGCGGCGGGGAACGGGGCGAGCAAGGTCGGTTTCACCGCGCGACGGGCGGTGCGGCCCACGCCCCCTCGGGGAGCAGCGCTCACCCCGAATGCGCCAACGCCCGCCAGCGGTACGGTTCCTGAAGCCCGATCCGGAACGGAGCCCGGCATGCCACGCTCTGATGACGACCACATCGGCGCCAGAATCGCGGACTACCGCAAGCTGCGTCAGCTGACGCAGATCGGCCTCGCCCAGCGCGCCTACCTCTCCCGCAGCACCATCGCCAAGATCGAAGCGGGGCTCACCCCCGCAACACCCGGCGTGGTGGCCGCCATCGCCCGGGTCCTCGAAGTCGACCCGGCGATGCTGAACGGACAGCCCTACCTCTCCGAGATGCGCCAGGACCGCCTGGACCGGATGATCGCCCCGCTGTCCGACGCCCTCGACCAGTACGACCTCGGCCCCGATCCGGACATCACCCCACGCCCCGTCAACGTCGTGGCGGCCGAGGTGGACGCACTGTGCGCGGGGACGTGCGCCACGGAATACAAGAACGTCGGATCCCGACTGCCGGGCCTGTTGAGCGAGTTGACGACCGCCTTCAGCGCACTTCCGTCCGGGAGCGAACGCCAGCAGGTGGCAGCTTCGCTGGGCTGGTCCTACTGGGTCGCCTACGAGTTCGCGTACCGCCTGGGCTATCAGCAGCTCGCCTCGATCGCCCTGGAACGCATGGGCTGGATGGCGGAGCAGGCCCAGGACCCCCTGTTGCTGGCGTTCCGGCTCAACAAGCGCAGCAGCACCCTGTTGCGCCGGGGCAACAACCAGATGGCCCTGAAGGTCCTCGAACGCGGCCACCGGCTCGTCGAACAGCACGACGACGCGGATTCGGTCCCCGCCCTCGCCGTGGCCGGGAGCCTGCACCTGGCCGGCGCCATCGCCGCGGCGCAGGCCCGGGACGAGAGCCTCGTCGAGGGCCACATGGAGCTGGCGCGGCAGACCGCGCGGAAGATCAGTGGGGACGTCCCCCACGTCTACTGGACGTCGTTCGGCACGACGAACGTCGCCCACTTCAACGTGGCGACAGCGGTGGAGCTGGGAAAGCTCGGCGAGGCGATGAAGGCGGCCCGGAACCTCCACTTCCCGACCGAGCACCCCCGGATGCGGGTGGGCCGCTACTACATCGAAATGGCCCGCGCCTACGCCCAGATGGGCAAGCCCGAAGCGGCCGAACGATCCCTGCACCGCGCACGCGAGGTGGCGCCCCAGCAGGCGCGGTACCACCCACTCGTACGCGAGACGATCGCCGTACTGGTGCGACGGCAACGCCGGGCGCCTACGGGACTGGCATCGCTGGCCGCGTGGGTCGGCATGTAGCGCACGGCGAGGAACGCGCGATCGCGCCTCCGGGCCGTCTCCCTCAGAAAGGGAATCCTCCGCTCTTGACGGCGGCAACGAAGGACGACCAACCGTGTGCCGGAACCACCAACACAGGCCCCAGCGAATCCTTCGAATCACGAACGGGGACGACGCCGGGGCAACCGGGGGCCACCTCGATGCAGTTGCCGCCGTCGCGGTCACTGTGGCTGCTCTTGATCCACGTCGCGCAGTTGAACTCGTGGGAATTCGTCACGCGGGTGTCCTTCCCTCTGGAACGGAACAGCCGTGTACCGACCTCAGGCGGTCAACTCCCCGTCCTTTACGGCAGCAACGAAGGACGACCAGCCATCGGCCGGAACCACCAACACGGGGCCGCGCGGGTCCTTCGAGTCACGAACGGGGACGACGCCGGGGAAACCGGGGGCCACCTCGATGCAATTGCCGCCGTTGTCGTCGCTGTAGCTGCTCTTGGTCCAGGTCGCCGCGCTGAGTTCGTACCTGTCCATGATGCCCGTACCCTTCCATCACGTCGCTGATCAGAGCGGCGGATTCGCGGGCTGACGGAGCGTCCGCCCTGAGCACATCATAGGTCTGGGCATGGCGGGCGTAGACAGCCGGATCATCGTTGAAATGGCCACGGTCGAGGGACTCCGAGTAGACCCACCGGTGCCCGTCGGGCAGCTCGATCAACGACATGGAACCCCTGGGCCTTACGAACCCGGTGATTCCCGCCGGGGCCACCTGGATCCGGATGTTGGGGCGCCGTCCGACGCCTAGTAGATGGGCGCACTGGTCACGCATGATCTCCGAACTCCCCACGCCGTTGCGCAAGCAGCTCTCGTCCAGGACGGCGACATACATCGGACCAGCATCCGCAAGGAACCGCTGCTGTCGGCTCAGTCGGGCGCGGACACGCTCAGCGACCTCGTCCGCACTCGCAGGCCGGCGACTAAACAGCGCGTGCGCGTATTCCGGCGTCTGTAACAAACCCGGGATAACCCGCTCTTGATACTCGCGCAAGGCAACCGCCACCGCGTCCATCTCCGCCCGGCGCTTGAACCAGTCAGGGTGTGCGACCTCCGGATACCAGTCGATGCGGCCCCACAGCTTCTTCAACACCCCACCGGTGCCCAGCAGTTCGTCGCACTTCTCGGCCGAGGTCTCGTGCGGGACCCGCGTTCCCCGCTCGACTCGCGCCACCTGCGACCGGTCGCACGGGATCTTCCTCGCCAGTTCCTCCTGGGTGAGTCCGGCCGCTTCGCGGAAGTGCCTCAGGACTTCCCCGAAGACGGCGGCGTTCGTGGCGGCCGTTCCCCCCGTGGCGTTGCGTCGGCTCACGCCTTCCCCTTTGTGACAGTCGATGAGTGGCACGCGTCCGGCATTGCATCCCGCCGCTCCGCAGAGCAACGCTGTACCTACCCAACGTAATGGGCCCGGGGCGGCACGACCCGCCAATCGCACAAGACCCCCGCGACCGTGCGACCGGTCCGGGGGCGTGGCCACCAACTTCGAGGAGTTGACGACGTGATGCACCGTACCGTGAGGCTGTTCCTGCCGCTGCTGCGGCTGTTACTTCCGGCCGCCGGACGACACCGGACGCCCAGTACCCCACTCACCACCTCGCGCCGCGCGGAGCCGCAGTCGGCGATCACGCCGCGCCGGTCGCCCGCCCGGCCGCCCGTCCTCCTCCGCGGCGAGGACGTCCCGCTCGTGCGGCCGTACGTCCTCACCGAGGCGGAGCGCCGGGAGCAGCGGCTACGACGGGGACGGCGGCGGGCCCTGTGGCTCGCGGTGCACGGCGTCGACGTCGGGCCGCGCCGCATCCACGGGGTGGAGGTCGCCGCATGAGGGACCACGCCGACCGCGCGCCACGGCTGTTGCCCTGGACGACCCTGGAGGGGAACCCGTGCTTCCTGCTCCCCAGCGACGGCACCGGGTACGTCTCCCGGCTCGCCGACCGCTGGGAGGACGAACAACTCGGCTCCGCCGCCGTCCTCATCGAGGACGCGGAACGGATCCTCGCCGCACGGTCCTGGACGCCCGGTGAACTCCACCTCCTCACCGTCGAGTTGAAGAACTCCCTGGTGACCACCCACCGGGTCGCGGAAAGCCGTGGCGCCCGGTTGCCAGTGCCCGCCTACGAGCCGGACGACGAGGCGGACGACGATCCCGAGGACGTGCCCCACAGCGGGCGGCATCGACCCTAGACCGGGTCGCGGGCCCGCCCCGGGCGTGGCGTCCCCCGACGGGAAGCAGCGCGACGACGGCAGCCGTGCCGTTCGTCCCGCCCCGTCCGCCCCCGTACGCGGGGTGCCGCCCATCGGCGGTGAGGGACGCCACCGCGCTGGCGCGCCGGGCTGCGACGCACTCCGGTGGGGCAGTTCGGCGCGCCGCCCCGGCCCCGGCAGCGGACAGGTGCACTGCCTGCCGGGCTCCGGGCTCCGACCTACGACCGCGCCACCGTGCCCCGCCTGCGCAGGCCCCAGAGTCCGCCGGCCGCGGCCAGGCAGAGCAGGCCGGAGCCGACGCTCATCAGCGCCTGGAACGAGCCGTCCCAGAGGGCGTAGGAGAGGAGGTTGAAGAGGAGGGCGGCCAGGAGCAGCAGCCAGAGGAGGGCCTTCACCGTGGGGTTTCCTTCGGGGCGGCGGGAGGGGACGAGGTGACGGTTCGCGTCACCTCGACCGTACGCGGGGCGCTCGGCGTGCCGGGCGGCGGGCCCGTCGGGCGGGCGGCGGAGCGCCTAGAACAGCTTTCCCGGGTTGAGGAGACCCAGGGGGTCGAAGACCTGCTTGATGCCGCGATGCAGTTCCACCGCGTCCGGGCCCAGTTCGCGGGCCAGCCACTCCTTCTTCAGGACGCCGACGCCGTGCTCGCCGGTGATGGTGCCGCCCAGTTGGAGGCCGAGGGCCATGATGGCGTCGAACGACTCGCGGGCGCGGCGTTCCTCGTCGGGGTCGGCCGGGTCGAAGCAGACCAGCGGGTGGGTGTTGCCGTCGCCGGCGTGCGCGCAGACGCCGATGGTCAGGTCGTACTTCTCGGCGATGGCGGCGGCGCCCTCCAGCATCGCGGCGAGTTGCGAGCGGGGCACGCAGACGTCGTCGATGAGCATCGCGGGCTTGATCCGTTCCAGTGCGGTGAAGGTCAACCGGCGGGCCTGGAGGAGGAGTTCGGACTCGGCGGCGTTCTCGGCGGGGACGACCTGGGTGGCACCGGCGGCTTCGCACAGCGCGCCGACCGCGGCCAGGTCGGCCGCCGGGTCGGGGGTGTCGAAGGCCGCCAGCAGCAGGACCTCGGTGGTCTCCGGCAGGCCCATCTGCGCCATGGCGTTGACCGCGCGGACGCTGGTGCGGTCCATCAGCTCCAACAGGGACGGGGCGTGCCCCTCGGCCATGATCCGGCAGACCGCGTCGCCGGCCGCGGACACCGAACCGAACTCGGCGACCAGGGCGAGCTGTTGGGGCGGCTCGGGCTTGAGCGCCAGGGTGGCGCGGACCACGACGCCGAGGCTGCCCTCGGAGCCCACGAAGAGCCGGGTGAGGTCGTAGCCGGCCACGCCCTTGGCGGTGCGCCGCCCGGTCTTGATCAGTCGGCCGTCGGCGAGGACCACCTCCAGGCCGAGCACGTACTCGGCGGTGACGCCGTACTTCACGCAGCACAGGCCGCCGGCGGCGGTGCCGATGTTGCCGCCGATGGTGCAGGTCTCCCAGCTGGAGGGGTCGGGCGGGTAGTAGAGGCCGTGCTCGTTGACCGCGCGGGACAGGACGGCGTTGACGACGCCGGGCTCGACCACCGCGATCCGGTCGACGGGGTTGATCTCCAGGATGCGGTCCATCTTGACCAGCGACAGCACGATGCAGCCGTCGGTGGCGTTGGCGGCGCCGGAGACGCCGGTGCGGGCGCCCTGGGGGACGACCGGGACCCGCAGTGCGGTCGCGGTCCGCATCACGTGCTGGACCTGCTCGACGGTGCGCGGCAGGACGACCACGGCGGGGGTGCCGGCGTCGCAGAAGTTGGCCATGTCCCGGGCGTAGGAGCCGGTGACGTCAGGGTCGGTGAGCAGCGCTTCCCCGGGGAGCCCGGCGCGCAGGCGTGCGATGAGGTCCATGCCCTCAGCCTCGCATCCGTGGGCCGTACACGGAAGATCGTGTACGGCCCACGGGAACGGGGCTCCGGCGGCAGGACGGTGCCGGCCGGAGCGGGCTCAGAGGTTGCCGCGGCGGTCCTGCTCGCGCTCGATCGCCTCGAAGAGGGCCTTGAAGTTGCCCTTGCCGAAGCCCAGGGAGCCGTGCCGCTCGATCATCTCGAAGAAGACCGTCGGGCGGTCCTGGACCGGCTTGGTGAAGATCTGCAGCAGGTAGCCGTCCTCGTCCCGGTCGGCGAGGATCTTCAGCTCGCGCAGTTCGTCGAGCGGGACCCGGGTCTCGCCGACCCACTCGCCGAGGGTGTCGTAGTACGAGCCGGGCACGTCGAGGAACTCCACGCCCGCGGCCCGCATCTGGCGGACCGACGCCACGATGTCGTTGGTGGCCAGCGCGATGTGCTGGACGCCCGGGCCGCCGTAGAACTCCAGGTACTCGTCGATCTGCGACTTCTTCTTGGCGATGGCCGGCTCGTTGAGCGGGAACTTCACCTTCTTGGTGCCGTCCGCGACGACCTTGGACATCAGCGCCGAGTACTCGGTGGCGATGTCGTCGCCGACGAACTCCTTCATGTTGGTGAAGCCCATGACGTTGTTGTAGAAGGCCACCCACTCGTCCATCTTGCCGAGTTCGACGTTGCCGACGCAGTGGTCGACGGCCTGGAAGAAACGTTTTGCCGGGGAGGCGACCAGCGGCTCGGTGGCGACGAAGCCGGGCAGGTAGGGGCCGTCGTAGTCGGTGCGCTCCACCAGGGTGTGCCGGGTCTGCCCGTAGGTGGCGATGGCGGCCCGGACGACCGTGCCGTGCTCGTCCTTGGTCTCATAGGGCTCGGTGAGGCCGGTGGCGCCGTGCTCCACGGCGTAGGCGTACGCCGCGCGGGCGTCCGGCACCTCGATGGCCAGGTCGACGACGCCGTCGCCGTGCGCGGCCACGTGCTCCGCGAGGAAGCGGCCCCACTCGGTGGTCGGCTTGACCACGGAGGTGAAGACGAACCGCGCGCCGCCGGACTCCAGGACGTAGGCGGCCGTCTCGCGGCTACCGGTCTCCGGGCCCTGGTAGGCGACCCGCTTCATGCCGAAGGCGGTGGAGTAGTAGTGCGCGGCCTGCTTGGCGTTGCCGACGGCGAAGACGACCGCGTCCATCCCCTTGACCGGGAAGGGGTCCGCCTGCCGGGCCGTGGTCGGGGTGGTGGGCTGGGTGTGCATCGTGGTGTCTGCCATGTCCGCAGAGTCCCGCCGATCCACAAGGTGCGCAATAGTTCACGCAATCACTGGGCAATGTGTATAGCAGTACACGGAACTCACCGAGCGATCTGTACACGATGACCATCGGAATCGGAGGCTACGGCGGTGGCGATCGATCATTTGGACGGGGCGTTGCTGGAACTGCTCGCCCGGGAGCCGCGGATCGGCGTCCTGGAGGCGTCCCGCCGGCTGGGGGTGGCCCGCGGGACGGTGCAGGCGCGGCTCGACCGGCTTCAGTCGAATGGAGTGATCCGGGGCTTCGGACCGGACGTGGACCCGGCGGCGCTGGGCTATCCGGTGACCGCGTTCGCGACGCTGGAGATCAAGCAGGGCCAAGGCAACGACGTGCGGGCCCACTTGGCCGGCGTACCGGAAGTGCTGGAGCTGCATACAACGACCGGACACGGGGACATGCTCTGCAGGTTGGTGGCGCGGTCGAACGCCGATCTCCAGCGGGTGATCGACCGGGTCGTGGGCTTTGATGGCATCGTGCGGGCGTCCACGGCGATCGTCATGGAAAATCCCGTTCCGCTGCGGCTCATCCCGTTGGTGAAGCAGGCCGCGGGCGACTGAACCGCGGCGGGCGGGCCGCAGCGGTGACGGACCGAGGAGGCGACGGGTGAGCTTCTGGGAGTACGTCGGCAGCCGGCACGCCCAGCTGCTGACGGACACGTTTCAACACGCCAGCGCCGTCTTCCAGTGCATGGTGATCGCCACCGTGCTGGGCGTCGCGCTCGGCGTCGCCACCTACCGCAGCGAGTGGGCCGGCGCGCTCGCCACCATGACCACCGCGACCATCCTGACCATCCCGTCCCTGGCCATGATCGGCCTGCTGATCCCGATCGTCGGCCTCGGCGTCGCACCGACCGTCGTCGCCCTGACGCTGTACGGACTGCTGCCGGTGGTCCGCAACGCCATCGTGGGGCTGCGCGGGGTGGACCCGGCACTGGTCGACGCCGCCAAGGGCATCGGGATGTCACGCGCCGCCCGGCTGTTCCGGGTCGAACTCCCGCTGGCCTGGCCGCCGATCCTCACCGGCATCCGGGTCGCCACCCAGATGCTGATGGGCATCGCGGCCATCGCCGCCTTCGCCTCGGGACCCGGCCTGGGCAACGAGATCTTCCGCGGGATCGCCTCGCTGGGCAGCGCCAACGCGCTCAACCAGGTGCTCTCCGGGACGCTCGGGATCGTCGTCCTGGCCCTCCTCTTCGACGCCGCCTACGTCCTGATCGGACGCCTGACCATTTCCAGGGGGATCCGTGCCTGAGCCGCCCGTGAGCGACCGGAGCGCCACCGGGGCGGCCGCCCGGCCGGCCCCCTCGACCGGCGCCGCCATCCACCTGGAGCACCTGACGAAGGTCTATCCGGGCACCCCGGCCCCGGCCGTGGACGACGTCAGCATGGAGATCAAGGCCGGCGAGACGGTGGTGTTCGTGGGGCCGTCCGGCTGCGGGAAGTCCACCACGCTGAAGATGATCAACCGGCTGATCGAGCCGACCTCCGGGCGGATCCGGATCGGCGACGAGGACGTCACCGCCATCGACCCGGTCGGGCTGCGGCGCAAGGTCGGCTACGCGATCCAGGCGTCCGGGCTCTTCCCGCACATGTCGGTGGCGGAGAACATCGCCCTGGTGCCGAAGATGACCGGCTGGTCGAAGGCGCGCACCCGGGAGCGGGTGGCGGAGATGCTCGACCTGGTCGGGCTGGACCCGGGCGAGTTCCACGACCGCTACCCGCGCCAGCTCTCCGGCGGTCAGCAACAGCGGGTCGGGGTGGCCCGCGCACTCGCCGCCGACCCCCCGGTGCTGCTGATGGACGAGCCGTTCGGCGCGGTCGACCCGATCACCCGCGACCACCTCCAGGACGAGCTGATCCGGCTCCAGCACGAGTTGCACAAGACGATCGTCTTCGTCACCCACGACTTCGACGAGGCGATCAAGCTCGGCGACCGGATCGCGGTGCTCCGCGAGCGCTCGCACATCGCCCAGTTCGACACCCCGGAGGCCATCCTGACCAATCCGGCGGACGACTTCGTCTCCGGGTTCGTGGGCGCCGGGGCGGCGCTCAAGCGGCTGAACCTGACCCGGGTGCGGGACGTGGCGGTGGTCGACTTCCCCACCGCGCAGGTCGACGACCCACTCCAGTCGATCTTCGACCTGCTGCGCGACGGCGCCACCAACGAGATGCTGCTGCTGGACCGGCACCGCCGCCCGTACAAGTGGCTGCGCCGCGGCGACCTCTCGCGCGCCAAGCAGTCGCTGGCCCGCGCCGGCACCCTGGTCACCGACACGGTGACCCGGGACGCGACGCTGCGCGACGCGCTGGAGGCGGTGCTGACCGACAGCGCGGGGCGGGTCGCGGTCACCGGTCGGCGCGGCGAGTTCCTCGGCGTGGTCGACATGGAGACGCTGATGAACAACGTCCACGAACTGCTGGAAGCGGACCGCCTGGAGGCCCTGGAGCACCAGCACGAACTCCAGACGCTGAGCGCCCACCGGACCCAGCTCGCCCAGGAGGGCCTGGACGGCGCCGGCGGGGCCGACGGCGGCCCGGGGGGCCGGGCGTGACGCCCGGCACGTCCCCGAGCCGCGGAGGCCGTCCGGGGCCCGCTGACGGGCCCGACGGGGCAACCCTCCCGGACGACGCGGCGGACGCGGAACGGGAGTCGGCGGCCTCAACCGCGCCCAGCGGGTCCGCGACCGCCGGCGGGCGCCGGATCAGCTGGCAGAAGTGGACGTTCATGCCGGCGTTCCTGACCGCCGCGCTGCTGGCGACCTGGCTGTGGTTCCGCGGCGCCCGGCTGGACTCCATCGCCCACCAGGCCGTCGACCACGGCAAGGTGTGGCTGGCGCTGCGCCAGCACATCCAACTGACGGCCGTCTCCACCTTCTTCGTGTTGGTGATCGCGATTCCGCTGGGCATCGCGCTGACCCGGCCCCGGCTGCGCCGGGCCACCCCGTTCGCGATGGTCGTCGCCAACCTCGGGCAGGCCGTGCCGGCGCTCGGCCTACTGGTGCTGCTGGTCATCTGGCTCGGCATCGGGGCCCGTTCGGCGATCGTGGGCATGGTGATCTACGCCGTGCTGCCGGTGCTGGCCAACACCATCGCCGGACTGCGCGGGATCGATCCGACGCTGACCGAGGCGGCCCGCGGGATCGGCATGTCCCCGCTGGGGGTGCTGGGCCGGGTCGAACTCCCGCTGGCCGTCCCGCTGATCCTGGCCGGCGTGCGCACCGCGCTGGTACTGAACGTGGGGACCGCGACGCTGGCCACGTTCGGCGGGGGCGGCGGGCTGGGCGACCTGATCTCGGCGGGCATCATCACCCAGCGGATGCCGGTGCTGATCCTCGGCTCGGTGCTGACCGTGGCGCTGGCGCTGCTGGTCGAGTGGCTCGCCTCGTTGGTGGAACTGCTGTTGCGGCCGCGCGGTTTGGAGGTGGCCACGTGAGGGGGTGGCGGGGGTCCCCGGGGCGGCGGGAGCACCGGGGGGCGCGGGGGGCGGTCGTCGCGGTGGTGCTGGCCGCGGCGCTGCTGGGCGGCTGCGGGCTGGTCAGCGGCAGCCCGATGACCGACGACGTCACCCCGGGGACGGTCGGCCGGGGACTGCCCCTCAAGGGCGCCGAACTGACCGTCACGTCGAAGGAGTTCACCGAGAACATCATCCTCGGCCAGATCATGGGGCTGGTCTTCAAGGCCGCCGGCGCCACCGTCATCGACAAGACCAACATCCAGGGCACCATCGGCGCCCGGGAGGCCGTGCGCACCGGCACCGCGGACGGCATGTACGAGTACACCGGCACCGGCTGGATCACCCACCTCGGCCACGTCAAGCCGATCCCGGACCCGCAGCGGCAGTGGGAGGCGGTACGGGACGCCGACCTGCGCAACGGCATCGTCTGGCTGCCGCAGTCCCGGCTGAACAACACCTACGCCCTGGCGCTGAACGCCGCCAACGAGAAGAAGTACCAGGTGCGCACCCTCTCCGACGTCGCCGCGCTGCTGAAGAAGGACCCGGGCGCGGTCACGCTCTGCGTGGAGAACGAGTTCGCCACCCGCAACGACGGCCTGCCCGGCATGGCGAAGGCGTACGGCATGAACGTCCCGCCCGGCAACGTCCGGCGGATGACCGGCGGCGTCGTCTACACCGAGACGGCGAAGGGCACGTCCTGCACCTTCGGCGAGGTCTTCACCACCGACGGCCGGATCAAGGCCATGGGGCTGACCGTGCTCGCGGACGACAAGCACTTCTTCCCGAACTACAACGCCGCACCGGAGATCAACGCCGCCGCGCTGCGCGCGCACCCGCAGATCGCCGCCGTCCTCGCGCCGGTCACCGCCGCCCTGGACAACGCGGTCGCCCAGAAGCTCAACGCCAAGGTGGACGTCGAGGGCCAGGATCCGCACGCGGTGGCCAAGGAGTGGCTCCTCAAGGAGGGCTTCATCAAGGAGGGCGGCCGCTAGGTGCACTCGGCCAAGAGGGAGGTCACCGCGACCCTCTGAGCGCGGTCGTCGGGCCCTCGGCTCAGTCGGTGCAGCTGGGCACCGCGCCGCCGGAGTTGAGGGCCTTCAGGGCGTCCACCGCCCCGGCCAAGGTGGTGATCGGGATCAGTCGCATCCCCTGCGGGAGCTCGGCGCGGGCGTCCGTGCACTCCTTGCGCGGGACGAGGAAGACGGTCGCGCCGTCGCGGTGCGCCGCCTGGGTCTTCAGGGCCACCCCGCCGACCGCGCCGACCGCGCCGTCGGCGTCGATGGTGCCGGTCCCCGCGATGGTGCGGCCGCCGGTGAGCTCGTGCCCGGCACCGTCCCCGTCGAGCTTGTCGACGATGCCCAGCGCGAACATCAGGCCGGCGCTCGGCCCGCCGACGTCCGCCAGGCTCAGCGTGACCTTGACGTCCTTGGGGGACTTCCCCAGCCGGTTCAGCGCGGCCCGGGTCGCGCTGTCCTGCGACTGCTTCATCTGCTCCGCGTTGTGCTCGGCGATCTCCTCGGTGTTGTTGCCGACCGGGTAGACCGAGTCCCGCGGCATCACCGCCTCGTCGGTGCGGAACCACGCGCGGACCACGTCCGGCAGGTGGACGGAGGCGGCCGGTCCGGTGGCCGTGATGGAGGTCATCCGCAGCTGCCCGCTGGTGTCGCGGGTGGGCACGCCGGAGACGGTGATCACCGGCTTGCCCTTGTCGTCGCCGAGGACGTTGGCCGTGATGCCCGGATACGCGACCGAGTACGGCAACGGGGCCAGGGCGGCGGTGACGAGGACGGCGAGGACGAGGGCGGTGCAGACCAACAGGGCACGGGCGCGTGAGGACACCCCGCCACCCTAAATGACCCCCGCCCCGCCCGCCCCGTGCGAGGCCCTGGTCACACGGCAGCGCCACAGGGTCCCCACACCGGGCACGCGAGCGTCGTCCTGCGCGCCGTCCGCCCACCGGGCGCCGGCTCGTCGGCCGGCGGCGGGCCCCGCGGCGTCAGCGCAGGGCCTCGGAGACCTCCCGGGCCGCGTCCAGCACGCGCGGGCCTATCTGCTCCGCGACGGAGTCGGTGAGCATCACCACGCCCACGCTGCCCTCTATGCCACTGACCCCGAGCAGCGGCGCCGCGGCACCGCTGGCACCGGCCTCCAACTCCCCGTGCGTCAGGGCGAGCCCGCCGTCCTGGAGGCGGCCCTGGCGGGCCTTGAGGATGGCCCGCCCGGCGGCCCCGCGGTCCAGCGGGTGACGGAATCCGGTGCGGTAGGCGACGTGGTAGTCGGTCCAGGTCGGCTCGACGACCGCGACCGCCAGCGCCTCGGTGCCGTCGACGAGGGTGAGGTGGGCGGTGGCGCCGACGTCCTCGGCCAGGGAACGCAGCGCCGGCAGCGCGGCCTCCCTGACCAGGGGGTGGACCTGGCGACCCAGGCGCAGCACGCCCAGTCCGACCCGGGCCCGACCGCCGGCGTCCCGGCGCACCAGAGCGTGCTGCTCCAGCGTCGCCAGCAGGCGGTAGACCACCGTGCGGTTGACCCCGAGCTTGTGGGAGAGCTCGGTGACGGTCAGCCCGTGGTCGGTGTCGGCGAGCAGTTTGAGGACGCGCAGTCCTCGGTCGAGCGTCTGGGAGGTCTCTGCGGTCACGACGCCCCCTCCTGGAGTGAGTGGCGGCGTCCGTGCGCGGCGCACTGCTCGTCCCGGAACAGCGCGCAAGAGCCGCCGGCCGCTTTGCACCGGCTGCGCTCCGCGGCGGCGCTGCCACGGGGCGTGTGCGTGACCGGGACAGTAGCGAGCGACTCCGGTCAGCGGAAGAGCGCGTCCAGAATCCGGGCTTTCGCGCCCGGAATATCCGCTCTCGTCCGTACCGTGGTCCCCTCCGGCGGGGTTCGAGTCACGCCACCGTGACCGGGGCGTTATCAAACGGCCGCGCTTCGGCGGGGCACCCGCGGCGCGCCGTGCACACCGCTTCCGCACCGGACCTGCACCGCACCTCCCCGGCCCGGCCCCGTATCCGCACAGGCCCCCGGGGCCGGGACCGGGACACGCTCAGCGCATGCGGGTGGCCCACTCCCGCACCTTCTTGATGCGCTCGCCCAGCTGCCCGGCCGTCGCCTCCGCGCTCGGCGGGCCGCCGCACACCCGGCGCAGCTCGGTGTGGATCACCCCGTGCGGTTTGCCGCTCTGGTGGACGTAGGCACCCACGAGAGTGTTGAGCTGCTTGCGCAGTTCCAGCAGTTCCTTGTGCGTGACCACCGGGCGCCGCTCGGCGGGCATCTCCAGCAGGTCCGCCTCGGCGTCCGGCTTCTTGCGGCTGTGCGCGATCTGCCGGGCCTGCCGCTTCTGAAGCAGCATCTGCACCTGGTCGGGCTCCAGCAGGCCGGGGATGCCGAGATAGTCCTGCTCCTCCTCACTGCCGGCGTGCGCCTGCATGCCGAACTCGGCGCCGTCGTAGAGCACCCGGTCGAAGACGGCCTCCGACTCCAGCGCCTCGAACGAGAACTGCTCCTGCTCGCCGGTGTCCTCGTCCTGCTCCTTGTTCGCCTCGTCCATCTCCTTCTCGGACTCGGCGTACGGGTCCTCCTCGGCGTCCTTCTTCGGCTTGTCGAGGACGTGGTCGCGCTCGACCTCCATCTCGTTGGCGAAGCCGAGCAGCGACGGGACGGTGGGCAGGAAGACGGACGCGGTCTCGCCGCGCTTGCGGGACCGCACGAACCGGCCGACCGCCTGCGCGAAGAACAGCGGGGTGGAGATCGTGGTGGCGTACACGCCGACCGCGAGGCGGGGCACGTCGACGCCTTCCGACACCATCCGGACCGCGACCATCCAGCGGTCCTCGGAGTGCGAGAAGTCGTCGATGCGCTGCGAGGCGCCCGCATCGTCGGAGAGGACCAGGGTCGCGCCCTCGCCGGTGATCTCCCGGATCAGCTTGGCGTAGGCCCGGGCCTGCTCCTGGTCGGAGGCGATCACCAGGGCGCCGGCGTCCGGGATGCCCTTGCGGACCTCGGTCAGCCGCCGGTCGGCGGCCCGCAGCACGTTCGGCATCCACTCGCCGCGCGGGTCCAACGCGGTGCGCCACGCCTGGGAGACCGCGTCCTTGGTCATCGGCTCGCCCAGCCGCGCCGCGATCTCGTCGCCGGCCTTGGTGCGCCAGCGCATGTTGCCGCTGTAGGAGAGGAAGATGACCGGCCGGACGACGCCGTCGCCGAGCGCGTTGCCGTAGCCGTAGGTGTAGTCGGCGGACGACCGGCGGATGCCGTCGTTGCCCTCCTCGTACGCCACGAACGGGATCGGGTTGGTGTCCGAGCGGAACGGGGTGCCGGTCAGCGCCAGCCGTCGGGTCGCCGGCTCGAACGCCTCCAGGCACGCCTCGCCCCACGACTTCGAGTCGCCGGCGTGGTGGATCTCGTCGAGGATGACCAACGTCTTGCGCTGCTCGATGCGGTTGCGGTGCAGCATCGGGCGGACCCCGACGCCGGCGTAGGTGATCGCGATGCCGTGGTACTCGCGACCCAGCGGCCCGGCGCTGTACTCCGGGTCGAGCTTGATCCCGATCCGGGCCGCGGCCTCCGCCCACTGCTTCTTCAGGTGCTCGGTCGGCGCGACGACCGTCACCTGCTGCACGACGTGGTGGTGCAGCAGCCACGACGCGAGGGTCAGCGCGAAGGTGGTCTTGCCGGCGCCGGGCGTGGCCACGGCGAGGAAGTCCCGCGGCTGGGTCTGGAGGTAGCGGTCCATGGCCGCCTGCTGCCAGGCGCGCAGCTTGTTCGCGGTGCCCCACGGGGCCCGTCCCGGGAAGGCCGGGGACAGGTGATGGCTGTTGGTGGCGCTGGTGGTAGTAGTCACGGTCTCCGTCGGCTGAGGTCGGCGATCGGCAACCGCGTCAGCCTACCGGTGCCCCGCTTTCCGCCCGGCGCCGAACGCCCGCTCCCGCCCCGCGGTGGGAGCGAGGTCACACCCCACCGGCGAACGGGGTGCGCCCCGGGCCTACTCGGCCTTCGGCCGCAGCCGGCCGGCCACCAGCGCACCGGCGGCCGCGACCACCGCCATCGCCGCGAAGACCGCCAGGAACGCCGCGGGGTGGCCCGCCGGTGCGGCGCCCGCGGCGCCGGCCGACGCAGCGCCGGCCGCGGCGATCGAACCGCCGCCGAAGGCCACGAACAGCACCCCGCTGACCCCGACGAAGGTCACGTTGCCCAGTGCGTCGGACATCTGCAGGGAGGAGGAGTTGCTGCCCGCCTCCTCCGGCCGTGACAACTTCAGCAGCAGCACGCCGCCGCTGGAGATGTTCAGCCCCATGCCGAACCCGCCGATCGTCCAGGCCGCGGCCACCGTCCAGACCGGCACCGCGTCGATCAGCACCAGCGGCACCAGCACGATCGCCACCGCCAGCAGCGCCATGCCCAGTCCCATCAACCGCTCGCGGTGCCGGTCCATGCGCGGGCGGCTCTGGACGTACGAGCCGAGCGCCCAGGTCAGGCCGCCGCCGGTGAGCGAGAGCCCTGCGAGGGTGGCGGACAGGCCCCGCTGGGTGACCAGCAGCAGCGGGATGAAGCTCTCGGCGGCCACCAGCGCCCCGGCGGCCAGACCGCGCATCAGCACCACCGTCGGCAACCCCCGGGCCGCCCGGAACGTGCCACGGGGCAGCAGCCGCACGATGGCCGGCACCAGCAGCACCAACCCGCTCGCGGCCGGCAGCAGCGCGAACCAGCTCGGGTGCTGGCCCGCGTACTGCACCAGCGAGGCGCCCACCGCGACCGCCAGGGCCAACAGGCAGCGGCGACTGCCGAGGATCCGCCGGAGGCCGGCGTCCGGCCCCGGTGCGCTGCGCGGCAGCTTGCGCAGCGCCGGCAGCATCACCCCGAGCGGCAGGAGTATCAGCACGGGTATGGAGAGGAACACCCAGCGCCAGCCGAACTGTTCGGTCACCGTCCCCGCGACCAACGGGCCGACGATCACCGGCACCACCCAGGCCGCCGAGAACGACGCCATCACCGACGGCCGCAACCGCTCCGGGTAGCCGCGGCCGACGACGACGTACAGCGACACCACCGCCAGCCCGCCGCCCAGCCCCTGGACGCCGCGCCCAGCGACGAACATGCCCATGCCCTGCGCCCCGCCGGCGACCAACAGTCCCACGCCGAACGCGGCGATCCCGCTGAACAGCGGCGCCAGCGGACCGCGCCGGTCGCTCCACACACCGGCGAGCGCCATCGCGAAGAGACTGGCCGTGAAGAACGCCGAGAAGGCGAAGGCGTAGAGCCCGATGCCGTCGAGGGCCCGGGCCGCCACCGGCATCGCGGTGTTCACCGCGCTCGCTTCGAAGGCGATGAGGGAGACGACGGAGATGATGCCGAGCGTCAGCGCCCGGTGCTCCCGGCCGAGGACGCCGCCGGAGCCGGCCGGGGGCGCGGTGCCGGCCGGGGCGGGTGCGGTCGTGCGGCCCGTCGCGACGCGGGCGGCCGCGTCCGCGGGGCTCGAAGGGTCAGCGGTCATCGGGCCAGCGTAAGGGCCGTAGGGCAGGTGCGCCCCTGTCCGGAGGCGGGGATCGCCTCGGCCGTCGGTCCTACGCCGCAGGTCGCCACCGCCGCCCGCCGCGGCATCCCGGAAACCCTCCCGTCCCGCACCGTCCGGCAAGCTGTCCGCATGCCCTACTTCCGCACCTACGACGACACCGAGCTGCACTACCGCGTGCTCGGCCCCGTCGACTCCGCACTGCCGCCCCTGGTGTGCCTGGCCGGCGGCCCCGGGCGGGACGCCGCGTACCTGGGGGACCTGGGAGGACTGGCCGGGCACCGGCAGCTGATCGTCCCGGACGGGCGCGGCACCGGCTCCTCCCCGGCCGCCGCGGACCCCGCGCGGTACGCCTTCCCGCACCTCGCCGCGGACGTCGAGGCGCTCCGCGCCCACCTCGGCCTGGAACGCTTCGCCCTGCTCGGCCACGACGCGGGGGCCACGGTGGCACAGGCTTACGCGGCGACCCACCCGGAGCGGCTGACCCGCCTGGTGCTGGTCTGCCCCGGCTCCCGCCTCCAGGGCGAACTCCCCGACGACGCCCAGGAGATCTTCACCTCCCGGATGCACGAGGAGTGGTGGCCGCGGGCCTCCGTGGCGGTGCAGGAGCTGGCCGAGGCGTCCGACCTGGCGCGGGTGCGCGACCTGCTGTACGCGGCGGCGCCACTGGCCTACGGCCGGTGGGACGAGCCGCAGCGGGCCCATGCGGCCACCGAGGGCGAGCAGTTGGGGCCGGTGCCGCGGGCCGGCTTCTGGCAGGGCGTGGACGAGTCGACCCGGGAGGCGCTCCTGGCGGGGCTGCGGCAGGTCGACTGCCCGGTCCTGGTGGTCACCGGCGACCGCGACGGCGTGGTCGGCATGCGCGCCGGCGAACTGGTCGCCGCCGCCTTCCCGCACGCCGAGGTGCGCCCGCTGCACCTCGTGGGGCACTACCCCTGGGTGGACGAGCCGGACCTCTTCCGCCCGCTGGTCGAGGAGTTCCTCAGGGCCTCCTGACGCCGGCGGACCGGCACCCGCCGCCCGTTCATGAACCGCGTGTTGCAGCCTTGTGGCAGTCGCCCCGCCACTCTTGCCGCGCCCCCCACCGGGCGGCCTACAGTCGGGACAGCACCGCACCCCGGCCGTGTGCCCGAGTGGTTTAGGGACTCGCCTGCAAAGCGAGTTACGTGGGTTCGATTCCCGCCACGGCCTCTACTGCCTTCACCAGGCAAGTCGTAAGGGTGGCACCCTCCGAGGGCGCCACCCTTACGCGCGTCCGTCTCGATTCCCGTCTCAGTTGGCCGGTACGAGGGCGCCAGCCGCACCGTCGTCATCGTCCGGCCGGTCCTCCTCGGCCTTCCAGATCAGACCGTCCACCTGTAAGAGAGCGCCCAACTCATTTACATGATTTAACCCGCCGCGCAAAATTCGTGCGACGGGCCAAGGCTCAGGAGGCGGACTGTTCAGCAGCCCGCAGGGAACCCGTGCTCCAAAACGAACTGTTCAGCAGCCACGAAGGTATCGCAAACCTCGACGACACGACCCGCTGTAGATTCTTCCTGCTACGTCGTCAGGCACACCCGCACCGTCTCTGTCAGCTCCGTCAGCGTGAGACCGTGCTCCTTCCAGCCAGGCGTAGATGCCGCCATCGCCAGGGTTCTCCTCGAATAGCTCCCGGATGTCCTCGGCGATGTCCCACGGCAGGTAGGAGATGGCTTACTCGGTCGAAGTGCCGTCCCTGAACTACAGGCGGCGCCCCAGCGCATTCCCGTCGGAACCGAGAGCCTCGGCGGGGTCCTTCATCTGGACGAGCGCCCACGAGATAGCGGTGGAACGCCTGACGGGGGTCTACAAGAGCATGAGCCGGAGCGTCGTCGTTCTCGAAGGGCCCGGAGCTCATCGGCCTCGCCCCTCGTCTCTGGGCTGAGACCTAGGCTCAGAGCCGCTCTGCCCTGGTCTTTGTCCGGTGCATTGGCGGACGCCACCGTGCACCTCAGCGCGCGCACCCTGCCCTACAGCCCCGCGAACCCTCGCGGACGCTCCTGTACAGCCAAGCGGACAGTTGGAAAGCGCGTTGGAAGCAACTCTCACGAGTGGGAATCTCGTATCCTCCACCAGCCCAGAGGGCCGGACGCGAAACCGCTCCGGCCCTCTGGGGTTTGTCCGTCTGCCCACGCCGAATTCCGACCGCCGGGGGCGACGGGTGGGACAGGAACGGATGCTGGACATCGCTCAGGTGGCAAGGGGGTCCCTTTCATCCGCCTCCAGCCGCGGCCTCGGTACCGCTGCTGCCATCACCCCAGCCTGTTCCTGCACCAACGCACGCAGTTGTGCCGGCGTGGGCCACGGCGCACAACGGTGGATCATGCGGTGGCAGTTCGAGCAGATCAGAGCGAGGTCTGCAAGCTTGGTTGTGCCTTCCCCTGCCTCATGGAGCGGCACCACATGGTGGCACTCGATGTAGCCCTGCCCCCGCTCGCCGTAGACCGCGCTGAAGTCGAAGCCGCACACTTCGCAGGCAAGGGTGCCGCCCTTCTTAAGGACAGCGGCGATCTTCCTCGCGCGGAGCGCCTTGTTCCGTTCGCGTGTGCGGTGGCGGCGGTAGAGCACGCGCCCCTCCGGCGCACCAACCTCATCGTCATCGGTGTTGTCATCCATGGGCAGCACAGGCTGAAGAGTCCCGGAGCGCAACCCCTCGCGCAGCAGTGCCGCAGCCCGTGCCATCTCCGCCGGGCGCTCAAGAAAGTCCTGCAACACCTCACGGTCCAGCTGCCCGCCGTTCGTCGGCGCGCCTTGGTAGTCAGGATGGAAACTGGCGATGTTAAGCGTCTTGTAGGCGGCACCGTTGCGGTTACGGTACTCAGCCGCACGCTCCTCCGGTGGATAGGCGCCAAGAAGTTGAAGAAGTTCGGACAGCTCCGCGATACGCGGATCGGAGGCAGACAAGCCCTGCCAGCCGGTCTGTGCAACGACGTCGCAAGCCAAAATCAGTTCGTCGCGCGTCCACTTCGGACTGCGCGATACACCGATCTTGAACCCTTCTCGCTTGAGCCAATCAACGGCGTGGCCTACGCCTCCGCTTAGTTCTTGCCACGTGAGGGGCCTGCCGTGCTGGTGCTTGTGAGCTACAGCCGCGATGGCTTTGGAGTCGTACTCCTTGCCATCGTGCAGGATGAGGAACTTTCTGGCCGCTTTAAAGCCGTACAGGCTGAGAAACGCCGATCTCCCCAGGTCGTCGTACTCCTGCATGGTCTTCAGAACGTCGTCCCGCGAGAAGGCTCCCTTTTCCATGGACGAAGCCTACGGTCCGGCTATGACAGCGTCCTCGCGGCTGCGTTACGTACCTCGGCATCCAAACGGCATGAGGCGTCTCGCGGCCCCACATCGTTGCATGCCTGAGGCCCCGGTGGGCAGTGCGCGGGCGCTTCGGCGCAGCCACCCGGAGGCGGTCCCCATCACCGTGGGGACCGTCTCCGGGCGCTTTCGCACCGCGTTCGTCCCCGCTGCGCGGCGTTCCCGGCGTTCCCGCTCTCCCCCGTGCATCCCGCTCGCCCCCTCCCCCGGCCGTGCCCGCCGCCGGGCGTCCCCCGCCGGTCGTCGTCCGGCGTCGCGCACGGAATCGCACGCTGGAAACAACGGTAAGTGACGGCACTGACAACGACCGTGACGGAGAGTGAAATCGCAGGTCGGGCAGGGGCGAGCGAAGGGGAATCGGGTGGGCGTGGGCAGGACCGTGCGGGCCGGGCGGCCCGCACGGCACGGTGTCCCGCGGGGTCAGTGCGGCGGCATCGGCACGGACCCGCCGCCGCCACCGCATCGCCACGACGGCGTCACTGCGCCCCCTGCGCCGACTGCACCGGCTGCGCCACCGCCGCCTGCGGACGGATCGGCAGGCGGCCGATCGGCCGTCCGGTGGCCGCCCGGACCGCCGACGCCACCGCGGCCGGCGACGTCACCACCGGCACCGCGCTGGCCGCCTTGGCGCCGAACGGCGCGACCACGTCGCGCTCCTCGACGAGCTTGACGATCCGGATGTCCGGCGCGTCCAACGCGGTCGGCAGCGCGTAGCCGGTCAGGTCGGGGTGGCGGACCTGACCGCGGGTGGTGCGGAGGTTCTCCATCAGCGCGGCGCCCAGGCCCTGGGTGACCCCGGCCTCGATGCGGGCCCGCAACTGACGCGGGTTGAGCACCCGGCCGACGTCCTGCGCCACCGACATCTCGACCACCCGGACGGTGCCCAGCTCGATGTCCACGTCGGCGACGCAGCGGATGGCGCAGAAGGCGAGGCCGACGAACGCGTCGCCCTGGCCGGTCTCGTCCAGCGGCTCGGTGGGATGCGGCCGGCACTGGGCGGTGGCCCAGAGTTCCTTGCCGTCCAGCGCCTCGGCGACGGTCGTGCTGAGCACCCCGTCGTACGAGGTGATCTTGCCGTCGGTGATCTGCAGCAGTTCGGTGGACATCCCGAACTTGTGGGCCAACGGCTGCAGGAGCTGGGTGCGGACCATCTTCGCGGCCCGCTCGACGGCGCCGCCGGAGACCCAGGTGTGCCGACCGTGACAGGCCCGACCGGCCGGCGGCTGGTCGGTGTCCACGCCCGCGACGTGCACCTCCTCGATGCCCAGGGTCTCCTGGACGATCTGCCGCGCCAACGTGGCGAACCCGGAACCGGTCTCCACCGCCGCGCAGATGACGGTGGCCACCGAACCGCTGACCTTCACGGTCGCGGTGGACACCTCGTCGGTGCCCTCCGCGCCCAGCATGTGCACCATGCCCAGCGCGTAGCCGACGCCGCGTCGGACCGCGCCCGGCTCCCCCGCGCCCTCGGGGCCGCCCGGCAGCAGCCACTCGGCCTCCGGGGTGTCCTTGGGCAGCTCGGGCAGCGGAGCCTCGGTGACGGCCCGCAGGAGCTCGGCGACCGGGGCGGGGCAGGTGACGGTCTGCCCGGTGGGCAGCAGGTCTCCGGTGGCCATGACGTTGCGCCGGCGGATCTCGTCGGGCTCCAGGCCCAGGTGGGCGGCGAGCCGGTCCATCTGCCCCTCGTAGGCGGCGCAGACCTGGAGCGCGCCCTCGCCGCGCATGTGGCCGGACGGCGGGTTGTTGGTGCGCACCGCCCAGCCCTCGACGACGGCGTGCGGGACGACGTACGGGCCGCAGGCGAACGACACCGCGGCGGCCAGCGCCTCTGCGGAGGTGTCGGCGTAGGCCCCGGCGTCCATCAGGATCTGCGCCTCCACCTTCACCAACTTGCCCTCGCCGTCCGCGTGGTGGCGGTAGCGCAGCAGCGTCGGGTGCCGGTGGGCGTGCGTGAGGAAGGACTCCTCACGGGTGGCGGCCAGCTTCACCGGGCACCCGGTGCGGAGCGCCAGCAGGCCCAGGGACAGCTGGATGCTGGGGTCCTCGCGGTCCCCGGTGGCGCCGGGCACGCCGGTCACCACGACCTTGACCTGCGCCGGATCCAGGCCGAAGGAGGCCGCGGCCAGATCGCGGTCGCCGTGCGGGTCGGTGGAGGCGGTGTAGATCTCCACCCCGCCGTCCGGACGCGGCACCGCCAGGCCGGCCTCGGCCCCGATGGGCGCCGGGTCCTGGCGGCCGATCCGGTAGAAGCCCTCGACCATCACCTCGCCGACCGCCTCCGCGTCGCCGAAGCGGAGCGGGATGTGCCGGATGAGGTTGCCGTCGGGGTGCAGCGGCTCGGCCTCGAAGGCGAGTTGGGGGTCGGTGACGGCCTCCAGGACCTCGTACTCGACCACGATGGCGGCGGCGGCGAGGCGGGCCGTGTCGGGATGGTCGGCGGCCACCGCGGCGATCGGCTCGCCGTGGTGGCGGACCTCGTCCCCGGCGAACACCGGACGGTCGGCGACGCCCCGGCCGTGCCCCTTGTCACCGGGCACGTCCTCGTGCGTGACGACGGCGCGCACGCCCGGCATCTCGGTGGCGTGCCGGACGTCCACGGAGCGGATCCGGGCCCGGGGGTGCGGGGAGCGCAGCACCGCCGCCCACAACAGGCCCTCGGCCCACAGGTCGGCGGCGTACGGGAAGGTGCCCTCGGTCTTGGCCGGCGCCTCGGCCGGCGTCAGGGAGACGCCCAACCCGTGCGGCGGCGGTTCGTCGGGAATCTGGACGCCCGCGGGGGGCGTCGCGGTGACGGCGGCGCCGTCGGTCGTACCGCTCATGCCGAGACCTCGCTCCGCTCACCCGCGCACGCGCGGGACGCGCACCTGTTGACGACACTCCCCCGGCCTGCGGCCCGGGGGACCCGGACCCCCGTGCTGCGCTCGCTCATCCAGCGCCTCCCGGCTGCGGATCCTGGTGGTGCGGTGCCCCGTCCATCGGGTCGGCGGGCCCCGCCTGGTGGGGGATGCGGGCGGTCGCGGCCGACGCCGGCGCCCCCGCGGACGGGTCGTTGGCCCCGGTGCGGGACTTCACAACCTCGGCGACGGCGTCCAGGACACCGCGGTACCCCGAGCAGCGGCACAGGTTGCCGCAGAGCGCCTTGCGGGTCTCCAGCTCCGTGGGGGCGTGGTTGCCCTCCAGGAGGTCGTGCACGGTCATCGCCATGCCCGGTACGCAGAAGCCGCACTGCACGGCCCCCGAGGCGGCGAGCGCCTGTTGGACGTCGGACGGCACGCCGTGCTGCGCCAGGCCCTCGACGGTGCGGACCTCGCTGCCGGCCGCGGTGGCGGCGGGCACCAGACAGGAGGCGACCAGCCGTCCGTCCACCTGGACGGAGCAGGCCCCGCACTCCCCCTGGGAGCAGCCGTCCTTGGCTCCGGCCAGGCCGAGCCGTTCGCGCAGCACGTACAGCAGCGACTCGCCGATCCAGGCGTCGGTGACCGGCCGGTCGGCGCCGTTGACGCGCAGCACGTAGGAGGCGGAGGGGTGTTCGTCGTGGTGGTCGAGGACGGCGGGGGCGTCCGGTGCGGCCTCGTCGTCGGCGGGGGCCGGTGCGGGAGCGACCGTCGCTGCGGCCTCCTCGGCCGGGTGGACGTCCGGGCCGGTCGGCGCGGCGGCCTCTGCGGGCACCGGCTCGGCGGGCGCGGCGGCGTCCGCGGCGGGCTCCAGCGGGTGGCCGGCGTCCGCGGCCTCCCCACCGTGCGCAGCGCCCGCGACGGGCTCCTGGGCGGCGACGGGCGGCTCCGCCACCGGCAGCGGGCCGGGATCCGGGGCCGCGGCGGGGACCTCGGGGGCCGCGGGCACCCCGTGCTCGACGGGGACGTGCCCCTCGACCGGGGCGGCGGGTGCGGCGCCGGCGTCGGCGGTCCCGTGACGGGCGTCGAGGACGAACCCGCCCGTGGTGTCGGACTGTTCGCCCTCCACCACCGGGACCGACCACGCTTCGGCGCCGCCCGGGGCGGGCACCTCCGCGGCGGCGTCCTGGCCGGCGGTCACGTCCTCGTGCTGGGTCGGGTGCTCGGCGGGCGGCCACTGGGCCAGCGCGTCGGCGGGCAGCGACCAGTGGCCGGTCGCCCCGCCCGGGGCGGTCACCGCGGGGTCCTGCGCGTACGGGTCGGCGGCGGGCGCCGGGAACGGCTCGCCCGCACCCGGGTCGACGGCACCGCCCTGATCGACGGTCCCGGTGTGCCCGTTGGTGGCGTTGAGTCCGGCGGTGAAGTTCCAGTGGCCGGTGGCGCCGGTCTCCGCGGGGCCGGTCGCGCCGGCGCCCTCGTAGCCGCCGGGGTAGCCACCGTCCTGGTAGGGCGCGGCGGTTGTGTGTCCGGGCAGTTGGTCGTCGCCGACCAGGTATTCGCCGGACTCCTCCAGGGTGTCGTCGGCCGCCGGGACGGTCCAGGCGCCGCCGGCCGCCTCCGGGCTGCCGGCGACCGGCCAGTGCACCTGCTCGCCGGGCCACGCCTGGGCGTTCTCGGGCGGGTTGGCGTGGTAGCCCGCGGACGGGTCCTGGTGCGGTGCGGTCGCGTGCTGTCCCGTGGCGCCGTAGCCCGCGGCGGGGTCGACGTAGCCGGCCGACGGGTCGGCGAACGGCATCGTCCACTGCCCGGTCGCCGCCGGGTCGGTGCCCGCGCCCGGTACCGGGGGCGTGGCGGAGTGCGCGGGGAACGAGGCGGGCGGGGTGTAGCCGTGCCCGGGGGCGGCCAGCGGGTCCGCGCCGGGAGTGCGGTAATCGGCGCCGTACGCGCCGGTGGTGAAGCCTTCGGGGAGTTGGACGAAGGCGGTGGCCTCCGACTCGTACTCGCCGCCCGGCGGCAGCGGCTGCCACCCCTGCTCGGGGTGCGGTTGCTGCGGGTGACGGTGGTCTTCGTTGCTCACGAGAGCGCCCTCCCAAGTGCGCGGCGGGCCAGGGCCGCCACCGTACGGCGCAGGTGCAGCGCGGCCGGCGGCAGGGTCGCCGGTTCGGAGCCGTCCTGCGGCGGCACCGGGTCGGGGATGCAGGCGGCCGCCACGTAGTCGCCGAAGGCAGCCAGCGCCTCGGGTACCAGGCCGCGTTCGCCGTCCCAGTCGATGAGCGAGGCCACCCACTGCTCGGCCTCCAGGGGGCGCAGCGGCATGGCGGCGACCGCGCCGACCGCGCAGCGCACCGCGCGCCGGGCCGGGTCCAGGACGAGCGCGACGGAGGCGGTGGCGCGGCCGGGGCCGGTGCGCCCGGTGGCCTTGAGGAAGGTCTGCGGGGCGTGCAGCAGCGGCACCCGCACGAAGCCGACGAGTTCGCCGGGGCTCAGCATCTCGCGGCCGGTGAGCAGGTGGCTGACCGGAATCTCGCGGCGGGCTCCCCCGGGGCCGGCGATGATCACCGTGGCTTCCAGGGCGGCCAGCACCGGGAGGGTGTCGCCGGTCGGGGCGCAACTGACGATGTTGCCGCCCAGGGTCCCGGCGTTGCGGATCTGCGGCGGGCCGGCGGCGCGGGCCGCCGCGGCCAGGCCCGGGATCAGCGCGGCGAAGTCGGGGCGCCCCATGCGGGCGAGGGTGAGACCGGCACCGAGCAGCGCATGACCGTCCAGGTACTGCCAGCCGCGGATCTCGCTGATCCGGCCGAGGCCCACCAGGCCGGCTGGTCTGAGGAGTCCGGCGTTGACCGCCGCCATGAGGTCCGTGCCGCCCGCCACCGGCACGGCGGCGGGCATGGCGGTCAGTGCCGCCACCGCCTCGTCGAGCGAGGCCGGCAACGTCACCGATGGCGACGCGTGCGGTGCGTGCGTGGTCAACCCAGCTGCCCCTTCCCCGGTGTCCCGGCAGTTCCGCTCCGCCGTACGGTACGTGCTCACGGCCCGGACGTGGCAACTCTGGCACATCTTCGCGGGCCCGGTACGCGCGAGGGTCCGCGAAGCGGTGTTCCGTCCTCGAAGAGGGCGCTGGTCCGGTTTCGTCCGGCGGTTCCGGTCACCGGGCACCACCGTTCCAGGGTCCGGCCGGACGAGCGCCCTCCTTGCACGGCGGCTCACACGTTTGGGGGCGCCCCCTCGAAGGGTCGTCCGAGGATGCCGGGGCGTTTCTGCCAGGGGTGGGGGCCGCCGGGCGGGCGGTAGCCGACGCCGAGGGCGTCGAGGCGGGCGTAGTGGTGGGTCATCCGGCGGGTGAAGTCCTGGTAGTCGCGGAGCTCGGGGCCGGGCAGCCGGGACCAGGCGACTTCGGCGAGCGCGGTCAGCCGCGGGAAGACCTGGTAGTCGAGGCGCTGCTGACTGTCCATCCCCTCGGACCAGGCGTTGGCCTGGGTGCCGAGGACCCGGGCGGCCTGTTCGTCCGTCAGGTCCGGCGGCACCGGTTCGAAGCGGTAGACGTCCTCCAGGGTCCGCACGTAGCCGATCGGCACCGGCTCGTCCGGGGAGGTGTCCTGACGGTGGTCCAGGTACACCTGCTGCTCGGGGCACATGACGACGTCGTGGCCGGCCTTGGCCGCGGCGATGCCGCCCGCGTACCCGCGCCAGGAGGAGACCGTCGCCCCCTCGGCCAGTCCGCCCTCAAGGATCTCGTCCCAGCCGACGAGCCGTCGGCCGCGCTCGGTGAGCCAGCGGTCGAAGTGGCGGATGAACCAGCTCTGCAGGCCGTCCTCGCCGTCCAGGGACAACTCGGCGATCCGGGCCTGGGCGGTGGGCGACGCCCGCCACTGGTCCTTGGGGCACTCGTCGCCGCCGAGGTGCACGAACCGCGCCGGGAAGAGGCCGAGCACCTCCTGGAGCACGTTCTCGTAGAAGCGCAGGGTGGTGTCGGTGGGGGCCAGGACGTTGGGGTTGACGCCCCAGGTGTCCCAGACCTTCAGGGCGGCGGTGTCGACGACGTCGGCGTTGCCCAGCTCCGGGTACGCCGCGATCGCGGCCTGCGAGTGCCCGGGGACGTCGATCTCGGGCACGACGGTGATCTGCCGCTCGGCGGCGTAGGCGACGATCTCGCGGATGTCGTCCTGGGTGTAGTAGCCGCCGTGCGGGCGCGGGTCCCACAGCGGCGAGTCGCGGTGGCCGAGTCTGCTGCGCTCGCGCCAGGCGCCGGTCGCGGTCAGCTCCGGGTAGCGGAGGATCTCGATCCGCCACCCCTGGTCGTCGGTGAGGTGGAAGTGCAGGACGTTCAGCTTGTGCGCGGCCATCAGGTCGAGGTAGCGCAGCACCCCCTCCTTGGGCAGGAAGTGCCGGCAGACGTCCAGCATCAGGCCGCGCCAGCCGAAGCGGGGGGCGTCCTCGATGGTCTGTTCCGGCAGGCCGACGGCGCGCTCCGGGTCGAGCGGGGCGCGGCGGAAGGCGGCGGGCCCCAGGAGCTGACGGAGCGTCTGTGCGCCCCAGAAGACACCGGCCGGGCCGCCGCCGGTGAGGCGGACGCCCCAGCGGGCGTCGGCTTCCAGCCGGTAGCCCTCCTTGGGGAGGGCCGGGTCGAGGGCGAGCGCCAGGGTGTCGGGGGCCTCGGGGGAGCCGGGCGGCAGCGGCAGCGCGAAGGCGGCGCCGAGGGTGGCGCGCAGCCAGCGGGCGGTGGCCTCGGTGCCGGGTGCGGCGGCCAACGCGGTGTGCGCGCCGAGCCGTACGGTCCGGGGGCGGGACTCGGCGTCGGCCAGGTCGTGGCTCAGCGGCGCCGGGATCAGACCCGTGTGGGCAGCGGTCTCCAGATCTGTCACGACGTCAGTCTTCACCGTGCCGCCGCGGAGGGAAACCCTTGATCGCCGGCCCCTCAGGAGGCCGGTGCGCCCGGGGGTTCGGGCGGGGCGGGTACGGCGACGGGCCCGGGCCCGTCAGGGACCCGGGCCCGTGCGGACCCCGGGCGCGGAGCGGTGCGCCGCGGCGCCGTGCCCAGCGGGCGGGCGCCGCGGCGGGCGGTCACTTCTTGCCGCCGCCGTCCTTGTCCTTGTCGCCACCGGCGCCCATGGACTCGAAGATCTCCTTGCACAGCGGGCAGACCGGGTACTTCTTCGGGTCGCGACCCGGGACCCAGACCTTGCCGCAGAGCGCCACGACGGGCGTGCCGTCGAGCGCGCTCGCCATGATCTTGTCCTTCTGGACGTAGTGGGCGAAGCGCTCGTGGTCGCCGTCGCCGTGCGACACCTGCGGTGTCGGCTCTACGAGGGTCCCCGTACCTGCCCCGCGCTCGGGCTCAAGAGTGCTCATAACTGCCAAGGGTACTCACGCGCGGCGCGGGTCGGGAGCGTCGGCCCGTCACCAGGTGCACCACCAGTGCCAGGGCCGCCACACCGGCCGCCGCCCAGGGCAGCGCGTCCGGCGCCACCCCCGCGGCCAGGGCCAGCCCGCCGAGCGCCGAGCCGACGGCACTGCCCAGGTAGAGCGCCGAGTTGTTCAGCGCGAGGGCGACGGTGCCGCGCTGCGCGCCGGCCCGGAGCAGCCGGTGCTGCTGCGGCACCTGGAACGCCCAGCCGGCCGCGCCCCAGGCCAGCAGGGCGACCACCGCACCGGGCAGCGCCACCGCCGCCAGGGTCGGCAGCAGGGCCTGGGCCACGGCGACCACCAGCAGGATCCCGCCGGCCAGCATCCGCACCCGCCCGGTCCGGTCGACCAGCGGCCCGGACAGCACGCTCCCCAGTACGCCGCCGGCGCCCCAGGCCCACAGGTACGGGGTGACCTCCTGGACGCCGCCGGCCGCGGCCAGCACCGGTGCCAGGTAGGTGTAGAGGCCGAGGCTGGCCACCGCGGCGAGGAAGGACACCGCGACCACCGGCGCCACCGCGCGGTCGGCGAGGGCCGTGAGCCGGGCCCGTACCGGGACGGCGGGCCCCGCGGGCACCTGCGGCAGCAGCGCCGCCAGTCCGCCCAGCGCGACCGCGCCCAGTGCCGTGACCAGCCAGAGCGTGGCCCGCCAGCCGGCGTGCTCGGCCAGCAGCACGCCGATCGGCACGCCCAGCACGGTGCCCGCGCTCATCCCGCCCATCACCAGGGCCAGCGCCCGTCCGCGCTTCTCCTGGGGGACGAGTGCGGCGGCGGCCGCGGTGGACAGCGCCGAGTAGACGCCCGCGCCGGCGCCCGCGACGATCCGGGCGCCGAGCAGCAGGCCCAGCGACGGTGCCAGCGCGGTCAACGCGTTGCCGACGGTGAAGACGGCGAGCGCGGCCAGGATCAGCAGTCGGGGCCGCGCACCGGAGAGCAGCCCGGCGACCAGCGGCGCGGAGATCGCGTAGGCCAGCGTGAAGGCGGTCACCAGTTGGCCCGCGAGGGACACCCGGGTGCCGACGTCCGCGGCGAGTACCGGCAGCAGCCCCGCCATCACGTACGCGTCCAGGCCGAGGGCGAAGGCCCCCAGCGTCAGTAGCCAGACCTTGCGCACCGCGCTCAACTCCCCTGGTGGTCCGGGGGTCCGGGGACCGTCCCCGGGCCCGGAGCGGACCGCCGCGGGGAAACGTAGGCAGTCTCCGGATGGCCGGGGAAATGCCCGTACGGAGCACTTATGCTGGGGCGGCATGAATGGTGACCGCGGCGTCCCGGACGACGCCGACGCCCCGGCCGGAGACGGCCCCGACCCCCACGACGCCGACACCCACGACCCCGACCCGTTCGCCGACCCGGTCCTCGACGGGATCGAACTGCGCCACCTGCGAGGCTTCCTGGCCGTCGCGGAGGAGCGCAGCTTCACCCACGCCGCGGACCGGCTGCGCACCGGCCAGCCGACGCTGACCCGCGCCGTACGGGCCCTGGAGGCCGCGCTCGGCGTACGGCTACTGGACCGGACCACCCGCCGGGTCGCCCTCACCGACGCCGGCCGCCGCCTCTACGCCGACCTCGCCCCCCTGCTCCCCCGGCTCGCCGCCGCACTGCGCTCGCCCGCCGGGCCGGGGACGCTGCGGCTGGGCTTCACCTCGCTGCTGCCGGCCGCCGGCCGCACGCTGATCACGGAGTTCAAGGCCGCGACCGGCGCCAAGGTCCGGCTCGTCCGCCGGGACACCCCACTGGCCGGACTGGAGACCGGGGAGTCGGACGTGGCGGTGCTCCGGGGCGACGTGCCACCGGACGCCGGACTGCGCACCGCGCTGCTCTTCCAGGAGCCGCGGGTCGCCGCCGTGCCGCGCGCCGCCACCCCGGGGAGCCTGGCCCGCCGGCGGGTGCTGGACTGGGCCGAACTCGCGGAGCTGCCGCTGGTCGTCAACACCGTCACCGGCACCACCCGGCCCGAGCTGTGGCCCGCCGGCCGACGCCCCCGACTCGCCTGCACCGCGGGCAACTTCGACGAGTGGCTGGAGGCGGTCGCGGCCGGCCACGGGGTCGGCGTGGCCCCGGAGGGGGTGGCCGAGCGCCACCCGCACCCCCAGATCCGCTACGTCCGGCTGAAGAACGCCCCACCGGTGCCCGTGCACCTCGCCCTACCCGCCCGCGACGCCGATCCGCTCGCCGAGCGCTTCTTCACCCTGGGCGGGCGGCACCGGAGCTGACGGCCCGCTCGCCCTTCGGGGATCCGCCGCCGCGCCCCGCGGCGCGCCTACGACGCCGCCGCCGGCACCCCGCCGCGGTCGCCGGCCGTCAGGCCCAGCTCGACGGCGAACGCCCAGGCGGCCTCCGGGCGGACCTCGTACCAGCAGTCCGGGCCGCAGACCGCGTCCAGCAGCGCCGAGACGTCCGCCGCGCCGACCGTGCGGGCCGCGGCGGAGGCGATGAACGCGCGGACCGTCGCCGCGGGGCGGACGTCGGTCTCCAGGAGCGCCACCAGGTGCTCGGTGATCTCCTGGACCGCCGCGTCACCCGGCGCCGCCCAGCTCATCGCCATCTCCAGGCCGTCGTCCGGCAGCGCCGCGGGGTAGGGGGCGCGGGACCAGGCGCCGCCCTCGTACCAGTAGGCGAAGCCGAGGAGGTTGCCCTGGGCGTCGTCCCGCAACTGCTCCCAGGGCAGCCACGCGGGACCACCGGCCAGGAAGTCGATCTGCTTGTCGCCGTTGTGCGTGTAGCTCCCGTCGGAGTCCTGGCCGCACAGCAGCGCGCGGCCGTCGTCGTACAGCTTCAGCCGCCACCAGTACGAGCCGCCGCAGTTCCAGCAGTGCAGACCGTCCGGGCCCCAGGAGTACTCGTCCCCGTCGTTCATGGCCGCGGCCACCACCGCCAGCGTCGCGGCGCGCGCCCACACCTGCTCCGGATGGTCCAGGTCCTCGGGCAGGCTCGGCCTGTGCATGGTGCTCTCCCCCGTCAGTTTCGGTCGCGGTCGCGAGCTCCCCTGTCCGCGCGAGGCTCAGGGTTCGGGGACGCGTCCGCGCAACGTTCTTGCCACCCCGAACGATAGCGACGGGGTCTGACAATTCCCCATGACGAAGCCGTCACAAAATGCCCCGACGATCGCCCGGGTGCACCACCCGGCGCGCGGCGTACGAAACGCGCTGCACGGCGGCGCCCGACACCGCCCGGCAACCGGACCGCAGATGCCCCGGCAACCGGCCTGCGGGCTAGTTCAACGACGGGTCGTCGGGGTACGTCGCCACCATCGCCAGCTCGTTGCGCTGCCGGCGCAGCACGGCCCGCCACAGCTGCTCCGGATCGGGCGAGGAGACGTCCCCCGGCTCGGACTCGACGACGTACCAGGCCCCCTCCACCAGCTCGTCCTCCAGCTGGCCGGGCCCCCAGCCGGCGTACCCGGCGAAGATCCGCAGGCTGCCGAGGACCGCGGCGAGCAGCTCCGGCGGGGCCTCCAGGTCCACCAGGCCGATCGCGCCGTGCACCCGGCGCCAGCCCAGCGGCTCGTCGCCCGGCCCGGCACCGCCGGCCGTGCCGGTGGCCTGCGGGTCGCCCCGGCGCGTGGAGCCCGGGGGCGCACCGGCCGCCCCGCCGACGGCGCCGCCGGTGCGGGTGCCGCTGCCCGACGGGGCGCCCTCGCCGGACGGTCCACCGGGCACCACGGCCACACCGAGCGCCGAGTCCAACGACACGGGGCCGCCCTGGAAGACCACCCCGGGCTCACCGGCCAGCTCGGCCCAGGGGGCGAGGATGTCGGCGACGCCGACCGGTGTGGGACGGTTCAGGATCACACCGAGGGAGCCCTCCTCGTCGTGGTCGAGGAGGAGCACCACCGCGCGGTCGAAGTTCGGGTCGGCGAGCGCGGGCGTGGCAACGAGCAGCCGGCCTGTGAGCGAGGACACCTCGGTCATGGCCACATGATCCCGCACTTCCGGCCCGAAGGGGGAGTCAACGCCCGGACCCGCCGGGAGAGCAGGGCCGGCGTACGGCGGCAGGCCCCGGCGCACGCGCTACGTACCCGGATGTCCCATTAGCGACATTGGACGCTTTCCAGGCAAAAGGTGATTACGAATCAAAGGTCGGCCGTAGCGGAGCGTGTTGTGACAAAGCCATTACATGGCCGGACCAGGGCCACCGCAACGGACACCCCCTCGGCCGCCCTTACCATTTCTCCTGGCCCTGACCGACTCCAGGAACGCGAGATCCATGACCGTCTCTACTGACGACGTACTGCTTGTCCACGGCGGCACCCCGCTCGAGGGCGAGATCCGGGTTCGCGGTGCGAAGAACCTTGTGCCCAAGGCCATGGTCGCCGCCCTGCTGGGCAGCGGTCCGAGCCGACTGCGCAACGTTCCGGACATCCGGGACGTCCGTGTGGTGCGCGGGCTGCTCCAGCTGCACGGCGTGACCGTGCGTCCGGGCGACGAGCCCGGCGAGCTGGTCCTCGACCCGTCGCACGTGGAGAGCGCCAACGTCGCCGACATCGACGCGCACGCCGGCTCCTCACGGATCCCGATCCTGTTCTGCGGCCCGCTGCTGCACCGACTGGGCCACGCCTTCATCCCGGGCCTGGGCGGCTGCGACATCGGCGGCCGGCCGGTCGACTTCCACTTCGACGTGCTGCGCCAGTTCGGTGCCAAGATCGAGAAGCGCGACGACGGGCAGTACCTGGAGGCCCCGCAGCGGCTCCGCGGCACCAAGATCCGGCTGCCGTACCCCTCGGTCGGCTCGACCGAGCAGGTGCTGCTGACCGCGGTGCTGGCCGAGGGCGTCACCGAGCTGTCGAACGCTGCGGTGGAACCGGAGATCGAGGACCTGATCTGCGTCCTGCAGAAAATGGGCGCGATCATCTCCATGGACACCGACCGGACGATCCGGATCACCGGTGTCGACAAGCTCGACGGCTACACCCACCGCGCCCTCCCGGACCGCCTGGAGGCCGCCTCCTGGGCGTCCGCGGCGCTGGCCACCGAGGGCAACATCTACGTCCGCGGCGCCCACCAGCGCTCGATGATGACGTTCCTGAACACCTTCCGCAAGGTCGGCGGCGCCTTCGAGATCGACGACGAGGGCATCCGCTTCTGGCACCCGGGCGGCTCGCTCAAGGCCATCGCACTGGAGACCGACGTCCACCCCGGTTTCCAGACCGACTGGCAGCAGCCCCTGGTGGTCGCCCTGACCCAGGCGTCGGGCCTGTCGATCGTCCACGAGACGGTCTACGAGTCCCGGCTGGGCTTCACCGAGGCGCTCAACCAGATGGGCGCCCACATCCAGCTCTACCGCGAGTGCCTCGGCGGCTCCGCCTGCCGCTTCGGCCAGCGCAACTTCCTGCACTCCGCGGTCGTCTCCGGCCCCACCCGGCTACAGGGCGCCGACCTGGTCATCCCCGACCTGCGCGGCGGCTTCTCGTACCTGATCGCGGCGCTGGCGGCGCAGGGCACGTCCCGGGTGCACGGCATCGACCTGATCAACCGCGGCTACGAGAACTTCATGGAGAAGCTCGTGGAGCTGGGCGCGAAGGTGGAGCTGCCGAACGGCAACCCGCGGGGCTGACGCCCACCGGCCCCCGGCCGCGCTGGATTCCGAAGGCGCCGCACAGTCCTCGCAGGAGGACCGTGCGGCGCCTTCGCCGTGCCCGCCCGCCCACCTGCCCACCCGGGGCCCGGCAAGGGCCCTGGGCCGGCCGTACGCGGGCACGCACGAAGGCGGCCACCCCCGGGAGGGGTGGCCGCCTTCGGTGCCGTCGGAAGGGCCTTACTTGCCCTTGGCGGCTTCCTTGAGCTTGGAGCCCGCGGAAACCTTCACGCTGTAGCCGGCCGCGATCTGGATCGGCTCACCGGTCTGCGGGTTCCGGGCGGTGCGAGCGGCACGGTGGGTGCGCTCGAAGGTCAGGAAGCCGGGGATGGTGACCTTCTCGTCGCCCTTGGCAACGACCTCGCCGACGGTCTCGGCGAGCGCGGCCAGAACGGCGTCGGCGTCCTTGCGGGTCACCTCGGCGCGATCGGCCAGAGCGGCCACCAGCTCACTGCGGTTCATGTATGTACTCCCGTGTTCTTCTTGCCAATGCGGCGTGAGATCGAAGCCGATGCTGCCAGGGCCCTCGGACGGCCCACCGAACCGGGTCCGTCCTTCAGCTCCCTCGCGCCTGAGGTCCCCCTGGACATTGTCCTTGGGAGAGCATCCTGCCCCCACCTGCGGCGGTAAAGCCAATCCGGCACCCTGGAGGGTCACCCGCCACCCTATGGGTGGCTCGCTGGGGGCAGGTCCCGCGACGCGCCGTCTCAGACGCCCGTGGCGGCCGTCACAGCGTCGCCCGCGGCCTTCGCCGCGTCACGCACCGCGCCGGCGACCGCACCCGCGACCTTCTCGTTGAAGACGCTGGGGATGATGTAGTTCGCGTTGAGCTCGTCGTCCAGCACGACGTCGGCGAGGGCGCCGGCCGCTGCCAGCATCATTTCGGTGTTCACCGTACGCGAGGCGGCGTCGAGCAGCCCGCGGAAGACGCCGGGGAACACCAGGACGTTGTTGATCTGGTTGGGGAAGTCGGAACGGCCGGTGGCGACCACGGCGGCGGTCTGGCGGGCGATCGCCGGGTCGACCTCCGGGTCGGGGTTGGCCAGCGCGAACACGATCGCACCCTCGGCCATCTGGGCCACGTCGTCGCCGTCGAGGACGTTGGGGGCCGAGACACCGATGAAGACGTCGGCGCCGACCACGGCCTCCTTGAGGGTGCCGGTGACGCCCTCGGGGTTGGTGTTGTCGGCGATCCAGCGCAGCGCCGAGTCGGGGTCGGCGTCGACGAGGTCGGGGCGGCCGGCGTGGACCACGCCGTGGATGTCGGCGACCACCGCGTGGTGCACGCCGGCGGCCAGCAGCAGCTTGAGGATGGCGGTGCCGGCCGCACCGGCGCCGGACATCACGACCCGGACGTCCTCGATCTTCTTGCCGACCACCCGCAGCGCGTTGGTGAGCGCCGCGAGCACCACGATGGCGGTGCCGTGCTGGTCGTCGTGGAAGACCGGGATGTCCAGGGCCTCGCGCAGGCGGGCCTCGATCTCGAAGCAGCGGGGCGCGGAGATGTCTTCCAGGTTGATGCCCGCGAAGCCGGGGGCGATGGCCTTGACGATCTCGACGATCGCGTCGCTGTCCTGGGTGTCCAGGCAGATCGGCCAGGCGTCGATGCCGGCGAAGCGCTTGAAGAGGGCCGCCTTGCCCTCCATGACGGGCAGTGCGGCCTTGGGGCCGATGTTGCCCAGGCCGAGGACCGCGGAACCGTCGGTGACCACCGCGACGCTGTTGCGCTTGATGGTGAGGCGGCGCGCGTCCTCAGGGTTGTCGGCGATCGCCTGGCAGACCCGCGCGACGCCCGGGGTGTAGACCATGGACAGGTCGTCACGGTTGCGGATGGGGTGCTTGGACGACATCTCGATCTTGCCACCGAGGTGCATCAGGAAGGTCCGGTCCGAGACCTTGCCGAGCGAAACGCCTTCGATGGTGCGCAGCTTGGAGACGATCTCCTGGGCGTGCGCGGTGGAGGTCGCGGCGATCGTGACGTCGATCCGGAGCTTCTCGTGACCGGATGCGGTCACGTCGAGGCCGGTGACCGACCCGCCGGAGGACTCCACGGCCGTGGTGAGCTGGCTGACGGCGGTGCCGCTTGCGGGAACTTCCAGTCGCACCGTCATCGAATACGAGACGCTAGGCGCCGTTGCCATGGCCGACTTCCTCTGCTTTCCCTGGTTTGGCTCTAAGCGGCTCCGGGACTCAGGGGTGCCCGAGCCGGAGCGCGTCGTTCGATCGTCCCACCTACCAGCCGGTATACGGTAACCAGCTACGAATTTCGGAAAGACTCTTCCACCATACGAGAGTTGCCCCGTCGAGCGGAACCCCCTCGGGCGACGCGAATCAGCCACGACGTGCACCGCGCCCGCACCGGCCGGGAAAACGACCGCGGGCGCCCCTCCCGAAGGAGGGGCGCCCGCGCCTCGCTGGCTTATGACACCGACCCGCCATGCTCGCCTCGCGGCAAGTGGTCGCTCGTAGCGACGATGGTTGGGCCCGGGGGCTTGGATCGAGCCGGTGCCGCCACCAAGGCTAACAAACCATCCCGGCAAGCGAATCCCGTCCCGCGCGACGGATTTCACAACCCCTCGGATGGCAGCACGACCGCACCCGCCGCGCCCCCGACCCGCCCTAGTCGCGCAGCAGGTCCGGCACCCCGTCCGCGTCCGGCTCGTCCGGGGCGGCGGAGAGCACGGTCAGCTGCTGGGTGGCTCGGGTCAGGGCGACGTAGAGCACCCGCAGCCCGGCCGGCGACTCGTCGGCGATCTCGGCGGGCGAGACCACCAGGGTGGCGTCGTATTCCAGGCCCTTGGCCTCCAGGGAGCCCAGCGCCACGACGCGGTCGCCGAGCCCGGCCAGCCAGGTGCGGGCCTGTGTGCGGCGGTGCATCGCCACCACGACGCCGACCGTGCCCTCGACCTCGGCCAGCAACCTCGCGGCCTCGGCGACGGTGGCCCGTTCCAGCGCCCCGTCGGCCGCGCCGCCCGAGCCGGCCGAGCCGGCCGAGCCGCCCGCGTATGCGCCGTCCACGACGGCGAAGCGCGGCTCCAGGCCGGTCGAGCGGACCGCCCGCGGCGACGGGGCACCGGGCATGGCCAGGGCCAGCACCTTGGACGCCAGCTCCGCGATCTCGGCCGGGTTGCGGTAGTTCACGGTGAGCGTGAAGCGGCGGCGCGGGCGGGTGCCCAGTGCCTCGTCGCGGGCCTCGGCGGCCTCGTCCGGGTCCGACCAGGAGGACTGCGCCGGGTCGCCGACCACGGTCCAGGTGGCGTGCCGGCCGCGGCGGCCGACCATCCGCCACTGCATGGGCGTCAGGTCCTGGGCCTCGTCGACGATGACGTGGGCGTAGTCGGTGCGCTCCTCCTCCAGCCGCTCGCGCCGGCCGCGGCCGGACGAGAACCGGTCCGCGTAGGTGGTCAGCTCCTCCAGGCCGGTGAGCTGGTCCAGCGGGTCGGCCTCGCGGGGGCGGGCCGGCCGGGCCGGAGCGCCCAGGACCAGCTGGAGCTCGTCCAGCAGCGCGATGTCGTGCACCGACAGCGGGCCCCTGCCGTCGTCGCCCAACCGGCGCAGCGAGCGGGCGAGTTGCCGGACCTCGCGCGGGTTGAGCAGGCGGCGCGCCCAGCGGCCGAGGCGGCGGTCGTCGGCCATCGTGGCGAGCACCCCGCGCGGGGTGAGTTCGGGCCACCAGCCCTCCAGGAACTCCTGGAAGTCGGGTTCGGTGACGAGGTCCTCGTCGAAGCCCTGGCGGGCCTCGGCGGCCAGCTCCGGGTCCGGGAAGCGGCGGGCCGCGCCGGACTTGGCCCACAGGGCGTCCAGGATCAGCCGGCGGGCGCGCGGGCGCAGCAGGTTGACCGGGGCGGTGCCGCCCAGGGCGGAGTGGCGGATGGCGCGCAGCTCGGCCTCGTCGAGTTCGAGCCGGGTGCCGAACGCGACGACCCTCAGGCGGGTCGGCGGGGCCGCCTCGTCGGTCGGGGCGTCCGCCCCCGCGGCGAGGTCCTCCAGGGACAGCTGGGCGTCCTCGGCGGGGCGGGCGCGCCGCGGGGCGGGAGGGGCCTCCAGCGCCCCGCGGGCGGCCTTGCGCAGCAGTTTGACCATCCGCGCCGAGCCCTTGATGCGGGAGACCGCAGGCGGGTCGTAGGCGGTCGCCTCGGCGCCCTCGACGAGCGAGCCGAGCGCCCGGATGGCGACCTGGCCCTCCTCGCCGAGCGACGGCAGCACGCCCTCGGTGTAGGCGACCAGCAGCGGGGTCGGGGAGACGATCAGGATGCCGCCGGCGTAGCGGCGGCGGTCCTGGTAGAGCAGGTAGGCGGCGCGGTGCAGGGCGACCGCGGTCTTGCCGGTGCCGGGGCCGCCCTCGACCTCGGTGACGGAGGCGGCGGGCGCCCGGATCACCAGGTCCTGCTCGGCCTGGATGGAGGCGACGATGTCCCGCATGGTGTGGCTCCGGGCCCGGCCCAGGGCGGCCATCAGGGCGCCGTCGCCGACCGCCGGGAGCTCGACGCCGTCCAGCGTCGCGGTGACCTCGGGGCGCATCAGGTCGTCCTCGACGCCCAGCACCTTGCGGCCCTTGGAGCGGATCACCCGGCGCCGGACGACCCTGCCGGGGGCGACCGGGGTGGCGCGGTAGAAGGGCGCGGCGGCCGGCGCCCGCCAGTCGATGACCAGCGGCGAGTAGTCCGCGTCCAGGACGCCGAGGCGCCCGATGTGGAGCGTCTCGGCGATGGCGGCGCGGCCGTCCTGGATGACGCCGTCGGCGGGCTCGACGGAGGTGTACGCGCCGTCCGGGCCCTTCTTGCCGTCCTTGCCCAGGAGCAGGTCGATCCGGCCGAAGAGGAAGTCCTCGTACTCGGAGTTGAGGCGGTGGAGGTGGACGCCGGCCTGGAAGACCTGGGCGTCGCGTTCGGCGAGCGCGCCGGGCGTGCCGACCTGGCCGCGCTTGGCGGCGTCGTCCATCAGGAACTCCGCCTCGTGGATCTTCTCCTCCAGGCGCCGGTAGACACGGTCGAGATGCGCCTGCTCGGACTCGATCTCACGGTCCCGAACGGAATCCGGTGTGTGGTCCGGTGCGTGCGTGGCGTTGTGCGCGGCCACCCAGGCCCCCTTCTGCTGTGCGTAGGCAGCCGTCAACCGTACGCGAAGCCGGCACCGCGCGCACCTGGAGGTACGGACAAAGCCGGACGTTGTCGGTCGGATGTTGACTCAGGACGCGGTTCGGTCCGACAGGTCCGGTCGCGCACCGCGTCCGGCTGCGGTCGCGGGCGCCGTCACGGGGTCCGGCCGGCCCGTCGCCGGTGCCGGGCCACTCGGGCGCGGTTGCCGCACACCTCGCTGGAGCACCAGCGGCGGCGTCGGCCGCGCGAGGTGTCGAGGTAGACCAGCGTGCAGCCCTCGCCGGCGCATTGGCGCAGTTGCCCGCGCACCGCCGGGTCGGTGAGCAGTGCGACGGCGTCCCGGGCCACCGCCGCCAGCAGCGCGGCGCAGTCGGGCGGGCCGGCCAGGATGCCGGCGAGCGCGCCGTCGGGGCCGCGGACGACCTGGACGGCGGGCGGCGGGGCGGCCCCGGCCGCGGCGTTCAGCAGCGTCAGGTCGGACGCGGCGGCCCGGCCGAGCAGTTCGGCGCGGACGGTCCGGGCCAGTAGGTCGCGCAGGGCCCGGAAGCGGGCGACCCAGTGGGCGTCGACGGCGTCGAGCGGGGCGCCGGGCGGCACCACGCCGGCGCCGACCAGCCAGGCGGCCAACGCCCCGGGGTCGGTGAGCCGTTCGACGGCGAACGCAGCGCCGCCGGCGGTGGCCGCCAGATCCAGGCTGGTCCGCCCGCAGTCGAACCGGAGGCCGTAGGGGGCTGCCATCGGGCTGTCACTCCTCGGGGACGCACGCGGGGAACGGGGAGAGGCGGGGGAGCAGGGAGAGGTGGGGAGAAGCGAGGGACAGAGGGGATGAAGGGAGCGAAGGGGAGGAAGGGATTGAAAGGGAGGAAGGGGGCGAAGGGATCGGGGGCGTGCGGGGAAGGGGGCGGAGGGGGCGGAGGGGGCGTACGGGAGCGTTCCCAGGGTGCCCGGCCGCGCCGCCCGCCGGAACCCCGCGGTCGGCCGCACCGTGCGCGGTCGGGGCGGCGGACCTGGGCACGGGGTGGTCGACTTCGCGACACGGAGGGGCGGCCGCGGCTCCGGGAAAGCCGCCCTGCCGGCCGTGTGCCGGCACGGGCACCGACGTACACCATGCATGTAGAGCACGGGCGTAGAGCATCCATGTAGACCACCCGTGTAGACACGCCGCGTATACATGTGTTGTATAGTCCGGCGACATGTCCACTCCGCTGCTCAAGAACCGCGCCAGCCTGACCCACAAGCTCGGTTACGCGGTCCGCAATCCGGCCCGGATCGCCCCCTACGTCAAGCGCACCGCCCGGGACACCTGGCTGCGCCTGAAGCACCCCGACCACGTCGCGTACTACCGCGCGGTGATGGCCTCGGACACCGACCGCAACCCGGAGGCCGCGGTCGGCAGCCGCAGCCACGAGCGCTGGCTGGCGCTGGGCGAGATGCAGTTCGACTACCTGGTGGAGCACGGGCTGGAGCCCCGGCACCGGATGCTCGACATCGGGTGCGGCAACCTGCGCGCCGGCTGGCGCTTCATCGCCCACCTGGACGCCGGCAACTACTACGGCATCGACATCTCGCCGGACATCCTGATAGCCGCCAAGCGGACCCTGACGACCTACGAACTCCAGCCCAAACTGCCGCACCTGACGATCACTCAGGACCTGACGCTGGAGTTCCTGCCGTCCGGGCACTTCGACGTCGTCCACGCGCACAGCGTCTTCTCGCACTCGCCGATCCACGTGATCGACGAGTGCCTGGCGCACGTCGGCCGGATCCTGGCCCCCGGCGGGTTCTTCGACTTCACCTTCGACCGCACCGAGGGCGCCGAACACCAGGTGCTGCGGGAGGACTTCTACTACCGGACCGAGACCCTGCTGCGGCTGGCCGGCAAGCACGGGCTCGAAGCCCGGTTCATGGAGGACTGGGAGACCCGGCCGCACGGCCAGTCCAAGATCCGGGTGAACAACCCGACCTGAGGCCCGGACCGCCGCCCGGACCGAGGCCCCGGGCGGCAGGGGGCGTGCGCACGGGCCCCGGGGCCTTCCGGACGGCTCCTAGTGGCCGCCGTACTTGTCGGTGTCCACGGGGGTGTCCAGCGCCAGCCGGTAGCCGCGCTTGACCACCGTCTGGATCAGCCGGGGCTCCCCCAGGGCGGTGCGCAGCCGGGCCATCGCAGTCTCCACCGCGTGCTCGTCCCGGCCCGTGCCCGGTAGCGCCCGCAGCAGTTCGGCGCGGCCCACCACCCACCCGGGGCGGCGGGCCAGGGCGCGCAGCAGCGCCATCCCGGCGGGCGGCACCGGGCGCAGCGCACCGTCCAGCACGGCGGCCCGGCCGCGGATCTCCAGGCGCTGCCCGGCGACCGGCAACGGCGGCACGCGGCCCGGGAGTTCCCGGCACAGCAGCTGTACCAGCGGCCCCAGCCGGAACCGCTCCGGCTGCCGGGTGGGCACCTCCAACGCCTCCAGCGGCAGCGCCGTCACCGGCCCCACGCACGCCACCAGCACGTCCTGCCGCAGCGCGGCCAGCACCTCCGGTTGGAGGCCGCGCTCGGCGGCCCGACGCAGCAACGAGGCGGCGGCCGGGGCACTGGTGAAGGTCACCGCGTCCACCCCTCGGGCCAGCACCGCGTCCAGAAGCCGGTCCACCGGCCCGAGGTCGGCCGGCGGCATCCACCGGTACACGGGCACCCCGACCACCTCGGCGCCGCCGGCCCGCAGCGCCTCGACGAACCCCGGCAGCGGCTCCCCGTGCAGTTGGACCGCGATCCGCCGCCCGGCGACGTCCCCGGCCAGCAGCCGGTCCAGCACCTCGGCCATCGACTCCGAAGCCGGCGACCACTTCTCGGTCAGCCCGGCGGCCCGGATGGCGCCGCGCACCTTCGGGCCGCGGGCCAGCAGTTCCACCCCGGCCAGCCGGTCCAGCAGCGCCTCGCCCAGCCCCCAGCCCTCCGCCGCCTCGATCCAGCCGCGGAACCCGATGGCGGTGGTGGCCACCACCACGTCCGGGGGGTCGTCGGTCAGCGCGCGGGTGGCGGCGAGCAGTTCGGTGTCGTCCGGCAGCGGCACGATGCGCAGCGCCGGGGCGTGCACCACCTGGGCGCCGCGGCGCTCCAGCAGTGCGCCCAGTTCGTCCGCCCGGCGGGCCGCGGTGACCCCGACCGTGAAGCCGTCCAACGGGCGCACCGCCCGCTCCGGCTCCGCGGGCCGTTCCCGCCCGGCCGCCTCCTGCTGATCGTGCATCGGTCCGTCCCGCTCCGCCCGAGTGGTTTGCTGCGCCGCGCCTTGCCGGTGCCGCCGGCGCTCCCGTCCGTCGTACGCCCTGGTACCGCCGCGGATCCGGCGGCACCGGATGGCGCGGCCAAGGTGTCGAGCCTGCCAACGGCACATGACAGACCCGGTGCGCCAGTATTTCCCGCCTGTTACGGACGCGCCTGCTGGGGCACGGTTTTCAGACGTCGGCGTACGCCGGACGGACCGTCGTCCCGGCCGGATCCGCGGCGGTCGGCCCGGGTTCCGGGCGGCGCAGGTACGCCGCCCAGGTCACCGCCCCGCACACCCCGTAGAACGCCAGGAACGCGGCGAACGCCGGCACCCCGGAGCCGGTGGCCGCGAACGCCTCCCGGAAGGCCAGGTTGATGCCCAGGCCGCCGAGTGCCCCCACCGCGCCGATCAGCCCCATCGCGGCCCCCGAGAGCCGGCGCCCGGCCGCCGCGGCCGCCTCGCCGGTCAGCCCGCGGCGCCGCGCACGGGCCAGGAAGATGCCCGGGATCATCTTGTAGGTGGCGCCGTTGCCGAGGCCGGTCAGCAGGAACAGCGCGGTGAAGCCGACGAGGAACAGCGGCAGCGAGCGCACCACCGAGGCGACCAGCACCACCGAGGTGGCCAGGCCCATCGCCGCGAAGTTCGCCAGGGTGATCCGCGCCCCGCCGCACCGGTCCGCCAGCCAGCCGCCGAGCGGCCGGGCCAGCGAGCCCAGCAGCGGCCCGACGAAGGTCAACGACGCCGCCTGGAGGGGCGTGCGCGCGAACTGGCCCTGGAGGACGAGCCCGAAGGCGAAGCTGTAGCCGATGAACGACCCGAAGGTCCCGACGTAGAGCAACGCCATCAGCCAGGTGTGCCGCTCCCGGGCCGCCGCCACGGCCGCCCCGGTGTCGTTGGCGACCGGCGCGAGGTTGTCCATGCGCAGCGCGGCCAGCAGCGCCGCGAGCACGATCAGCGGCAGGTAGCCGGCGAGCAGCAGCCGCGGGTGCGCGGCCCCGGCCGTCCCGATGACCAGCAGCCCCAGCAACTGGACCACCGGCACCCCCAGGTTGCCGCCGCCGGCGTTCAGCCCCAGCGCCCAGCCTTTCCTCCGCAGCGGGTAGAAGGAGTTGATGTTGGTCATGGACGAGGCAAAGTTGCCGCCGCCGACCCCGGCCAGCGCGGCCACCGCCAAGAACGTCCCGTACGACGTCCCCGGCCGCATCACCACCGCCGCCGCGACCGCCGGCACCACCAGCAACAGGGCGCTGAACACCGTCCAGTTGCGCCCGCCGAACCGCGCCACGGCGAACGTGTACGGCACCCGCAGCACCGCCCCCACCAGCGTCGGCACGGCGACGAGGAAGAACTTCCCGGCCGGGTCGATCCCGTACTCCGGGCCCATGAACAGCACCAGCACCGACCACAGGCTCCACACCGAGAAGCCGATGTGCTCGGTCATCACGGAGAAGACCAGATTGCGCCGGGCGATCCGCGCCCCGGACTCCCGCCAGAACACCTCGTCCTCCGGGTCCCAGCGCTCGATCCAGCGCCGCCCCTTCCGCACCCGGCCACCCGCCGTCCCGGTGCCGGTGGCCTCCGTCGCGGTCTCGGTCATCGCGCCTCCCAAGGGTCGCTCCGGTCCCCCAGACCGGGTCCGTCCCGACGCTAGGGACGACGGATTACCGCCCTGTGGCCGCACGTGACCAGCGCGAAACCTTGCGCTCACGCACCACGGATGCACGCAGTGAGCCACCGCGGCACACACGCGGCGTACGCGGCACAGGAGGTGCGCCGCGATGCACCACGCGCCCCCGCGTTCACCCGAACGGGGTAATGGCACGTGCCGCGGACACTGCCAGCCTGTTTATCCGACGCACGGAGTGACCAGCCCACCACGCTCCGTCGCCGACGCGGAGGCGCCTCCCGCCCGGCGGCGGCCGTTCGCCCCTGCCAGGGCGCCACACCCACCCCCGCAGGGATGCCGGGCACCCCGGACACCGGAAGGAAGGGATGCGATGCACCGAACACCACAGCGGATCACCGGCGGACCGTACGGCTCCTGACGCGTCCCCCACCCGCCGCGCGATCCCCCGGCCGGGCGCCTCCCCGCCCCGGCACGCACCGAGGGCCGGTCCGGTCGGTCGCCCCCGACCGACCGGCCCCGTGCCCGTCCACCCGCCACCCCACCACCCCGCACCGGCACCGCCACGCGGCGGCACCGGCCCGCACGCCCGAGGCCAAGGAGCGGTAACCCCCCGTGGATTTCCTGGTGTTCCCCGACCACCCCGTCACCGACCGGCTCGCCGCCTGCCTGCCCCGGACCCGGGCCACCCGCACCGTCCACCACCTCTCCGGCCGCCCCTGGATCGTCGGGCACTGGCGGCGCGAGGAACTGGTCACCGCGCGCGTCGGCCCGCGCTGCGCGGTGCTGCTCGGCACCACCTCGGCCACCACGGACGCCCTGACCCGGCTGCTGCGCCGGCTGCGCGACCTCGACGACCTCACCGGGCTGCGCCACGAACTGCCCGGCAGCTTCTTCCTGTTGGCCTGCACGGGCGGCGAGATCCGCGCCCGGGGCAGCCTCTCCGCGGTCCGCCGGCTGCACCGCACCGACCTCGGCGGCCGCACGGTGCTGGGCAACCGCCCGCAGGACCTGGCCGCGCTGGCCCGCGCCGCGGCCGACGCCGGACTGTCCTGCGCCCCTCGGACCGGGGCGCTCGACGAGGAGGCGCTCGCCACCCGGTTGCTCGCGCCCGGCGCCCCACTGCCGCTCGCGCTGCGCACCCCCTGGCACGCGGTGCACGCCGTACCCCCCGGCCACTGCGCCGCCCACGACCCGACCGGCCAGTACCGCGAGGTCCGCTGGTGGCACCCGCCGCAACCGGACGTGCCGCTGCCGGACGCCGCCGAGGGCGTACGGGAGGCCCTCGGCGCTGCCGTGCACGCCCGGACGCGCCGGGCCACCCTCAGCGCCGACCTCTCCGGCGGCCTGGACTCCACCAGCGTGTGCTTCCTGGCCGCCCGCGACACGACCGAACTGGTCACCACCGCCTGGGAGGGCCGCGACCCGGCCGACGACGACCCCCTGTGGAGCGCGCACAGCGCCTACCGCCTCAGCCGGGTCCGCCACGGCGGCCGCCACCTCGCCCTCCCCTACACCGACGCCCCCACCTGGTACACCCCGCCCGCCGAGCCCGACCACACCGACCCCGCCGGGCCGCTGGTCGCCGTCCGGGAAGCGGCCCGGCTGGTCCACCAGGCGCGGCTGGTCGCGAAGTTCGGGTCCCGGATGCACCTGGCCGGCGTCGGCGGCGACGAGTTGTTCGCACTCCGGCCGATGGCGTTGAACTCGCTGGCCCGCGGCGACCTCCGCGCCGCCGCACGACTGGCCCGCCGGGCCCGCCGGCTCGCCCCCTGGACGCTGCCGGCCACCGTGCGCATCCTGCTCGGCGGCCGCAGCTACCCCCGGTGGCTGGCCGCCGGCGCCGACCGGATCGTCCCCGGCGCGCGCCGCCGGCCCGGCCGGGCGGACTGGGAGGAGCTGGCGGCGATGCCGCCCTGGGCGCACCCGGACGCCCTCGCCACGGTCCGCCGGCTGCTGCGGGAGGCCGCCGCCGCGGCGCCCGCGCCCTTCGACCCGTTGCGCGCCCAGCATGAACTGGCCGCCGCCGCGGTCCGGGCCGGCGAGCGGGTCCGCGGCATCGACGCGCTGACCTCGGTGCACGGGGTGGCCTACGAGGCGCCGTTCCTGGACGACGCGGTGATCGAAGCGGCGTTGGCGGTCCGGCTCGCCGACCGGGTGCCGGGCGGCGGCGGAAAACCGGTGCTGGCCGCGGCGATGCGCGGCACCGTGCCCGGACCGGTGCTGGGCCGCGGCGGCCGGCGCGCCCACAGCGCGGAGCTGCACGCCGGGCTGCGCCGCAACCGCCGGGCGCTGGCGGCACTGTGTGAGGACTCCCGGCTGGCCGCCCTGGGCCTGATCCGCCCGGACGTGCTGCGTCCGGTCCTGACCTCCCTGCAACCGGACACCGGTGCGCTGCGGCCGCTGGACCCGACGCTGGCCGCCGAGTTCTGGTTACGGGCGCTACCGGCCCACCCCGCACACGACGCCGTCCCGGCGCCCGCCGCCCGGACGTCCGCACCGGCCGGCGAGGGCGACTGACCCGCGCCCGGCGGACGACCCGGCCGACGACGCGGCGCAGGCCGACCGGGCCGGTGCGTTCGGCGTCAGCCGGTCCGTTCGGCCGGCGGCGCCATCCAGATCGTCGACTCGCAGACGTTCATCCGGGTCTTCTTGCCCTTCTCGTCCCGGACCTTTATGGCCTTCTGGTGCCGGTCGCGGGGCGCGCCCACGATCGCCTCGTCATTGCTCACCAGGCAGTCCGCGGGCGTCATGCCGGGCCCGTGGTCCTTGTAGCGCAGGCTGGTGGTCACCATGCCCCCGCGCGCGAGGTCTATCGGCATGGTGCGGCCCTGCCCCTTGCCGTCCGACTCCGGCCCCTTGCCGACGTGCACCGCGAACGAGGGGAAGCCGTCGAAGACGCACGGCTGCGAGCCCTTGTTCACACCCGACAGGCGGGCCTCCCGGTGGGTGCTGTGCGGCGCCGCCTGGAGAACGGTGATCTTCCAGCTCAGGCCCCTGGTCTTGCAGTTGGCGTGCAGGGCCGCCATCCGCCCCGATCCGCAACCGGTCAGAGCCAGTCCGGCGGTGACGGTCAAGGCGAGTGCGGCCACCGTCGTCGCGAGCACGGAACGTCGCTGCACGACTCCCCCCTGTTCCATCCGTTTGTCTTGTTCGCACACATCGTTCGCACACGATGTCTTTCCGTAAGGAAGGAATTCCGGTGCCGTTGGTTGCCTGCACCGGGAACGGATATGCGCCGGGTAAGGAGACGTCGGTCACGTCGCGGTGGTGCGCGCACCCTCGTCCGCCCGGCGCCCGGCGGGAGTTGCCGCCCTCAGACGCCCGGCGCGGCCCCGTCCGCCACGGCGTCCCTCGCCGCCGGCCGCGTCGCCACGCCCATCGCCGCACCGTCCGCCGCCGGCAGCCACCAGTCGACGTCCGGGAGCGCGCGCCAGCCCTCCCGGGCGCCCACTTCCCGGGCGGCGGCGCGCAGGGCGTCCAGCCCGGGATGCCGCAACCCCCTGCGCCACGCCATCCCCACCGGCGACAGCGGCACCGGATCCACCAACGGACGCAGGACCATCCCCGGCACCTCAATGAACTCCGTGCTCGCCAGCACCGACCAGCCGTGCTTGCGCACCACCCGGACGAACTCCTCCGCCCCCTCGATCTCCGGGAACGGCTCCGCCATCGCAATCCCCCGCCCGTCGAAGAGCCGCGCCGCCAGGTCCGTCCACTCCGCGGTGTGCGGGTTCCCGGCCGCCGCGTAGAGGGTCTCGCCGGCCAGCCCGCCCAGCGGTACGACGGCGGCGCCGGCCAGCGGATGGTCCGCGCGCAGCAGCACCGCCATCCGCTCCAACCGCACCGGCTCGTGGTCGAGCCCGGCCCGGGCCGGCGCCGGCAACCCCGCGAACCGCCCGAAGGAGACGTCCAGCCGCCCGGCCGCCAACGCCGCGGCGGCCCCGGTCAGCCCGCTGTGGAAGCGCGCCACCAGCTCGCAGCTCTCCGGCACCCGCCGCCGGGCCTCCGCCAGCACCCGATGCGCGGTCCCGACCGGAGCCCCCACGTCCACCACCAACGGCCGCGCGGGCTCCGCCCGGAAGGCCGCGGCCAACTCCTCGTGGGCCGCCAACACCCGCCGCGCGTACGGCAGTAGCCGCTCGCCCTCCGCGGTCAGCGCCACCTGCCGAGTGCTCCGGACGAACAGCTGGGCCCCCAACTCCCCCTCCAGCCGCCGGACATCACGGCTGAGCGCCTGCTGGGCGACATAGAGCCGGGCGGCGGCCCGGGTGAAGTGCAGCTCTTCGGCGACCGCGGCGAAGGCCCGCAGCAGCCGGGGGTCGATGTCGTACGGCACCGCCCCATCCTCACACCGCTCCCCGCCCGACGGACGCCCCGCCCGGGACTCACCACTGCACTGCGTGAATCGCTCCGACCAGGTGTTGGACGGTCCCCGACCCGCACCCCGATCGTGGCAGGCGTGATCCTCTTCCTCGCCGCCCGCCCGGTCACCGCCCCGCCGGTCCGCCCGACCCGCCGTCGCCGCTCGCCCTACGCCCGGCTCTTCGCCGTCCCCGGCACCCGCGCCTTCGCCGCCGCCGGTCTCCTGGCCCGGCTCCCGATGGGGATGCTCGGCGTCAGCGCCCTGTTGATGATCGCCGGCAGCCGCGGCTCCTACACGCTGGCCGGCGCGGTCACCGGCACCGGGCTCGCCGCCACCGCCCTCGTCGGCCCCTGGACCGCCCGGCTCGTCGACCGCCACGGCCAGGCCCGGATCGCCGTCCCGGCCACCGCCCTCGCCGTCCTCGGCTCGTTCTCGCTGCTGCTGTGCGTCCGCGCCGGCGCCCCGGACTGGACCCTGTTCGCCTCCTACGCGGCCACCGCCACCACCCCCAACACCGGCGGCATGTCCCGCGCCCGCTGGGCGCACCTCTTCCGCGACGACCCGGCCGCCCGGCACACCGCCAACTCCTTCGAGCAGGCCGCCGACGAACTGTGCTTCCTGCTGGGCCCGGTCCTCGCCACGCTCCTGTGCACCGGCGTCGCCCCCGAGGCCGGCACCGCCGTCGCGGCCGCCCTGCTGCTCACCGGCGTCCTGCTCTTCGCGGCCCAGCGCCGCACCGAACCCCCCGTCGCCCCCGCCCGCACCCCCGCCCGGCCCTCGTCCGGGAGGACACCCGCCCCGCTGCGCTCCCGCGGCCTGCCCCCGCTCCTGCTCACCTTCCTGGCCACCGGCGCGGTGTTCGGCTCCCTCGAAGTGGTCACCGTCGCCTACGCGGACGCGCACGGCTTCCGTCCGGCGGCGGGCGGCCTGCTCGCGCTCCAGGCGGCCGGCTCCGGCGCGACCGGGCTGCTGCTCGGGCTGCTGCCCCCGGCGGCCCGGCCCGGGCGGCGGTTCCTGGGCTGCGTCGCCGCGATGGCCGCGCTGCTCACCCTGCCGCTGGCGGCCGCCGCGAGCGGCGCACCGGTGCTGCTCGCCGCCGCCCTGCTGACGGCCGGCACCGCCACCGCTCCGGCGATGGTCACCGGCATGGGCCTGGTCCAGTCCCGCATCCCGGCGGGCCGGTTGAACGAGGGGATGGCGCTGGCGGTGACCGCGCTGCTGGCCGGCATCGCCACCGGCTCGGCGGCCGGCGGCTGGGCCGCCGAACACCTGCCGTCGCCGACCGCCGGGTACGGGGTACCGGCCGCGGCCGCGGCCCTGGCGATCACCGCGGCGGCCACCGCGATCACGGCCCGGCGGTCCTGAGGGCCGGTCCGTGGCCTGCGCCGGGCAGGCAAAACGAAAGCCCCGCCGCTCCGTTTCCGGAACAGCGAGGCTGTCATTCACATGGGAATTGTGGAGATGGCGGGAATCGAACCCGCGTCCAACGGTGCAGAATCAGGGCTTCTCCGAGTGCAGTCCGCTTCGATTTTCTCAGCCCCGGAGATCACGCGGACAAGTCTCCGACGGGCTCAGTCACTGTTAGATGTCCTTCTGGACCCCGTGACCGGGCTCAGAAGTGAAGTCCCCTAGCTGATGCCAGGATCCGGGACGGGAACGGCCCCGGGCTGACACTTCGCAGGTCGCTACTTAGGCAGCGAGGGCGAAGGAATCGCGCTTGGTGTTGGCGATTATTGGTTTCGGCATATGGTTAACGAGATCATTGCCGCTTCCTCGACTCGCTTCCCCTGCTTCGACATCCGCTGTCGAAACCGATCATCCCCATGTTTTCTTTTCAAGGTGGTGCCACACCCTCGCGGGGTGTGTCCCCATCGTACGTGACCAACACGCGCGGGTGCCAGCACATTCCCGGCGGCCGTCGCGGACGCCCCTCCGGCCGCCGGTGCCTCAGGCCCGCTGCCGGCGCCGGATCGCCGACATCGTCCGCTCCGCCTCGCGGCGGTCCTGCTGCTCGCGCAGCGTCTGCCGCTTGTCCCACTCCTTCTTGCCCTTGGCCAGCGCGATCTCGACCTTGGCCCGACCGTCCTTGAAGTACAGCGACAGCGGCACGATCGTGTGACCCGAGTCCTGGGACTTGGCCTCCAGCTTGTCGATCTCCACGCGGTGCAGCAGCAGCTTCCGCTTCCGCCGGGCACTGTGATTCGTCCAGGTGCCCTGCGCGTATTCCGGAATGTGCACGTTGTGCAGCCACGCCTCGCCGCGGTCGATCTGGACGAATCCGTCCACCAGCGACGCCCGGCCCTGACGCAGCGACTTCACCTCGGTGCCGGTCAACACCAGACCACACTCGTAGGTGTCCAGAATGTGGTAGTCGTGCCGCGCCTTCTTGTGCTGCGCGACGAGCTTGCGCCCGTCGTTCTTCTCTTTGCCCTTGCCCTTGGTAGCCATAGTGCGGCCATTTTCGCACTACGCACCGGTGCCGAGGCCACTCAATACTGTGCGGGCCCGTTTTTCCGCATGGTCCTCGACGATCAGGTCCGGGGTGATCCCGGCACCGTCCACGGCCCGGCCGGCCGGGGTCCGGTAGTGCCCGACGGTCAGCTCGGCGACCGAGCCGTCCGGCAGCTCGCTGGGCATCTGGATGGAGCCCTTGCCGAACGTCGGCGACCCCACCACGACCGCCCGGCCACGGTCCTGGAGAGCACCGGACAGCAGCTCGGCGGCGCTCATCGTGCCCCCGTCCACCAGCACGACCAGGGGGATCCGGGTGTCACCGGGGCCCTCGGCGTACAGGGCGCGCTGGCTTCCGTGCACGTCGTAGGTGGCGACCAGCCCGCCGTCCAGGAAGACGGAGGCGGTGGCGACCGCCTCCGTGACCAGGCCACCGGTGTTGCCACGCAGGTCCAGCAGCAGCCCGTCGCGCGGATCGGCGGCGCGCACCGCGCGGCGGACCGCGGCGCCGGTGCCCTTGGCGAACGCGCTGATCTTGATGCGGGTCGGCCCGTCCGCGCCGGCCGGGCGGTCCACGGTGACGTTGGGGGTGCGCAGACGGGTGCGGTGCAGGGTCACGCTCCGACTGCGGCCGCCGCTGTGCAGGTCCAGCCGGACCGGGGTGCCGGCGGCGGCGCCGGAGCCCCGGGGGCCGTCGCCGCGCAACCGGGCCACGGTCTCGGTGACCGGGCGGCCACGGGCGGGCCGGCCGTCGACGGCGTCGAGGCGGTCGCCGACGGCGATGCCGGCGCGGGCGGCGGGGCCACCGGGCTGGACCCGGGAGACCGTGATCGCACCGCCGTCGTCCTGCCGCACCCACAGCCCGACGCCGACGTAGGCGCCGCCCAACTGGGCCTGGAAGTCCTCGAATTCGCCGTGGGTGTAGACCGTCGACCAACGGTCGCCGCTGCGGCTGACGACCTCGGCGGCGGCCTCGGCACCGGACTTGCCGTCCGCGGCGGCCCGCGCCGCGGCCCGCGCGGCTCCGTCGGCGGTGGCCCGTCCGGCGACCGCGCCGCCGGCGGGCCGGCTGCGGGCGGCGGGCTCCGCGACGTCACCGGGGTCGTCCCAGGTGCCGGTGGCCGCGCCCGCGGCGAGCACCCCGGCGAGGAACAACGTCAGGGCCGCCCCGCGGCGGATGCGGCGGGGCCGGTCGTACGCACACGGGCCCGACATGCCGGTGAGTCTAGGCGACGCAAGGGCGCCGTACGGGGAGTTGCCCGTACGGCGCCCTTGGCGAAGCTCACACCTTGAGGTACTTGCGCAGCGCGAAGAACGCGGCGAGCGCGGGCATCAACAGGCCGATGAGCAGGACCAGCGGCAGCACCGCCAGGACCGAGTCCCAGCCGATGAAGTTGACCACCTGGATCTGCTTGGCCAACCACTGGTTGATCATGAAGTACTTGCCGCCGACCAGCAGCACGCAGGCGAACACCGCACCGATGAGGCCGGCGATGGCGGCCTCCATGATGAACGGCAGCTGGATGTAGAAACTGGACGCACCGACCAGCCGCATGATGCCCGTCTCCCGGCGGCGGCTGAAGGCCGAGACCCGCACGGTGTTGACGATCAGCATCAGCGCCACGACCAGCATCAGGCCCATGACGCCCAGGGCCGCGTACCGCATGCCGTCCAGCAGACGGAACAACGGCTCGACGGTGTCCCGTTGGTCCTGCACCTGCTCGACGCCGGGCCGCTCGGAGAACGCCGACTTGATGACGTCGAACTTCGTCGGGTCCTTGAGCTTGACCCGGAAGGACTCCGGCAACTGGTCGGGCGTCACCAGACCGGCCACGGGGGTGTCGCCGAACTGCTCCTTGTAGTGCTTGTACGCCTGGTCGCTGGTCTCGTGCTCCACGTTCTGCACCAGCGGCAGCCGGTGCAGTTCGGCGAGGATGTCGTTCTTCTGCTGCTCGGTCGCCGCGCCCTTGGCGCAGTTGGCGGCCGTTTCGGCGTCGTTCTTGTTGCAGAAGAAGATGGAGACGTTGACCTTGTCGTACCAGTAGCCCTTCATCGTGCTCACCTGGTCGCGCATCAGCAGCGAGGCGCCGAACAGGCCGAGCGAGAGGGCTACGGAGACGATGACGGCGAAGGTCATCGTGAGATTTCGGCGGAGACCGACACCAATCTCCGACAGGACGAACTGGGCGCGCATGGCGTCCTTTCAGTGCTGGTAGCCGTACACGCCGCGCGACTGGTCGCGTACGAGCCGGCCCTTCTCGAGTTCCATGACCCGCTTGCGCATCTGGTCGACGATCTGCTGGTCATGGGTGGCCATGACCACCGTCGTCCCGGTGCGGTTGATCCGGTCCAGCAGCTTCATGATGCCGACGGAGGTCTGCGGGTCGAGGTTGCCGGTGGGCTCGTCGGCGATGAGCAGCAACGGGCGGTTGACGAAGGCCCGCGCGATGGCGACGCGCTGCTGCTCACCACCGGACAGCTCGCCCGGCATGCGTTCCTCCTTGCCGCCGAGGCCGACGAGTTCGAGGACTTCGGGCACCGTCTTGCGGATCTGGCCGCGCGGCTTGCCGATGACTTCCAGGGCGAAGGCGACGTTCTGTCCCACCGTCTTGTTGGGGAGCAGTCGGAAGTCCTGGAAGACCGTGCCCACCTGGCGCCGCATCTGCGGCACCTTCCAGTTGGAGAGCTTGGCCAGGTCCTTCCCCAGTACGTGGACGGCGCCATGGCTGGCGCGCTCCTCGCGCAGGAGCAGTCGCAGGAAGGTGGACTTACCGGAGCCCGAGGAGCCCACCAGGAAGACGAACTCGCCGCGCTCGATCTCCAGGGAGACGTCCCGGAGGGCGGGGCGGTTCTGCTTCGGGTAGGTCTTGGAGACGTTGTCGAATCGGATCACAGATGCACCACGGTCGACCTGGGTAGGGGCACGGGTTGCCGATCACGGCTCCCGTCGGTGAGCGTGACCATACGCGAACCTCGGGTGGGGGCGAAGTCGCCGACGGGGGTTGGTGCGTTTCTTCACGGCGCCTATGGGACAAAACGAGCACAATTCCGGGCGAGCGGGCGCGGAGGGGACGGCGGGATCCGGTCGGACGGGAGGGGTCTGGGAGTGGTAGCCGTCCGTGGGGCGCGCCGTCCGGCTGCGGAGCTGGCACAGTGGTAGAGGGAACCGACGCGCTTCCCGGTGCGTTGGTGCAGTGAGTAAGGAGGTCGCATGACGTACGACCGATTGGTGTGCGCCAACTGCGCGGCCCCTGTGAGCGAGGGCCGCTGCCCCGTGTGCCGGGCCAGTAGGGAACGCCTCCAGCGGCAGGCAGGCATTTTCGGCCAGCTCAATCCCGTGGTACTGGCGGCCCTGCTGATCGCGCTGATCGCGGTCGCGGCGCTGCTCCACCAGGCCGTGTGACGGTCCCGCGCTCGACCGCGGCGCCATGGCGTGACGGCGCCGCCGCCCAGCGTGTTCGGATCCTTGCACGCCTCAGCCGTACGCCCGAGGGGCCCGGGACGGTCATGCCGTCCCGGGCCCCTCGTCGTGCGTCGCGCCAGCGTCAGGCAGCCGCCGCGCCGCCGCCGTTCTTGTTGATCAGGCGGGGCAGGACCCGGAAGCCCACGCCACCGGCGATCATCGTGGCCGCACCGATGAGCAGGAAGGTGGTGCCGGACGAACCGGTCTCCGCCAGCTGCTGACCGCCCTTGGCCTGCTGCTTGGCCTGGCCCGGAGTGTCGACGACCTGCTCCTTGCCCTGGCCGGGCTGCTCGATCGGCTTGGAGCCCTCGTTGTCGGTGCCGGTACCGGTGCTGTCGCCACCGGTGCTGCCGCCGCCGGAGTGGCTACCACCGGTGCTGCTGCCACCGGAGTGACCGCCGGTGCTGCTGCCGCCCGAGTGACCGCCGGTGCTGCTGCCACCGGTCTGGCCGCCGGAGTTCTGGCCGCCGGTGGTCTCACCACCCGTGGTCTGACCACCGGAGCTGTGGCCACCGGTGGTCTCACCACCCGTGGTCTGACCGCCGGAGTTGTCGCCACCGGTGGTCTCGCCACCCGTGGTCTGACCGCCGGTGGTCTCGCCACCCGTGGTCTGACCGCCGGTGGTCTCACCACCCGTGGTCTCGCCACCGGTGGACTGACCGCTGGTGGACTCGCCGCTGGTGGACTCGCCGCCGGTGGACTCGCCGCCGGTCTGGCTGCCGATCTCACCGCCGGTGGACTCACCACCGGTCTGGCTGCCGATCTCACCGCCGGTGGTGTCACCACCGGTGGACTCGCCACCGGTGGAGGTGCCACCGCTGGTGTCGTGGCAGAACAGCTCGAGCACGTCCCACGGCTTGCAGACCTTGCCCGCAGCCTGGCCCTGTCCGGTCTCGGCGGCCGATGCCGCGCCGGCCGCGGTAAGCGACGCACCGGCCGCGATCACCGCACCGGCCGCAATGCGCGCAACGCGCAGCCGCGTCTTCTTCGTCATGTACTGCTACCCCCAGTAGCTGAACTCGTCAATGGAGCACCGCCGCACGGGGCAACGACCGATGGGGTTGTGCACACCACGGCCGCGCAGCGCCTGCGGACCGTTCGCCTCCCCGTTCCTGCACGCGCCCCATGACACACGCATGCCGCGCTCAGCCTTCCCAGTTCTCGGAACATCGTCAAGGCCGAATAAAGGCTTGATGCCTGAATTGCCATGAGTTGGGCGATACATGGACGTACGACTGTGACCTAACCGCCATGACAAAAGGCAACTGCCTCCCCGAGGGAGGCAGTTGCCGGGAGGTTTCGCGGGTTTTTGTCCGCTTGCGTCGGCGGTTACTTCGCCTGCTGCTTGCGCCAGCGGATGCCGGCCTCCAGGAAGCCGTCGATGTCGCCGTCCAGCACGCCCTGCGGGTTGCCGACCTCGAACTCCGTCCGCAGGTCCTTGACCATCTGGTACGGGTGCAGGACGTACGAACGCATCTGGTTGCCCCAGGAGTTGCCGCCGTCGCCCTTGAGGGCGTCCATCTTGGCCTGCTCCTCCTGGCGGCGCCGCTCCAGCAGCTTCGCCTGGAGGACGTTCATGGCGGAGGCCTTGTTCTGGATCTGCGAGCGCTCGTTCTGACAGGAGACGACGATGCCGGTGGGCAGGTGGGTCAGGCGGACCGCGGAGTCCGTGGTGTTGACGCCCTGACCGCCGGGGCCGGAGGAACGGTAGACGTCCACCCGCAGGTCGCTCTCGTCGATCTCGATGTGGTCGGTCTGCTCGACGACCGGCAGCACCTCGACGCCCGCGAACGAGGTCTGGCGGCGGCCCTGGTTGTCGAACGGCGAGATGCGCACCAGGCGGTGCGTGCCCTGCTCCACCGAGAGCGTGCCGTAGGCGTAGGGCACCTGGACGGCGAAGGTGGTCGACTTGATGCCGGCCTCTTCGGCGTACGAGGTCTCGTACAGCTCGGTCTTGTAACCGTGGCGCTCGGCCCAGCGCAGGTACATCCGCTGGAGCTTCTCGGCGAAGTCGGCGGCGTCCACCCCACCGGCCTCGGCGCGGATGCTCACCAGGGCCTCACGGGCGTCGTACTCGCCGGACAGCAGCGTGCGGACCTCCAGCTCGTCCACCGCCCTGCGGACGTCGGTCAGCTCGCGCTCGGCCTCGGCGCGGGTCTCCTCGTCGCCCTCGGCCTCGGCGAGCTCGAAGAGCACCTCGAGGTCGTCGACGCGGCCGCGCAGTTCCTCGGCCCGGCGCAGCTGGCCCTGGAGGAAGGACAGCTTGCTGGTGATCTTCTGCGCGTTCGCCGGGTCGTCCCACAGGGACGGCGCCGCGGCCTGCTCCTCAAGCACGGCGACATCGGCCCTCATCTTGTCGAGGTCCAGGACGGCCTCGATCGACCCCATGGTCGAGGAGAGGGACTTCAGCTCTTCGGATACATCGACGACTGCCACGCACCCAGCCTAACGGCTGCCACCGACAATGTGCCCCGGCCCCGGCCCGCCGGCCGGGGCGAAGCCGGCCCGCGCGGGCCCGCCGCCGGGCCCGCGCGCGGTGTCCGCGCCCGCGCCGCGGCGGCGTCCGGCCCAGGTCACGGCGTTCCGTGCGGCTGGTGCACGCCCGGCCGGGCGTCGCCCGGTTCGCCGCCGCCCGAGGCCAGCAGACCGCCGATCGTGGCGGCCACGACGACCAGGGCGGCCACCGCGCCCACCTTCAGACGACGGCGACGCACCGCCTCCGGTGACGAACGGTGCCGGGCCGAACCCGCCCGGCGCTCCCCCGCGGCCCGCGGGGCGCGGGCCGTGCCGTGCGCGCCACCGGCCAGTTCGTCCGGCTCGGGCACCCGCATGCTGGTGTGCGTCTCCCGGCTGGAGTCCGGGGTGGCTCCCTGGACGAGGGGGACCGCGCCGCGCGGCGGGCCCTCCGGCTCCGTCGTCGGGTAGTGCGCCTCCTGGCGGGACCCGGCGGGGCCGCCCTCCGGGTCGTCCGCCGGCGGCTCGTCGCCGGGCTCGTCGATGTCCAGGGGCGGGATGCCGGCCAGGCCGGGCAGGATCTCCCTCAGTCGGGCGGCCAGTTCCGGGGCGCGCAGCCGGGAGGCGGGCGCCTTGGCCAGGCACTGGAGCAGCAGTTGCCACAGCTCGTCCGGGATGCCGGGCAGCGGGGCGACGCTCTCGGTGACGTGGCGGCGCAGCACCGCGCCGGGGTGGCCGCCCCCGAAGGGCGTGAAGCCGGCGAGCATCTCGTACAGGACGGTGGCCAGCGCGTAGACGTCCACCGAGGCGCGTGGCGGGAGCCCTTCGATGATCTCCGGGGCCAGGTAGTCGGGGGTGCCGATGACCTTGGTCGAGCGGAGCGAGAGGGTGGTGCCCCCGGTCGACGACTGGGGCAGGGTGCGGCGGGCGGAGTCCACCAGGCGCGCGATGCCGAAGTCGGTGAGCAGCGCGGGGTGCGCGCCACCGGGGCCGAGCGGTCCCTGCATGTCCAGCAGGACGTTCTCCGGCTTGACATCGCGGTGCACGATCCGGGCGGCGTGCGCGGCCGCAAGGCCGTCGGCGACGTCGGCCGCGATGGCCACGGCGGCCTCCGGGGCGAGCCGCCGCTCGCGCTCCAGACGGGTGCGCAGGTCCGTCCCGCGGACCAGGTCCATGACGAGCGCGAGGTCGGCGCCGTCCACGACGAGGTCGCGGACGCCGACGACGCGCGGGTGCTCCAGGCTCAGCAGCGCCGCCCGCTCCTGCACGAAGCGGCCGACGAGCTCCTGGTCGGAGGCGAGATCCTCACGCAACAGCTTGATGGCCACGGCCCCTTCGGGACCCTCGCCCAGCCATACCGTGCCCGCACTGCCGCGCCCCAGGATCTGGTGGGCGGTGTACCGGCTGCCGATCTTCCGTGCCAAGACTGCTCCGACGTGTCGGGCCCCCGAGGCGTCCTGCGGGGGCTGAGGTTGGCGTCAAAGCTACGCGGGCGCCAGAGGGTTCAGTGCCCCCAATAGCGGCAACCGTCACTTCTGTCCGCGAATTCACCGGCCGGAAGTCGACAAAGCGACGATGCCGCCACCGCTCCGTCCGTACGGGCCGTCAGCCACCGACTTTCTGTACGAAGTCCTTCACGCTGGTGAAGACGTCGCCGATCTGCTGGAAGAAGCCCTTGGTCGTCCCGATCCACTCCTGGAGCGGGGTGAACTCCCAGATCAACCAGGCCGCCACGAACAGCAGCAGCAGCGTGAAGAGGCAGCCCTTCAGGCAGCCCAGGCCGGGGATCCGCATCGGGTTGGCGCTGCGCTGCCGCGGCTCGCGCGGGGGCCGGGGCTCCCGGGCGGGCGGCGGGGGCGGCTCGTAGCGCTGCGGCGGCGGCTCCTGGCGGCGCTGCGGGGCCGGCGGCCGCTGCGCGGCGTAGCCGGCCGGCTGGCCGCCGTACTGGGGCTGCTGCTGCGGGGCGGGCCCCGGGCGGCGCTGCGGGCGGCGGCGCAGCGGGTCGTCCTGCGGGTCCAGGTACTGCACCTGGGTCTGGTCGTTGCGGTCGCGGGCGGCCCGCAGCTGGGACTCCCACGGGTGCGGGCCCTCGGGCTCCGGCGGGCCGGCGGGCGAACCCATCGGCATCGGGGGCACCGGCGGCATCGCGCGGGTCGGCGCCGGGCCCTGGCCCACGGGGCCACCGGCGCCGGTGGCCGGCAGCACGCTGGTCGGGGCGCCCGGGTCGTAGGAGGACGCGTTGGTCGGCAGCACCTGGGTGGGCGCCGCGGCACCTGCCCCCTGGGAGCCCTCGGTGCCGGGGACCGTGGCGGGGTCCGGGTCCGGGGCGAGCAGCACGGCGACGCCCAGCGCCGCCTGGGCCTGCTCCGGGGTGGCCTGCGCGCCGACGCCCGCCGCGACGGTGCGCAGCCCGCGGGCGAGGTTCTCGGCGCTGGGGCGCTCCTCGGGGCGCTTGCGCAGGCAGCGCTCGATGACCGTCCACATCGGGTCGGGGACCGAGGCGGGGCGCTGCGGCTCCTCGGCGAGGTGCTTGTGCAGGACCTCCAGGGCGGTCGCCCCGGCGAACGGCGGACGGCCGGTGACCAGCTCGTAGAGCAGGATGCCGGCGCCGTAGACGTCCACCGCGGAGGTCTGCGGGCGCCCCTCGGCGGACTCCGGCGCCACGTAGGCGGGGGTGCCGACGAACTCGTGCGTCCGGGTCAGCCCGGGGGAATCGGCGAGCCGGGCGATGCCGAAGTCGGTCAGCATCGGGTGCATCTCGCCGCTGCCGTCCGAGCCGGCGAGCAGGACGTTGGCGGGCTTGAGGTCGCGGTGGACGACGCCGTCGGCGTGGCTGGCGGCCAGCGCGTCGGCGATCTGCGCGGTGAGCAGCGCCGCCGCCACCGCGCTGAACGGGCCGTTGTCGCGCAGGTAGCGGTGCAGGTCGGGGCCGTCGACCAGGTCCATGACGAGCGCCAGCAGGTCGCCCTCGACGACCAGGTCGCGGGTCCGGACGATGTTGGGGTGGGTGAGCCGCAGCAGGACCGAGCGCTCCCGCAGGAAGCGCATCACCACGTCGGCGTCGGACGCCAGCTCCTCCTTGAGGACCTTGATCGCGACCGTTTCGCCGGGCTCCCCCGGGACGGCGGCCTCGGCACCCGCCGTCTCCCTCTGGCGGGCACGCCAGACGGTGCCCGTGGCGCCGCGTCCCAGCGGCTCCTCAAGCAGGTACTTGCTGCCTACCGGCCGCACGTCATGCGCTCCCTGGTCGTGGTGGATCCTTGCCTGGCCCGCTGGGTCAGCTCGCGGCCCGTCCGCCCCACTGTAGTGCCGTCGCACAAACATCTCGGTGCGCCGGACGGGGCGGGGCTCCTCGGAAAGACGCCGGTTCCGGGCCGTTGGTTGCCCCGGTCGCAGGCGCCGCACGGCCCGGCGGGCACGGCGCGGGCGGCGGGCGCGTCAACTCGGCCGGAACCCGCTTCAGCGGTCCGGGTGCCGTCCGCCACTGATCGCTTCCTCGGCATCCGATGATCGAAATCGGCCGGTTCAATGCGGGTAAGCAGGCAGTTTTCCGCCGGGCGCCGACCAATCAAGATCATTAATGGGCGGTCGACGGGCGTGTTGTCAGCGGCAGGTGCGAGGATGCATCCCAGCACGCACGCGGTGGGGGCGCGCGGTCACTGTCGCGACGTGCATGGGACATGTCCGTGCCGACGTGCCCGGGGTGCGGTGGGGGAGCGAGCGAGCCCCTGCCGGATTCCCGGCAGAAGGGACCGTTGACGGCGATGCAGATCCGGCTGACCGTCCTCGGGCCGCGCAGCGGCCCCACCACGCGGGCCTGCGACGTCCTCGTGACGGCCCCCGCCGGCACCGCCCTCGCGACGGTGGCCGGCTCCCTCGCGGCGGCCGTGGCGGGCACCGGCGCGGACGTCGGCACCACCGGCAGCAGCGCCCCCGTCATCCTCTACGCCGGCACCGAACGCCTCGACCCCCAGCGCGCCGCCCTCGGCGAGCCGCCCCTGATCGACGGCGCGGTGCTCTCCCTCCAGGGCCCCGGCCCCGCCCCCGCACACGGCCTGCCGCACGGCTCCGCCCGCCTGCGCGTCGTCTCCGGCCCCGACGCCGGCGGCGTCCACCTCCTGCACGGCGGACAGATCCGCATCGGCCGCTCCGCCGACGCCGACGTCCCCCTGGACGACCCCGACGTCTCCCGCCTGCACTGCGCCGTCACCGTCGAGCCCGACGGCGCGGTCTACGTCGCCGACCTGCGCTCCACCAACGGCACCGCCGTCGACGGCACCGAGCTCGGCGACCGCGCCGTCCTCCTGCCGCCCGGCGCCCTGCTGCGCATCGGCGAATCGGCGCTCCGCCTCCAGTCCCCGCCGCGCACCCCGGACCCGGCCCTGAACGCCACCCCCGACGGCGAGGGCCACCTCCGCGTCGCCCCCGGCCAGCTGGGCCCCGGCGCCACGGCCACCGGGGCGACCACCTCGGGCGCCCTGTACGCCGGCCCCGGCCACTCCCCCACTCCGGCCACCACCGGCACGGGCCGCCGGGGCACCCCGCTGCGCGGCGTCCCCGCCCCCACCAGCCGCGCCGCACACGACACCGCACACGACGCCGACGTGCCCCCGGGCCCGCCCGGCTCCCCCGCCCCGGCACCGGGCGGACCGGCGGGCGGCGGCCTGTTCCCGCCCGCCGCACCCCACCAGCAGACCGCCCCCGGCCCCGCCCCGCACACCCCGGCCGCACCCGACCCCACGGCGCCCGGCGCCGTCCCGCCGCCGCACGCCCCGACCCACGCCACGTACGGCACCGGGCCCACCCACCCGGCAGCGGCCTACGGGACGAGCCCCGCGCCCGTGTCCGGCCACGGTGGCGCGCCCATGGACGGGCAGACCCACGGCGGCCAGCAGTCCCTGGTCCCGGTCGACCCGATGGCCCGCAAGGCCGGCCGGCGCGGCGGCATCGGCGCCTGGGCCCGCCGACTGGCCGGCGGACGCCCCGTGGTGGACCCGGACGCCCCCGAGCCCGGCCCCCCGTACGACGACGACGGGCCGGCACCCGCCGGCGAACCGGCCCGCAGCACCGCCGTCGCCGCGCCCACGGCCACGGCCACCGCCACCGCCACCGCCGCCGCCACCGGCCCGGCCGACCACGAACGCTGGCCGGACGCCGCCGCGGTCCTGCTCACCGTGCTCGGCCCGGGCCCCCGGCTCTGGGAGCGCGGCCCGGACCACCCCGACGCGCTCACCGTCCGCCTGGGCACGGCCGAGCGGGACGGCGGGCGCACCGTCGCACCGGTCACCGTCGACCTGCGCCGCGCCGGCGCCCTCGGGCTGGCCGGCCCGCGCGGGCGCCTCGTCGGCCTCGCCCGGTCCGTCACCGCGCAGCTCGCCGCCCTGCACTCCCCCGGCACGCTGGAGATCGTGCTGCTCGGCACCGACCGGGCGCAGGCCACCGAGGAGCGGGTGGCCGACTGGTCCTGGCTGGGCTGGCTGCCGCACGTCCGCCCGACCCGCGGCCAGGACTGCCGCCTCCTGCTCGCCTTCGACAAGGAACAGGCCACCGCCCGCACGTCCGAACTGGTGCGACGCCTGGACGACGGCCCCCTGGGCCCCGGTTGGCCCAGCGCCGACCGCGCCGAAGTGGCCTCCGCCGCCGCCCGCCACCACGGACCGCACACCCTGCTGATCGTGGACGGCGACCCCGGTTCGTCGGCGCTGCGCGAGACCACCGCACGGCTCGCGGCGGGCGGTCCGGCGGCCGGCATCCACGTGCTCTGCCTGGCGGAGACCCCGGCCGCCTCCCCCGCCTTCCCGCTGGCCGCGACGTACGAGGCGGCGCGCGTCGCCTCACCCGCGTTCGGCGAGTGCGGCGCGGTCGCGGTGCTCAGCGGCGACGTCGCCACGGCCCTGCGGGTGGTCCAACCCGGCTCGGGGCCGAACGGCGCGGTCGCGACCGTGGACGCGGTCTCCGCCGCCTGGGCCGAACGGTTCGCCCGGTCGCTGGCGCCGCTGCGCGAGACCGAGACGGGCGCCGGCGCGGGCGGGCCGACGGCACCGCGCGCCGCGGTGCCGCTGCCGGACGCGACGCGCCTGCTGGACGAGCTGGGGCTGGCCCGCGCCACCCCCGCGTCCCTGCTGGCCCGTTGGGCGGCGGCCCAGGACACCGACCGTCCCAGCGCCGCCGCGGTGCTGGGCGCCGGACCGCACGGCCCCGTGGTCGCCGACCTCGCGGCCGACGGCGCCCACCTGCTCGTCGAAGGCGCCCCGGCCACCGGCAAGACCGAACTGCTGCGGTCGCTCGCCGCGTCGCTGGCCGCCGCGGACCGCCCGGACCGGCTGTCGCTGGTGCTGGTGGACGGCGCCGGCACCGAGCGCGGCGACGGCCTGCGGGCCTGTACGGAACTGCCGCACGTCACGACGCACCTGGCCGCCTCGGACCCGGTGCGGATGCGGGAGTTCGCCCAGGCCCTGTCCTCCGAGCTGAAGCGGCGCGCCGAAATACTGGCCGGCACCCCCTTCTCCGAGTGGCGCACCAAGCACCTCCCGGCCCCCCGCATCGTCGCCCCCCGACGCTCCGCCGAAAGCACCGCCACCCACGGCGCCGCCACGGCGAACGCCCGCGCTCCGCACACCGCGAACGCGACAGGGCCGAACCCCTCCGGCCCCTCAAACACCACCGGGATCACAGGCACCGCCAGCGCCTCCGCCACCACCTCGGGTGCGCGTCCCGCGACGGCCCGCGCTTCCGCAGCCGCGCCGCACCAGCAAGCCAACTCCACCCCACCCACCCCACCCACCTCATTCACACCGAGTAACGAAACGCCGGAACAATTCACTCTCCGTAATCGTTGCCGTAATGAGGAAGAGGGCGGCGGCACCACGGCCGGACCCGCGGACCCCTCCCGCACGGGCACCCTGCGCCTCCGCACCCGCACGGAAGCCTCCGAGCCCGGCCCGGCGGCGTCCCAGGCGCCGACGCAGGGCCCCACCCACACCTCCGCCCCGATGCCCCGACTCTTCGTCCTGGTCGACGACTTCGACGCGCTGGTCTCCCCGGCGCTGGGCAGCACCGGCCGCCCGGCCGCCGGTTCCGTGGTCCGCGCCCTGGAGGCGGTGGCCCGGGACGGCGCGGCGCTGGGCGTGCACCTGATAGCGGCGACCGGCCACCCGGACCGCACCGAAGGCACCGCCACCGCCGAACGGGCCGCCCTGCGCATCCAGTTGGGACGCATCCCGTCGGCCGTCGGCCGCGCCGGCCCGGCCGAGTCGGCACCGTCCGACGCCGAGCCGGTGCCGCCGGGCCGCGGGTGGCTGCACCGCGCCGAGGACGGCGCGTCCACGCCGTTCCAGGCGGGTCGGGTGACCGGCCGGATACCCCGTACGTCCACCCTGCGGCCGACCGTCGTGCCCCTGGAGTGGCAACGGATGGGCGACCCGCCGGCCCGGCGCCCGCTCCGGGAGCTGGGCAACGGCCCGACGGACCTGGCGCTGCTGGCCAGTGCGCTACAGCGGGCCGCACAGTCCTCGGGCGCGCCGGCGGGGCCGTCGCTGATGTGAGGCCGGCGCTGGGGCCGGTGTTGACGTGAGGCCGGCGCCGCTTCGTGGCCGACGCTGGGGCCGTCGTTGACGTTCGTTTCCGGAGCTGGGGTGCGGGAGGCGCTGCTTCGTGGCCGGCGCTGCTCTGTGGTCGTGGAGGGCTGTCGTGGAGGACTTCGGCCGATAGGGGCTCGGGTTTTAAGGGCCTGGGCCTTCGGGGGTTGTGCCTTCGGGGCCTGGGGCCCTTGGGGTAGTGGCCGGCAGGGTGGGGCGGAGGCTGCCCGGGGGTGGCGGCTGCAGTGGGGGTGGCGGCTGCGGTGGGGGGCGAGGTCGGGTCGGCTCGGGCCCGTAACAGGCCGATCACAAAAGGGCAGTTGGCGAGGGCGGCGGTATTGCGGAGCCGGTGGTGGGGGCGTAGGACTGTCGCACGTGCCGCGGTCCCGGTCCGCTTCGCGATCTCGGTCTTCGCGATGCTGGTTTCGGGGATCTCGGTGGTCTTGGTGATCTCGGTGGCCCCGGTGCCGGTGTGGTGTCGGTAGTGGTGTCGGTGTCGGGCCCGGTCGTGGTTGCCGGGTGGGCATGGACCGGGCCGAGCGGGTGGGTCGGCCCCTGCGGGAGCCGCGGGGTGCCGGGTGCCGGCAGGACCGGTAGGGAACGGCAGAACAGCTGTAGAGACCGGTAGAACAGCTACGGAACGACTGCACCGCCAGTACGGACAGCACCGTCAGCACTGCCAGCACCGCCAGCACGGACAGCACCGCCAGGTTCGCCAGCACCGCCGGTAACGACGGCTCGGACAGCGCCACCGGCACCACTGCCAGCACCACCGCCGGCGCCAGCCGCCGGCACGGTTGGCGCCAGCGATGCCGTCAGCGCCACCGGCACGGAGCACGGCAGCACCACACCGCAGCACGGCACAGCTCAGCGACGCCGCAGCGCGGCACAGGCGCGGCGGCGCCGGAGCACGGCAGCACAAGCACTCAGGCACTCAGGTCAAGCAGGTCAGGTCAGGCAGGTCAGGTCAGGCAGCTATGTGGGCGGATGGGCTGGGCGGGATCGTTGGGTGAGCGCTCGGTCAAGGGCTACGGAGGGGCTACGGGGATGCGTGGACGAGTCGGGCGGGGCGGGCGCGCGGGGGTGCGGGTGGCGGCGGCCGTGGCGGTGGTGGCGCTCGGGGCCGCCGGGTGCGGGGGCAGTGGGAGCGGTGGGGGTAGTGGGAGCGATGGGTCGGGAGGTGGGAGTACGGCGCCGACGGTGGCGTTGCCGAAGTTGAGCGGGCAGCGGTTGCAGGTGACGGCGGTCTGGACGGGGGCCGAGCGGGACAACTTCACGAAGGTGTTGGCGGAGTTCGAGAAGCGCACCGGGGCGAAGGTGGACTTCGTGCCCAGCGGCGATGACATGGCGGGCTTCATCGGGTCCAAGATCGCTGGTGGTGGGCCGCCGGACGTGGCGCTGTTGCAGCAGGTGGGGGTGTTGAACGAGTTCGCCGGGAAGGGGTGGCTCAAGCCGCTCGGGGCGGACGCCAAGGCGCAGTTGGCGAAGAACTTCAGCAAGGGGTGGCGGGAGCTGGGGGCCCACGGGGGCACCGAGTACGGGGTGTACTTCAAGGCCAGCAACAAGTCGTTGGTCTGGTACAACGCGAAGGTCTTCGAGAACGCCGGGGTGTCCGAGCCGAAGACGTGGCCGGAGTTCTTGAAGACGGCGCAGACGATCTCCGAGTCGGGTGTGGAGCCGGTGTCGGTGGGCGGGTCGGACGGGTGGACGCTGACCGACTGGTTCGAGAACGTGTACCTGTCGCAGGCCGGTCCTCAGAAGTACGACCAGTTGGCGAAGCACGACCTGAAGTGGACGGATCCGTCGGTGACGCGGGCGCTGACCACGTTGGGGCAGTTGTTCGGCCGCAAGGAGTTGTTGGCGGGCGGCAATGCGGGGGCGTTGCAGACGGACTTCCCGACGTCGGTGACGCAGACGTTCACCGGGGGTGACGCGCCGAAGGCGGCGATGGTGTCGTCGGCGGACTTCGCGGCGGCGAACATCGCGCAGACGAAGGCGAAGGTGGGGACGGACGCGAAGGTGTTCCCGTTCCCCGCGGTGGGTGCCAAGTCGCCGGTGGTGACCGGTGGGGACGTGGCGGTGGCGCTGAAGGACTCCAAGGCGGCGCAGGCGTTGTTGACGTTCCTGGCGTCGACGGACGCGGCGAAGATCTGGGCGCAGGCGGGCGGTTTCCTGTCGCCGAACAAGGAGTTGGACCGGGCGGCGTACGCGGACGACGTGATGCGGAAGATCGCGCAGGCGTTGGTCGCGGCGGGGGACGACTTCCGGTTCGACATGTCGGATCAGGCGCCGGCGTCGTTCGGGGGGAAGCCGGGGCAGGGCGAGTGGAAGGACCTGCAGGACTTCTTGAAGGACCCCAAGGACGTGGCGGGGACGCAGCAGCGGTTGGAGCGGGACGCGGCCAAGTCCTTCGGGCACTGAGCGGGCCGGGCAGTACCTCGTTGGGTGGGGCACCTCGATCGGGAGCGGGGGTTCGTCGGCGATGAGCGAGGCGGGTACGGGTGCGGGGCGGGCCGGGGCGCGGCGGCGCGGGGTGGCGGGGACGCGGTGGTGGGTCGCCGCGGTGTTCTTGTTGCCGGCGTTGGTGTTGCTGGGTGCGCTGGTGGTGTATCCGATCGGGTTCTCGGTGTACCGGAGTCTGTTCGATGCGTCCGGCGACGGCTTCGTGGGGCTGGGGAATTACGGGGCGATGTTCTCGGACGAGGGCATCCGGACGGCGTTGCGGAACAACGTGGTCTGGGTGGTGGTGGCGCCGACGGTGTCGACCGCGCTGGGGTTGATCTTCGCGGTGTTGACGGAGCGGGTGCGGTGGGGCACGGCGTTCAAGTTGGTCGTCTTCATGCCGATGGCGATCTCGATGTTGGCGGCCGGGATCATCTTCCGGTTGGTGTACGACCAGGATCCGCAGCGCGGGGTGGCGAACGCGGTGTGGGTGGGGGTGCACGACACGTTCGCGGAGCCGGCGCCGTTCCCGGGGGCGAAGCCGCGGCCGAACGCGGAGTTGCGGCCGTCGGGGGGCGGGGCGTTCACGTCGCGGTCGGTGGTGCGGGCGGGGGCGCAGGTGGCGCTGCCGTTGGTGGCGGTGCAGCCGTCGGACGTGCGGGGGGCGCGGTCGGCGGTGGTGGCGCGGCCGCGGGCGGGTCAGGTGACGGGTACGGCGTGGTTGGACTTCACCCGTGGGGGTGGGGGGCGGCCGAACGTCATCGATCCGGGTGAGAAGGCGTTGGCCGGGCTGAGGGTGGAGGCGGTGAAGGACGGCCGGGCGGTGGCGTCGGCGGTGACCGCGGCGGACGGGACGTTCGCGTTGCCGGCGGCGGAGGCGGTGGGGGCGCGGGTGCGGTTGCCGGCGGCGGATTTCGCGGCGGCGTACAACGGGGTGGACTGGTTGGGTCCGGCGTTGGTGACGCCGGCGATCATCGGTAGTTACGTGTGGATGTGGGCTGGTTTCGCGATGGTATTGATCGCGGCGGGGTTGGCGGGGGTGCCGCGGGAGTTGTTGGAGGCGGCCCGGGTGGACGGGGCCGGTGAGTGGCAGGTGTTCCGCCGGATCACGGTGCCGTTGTTGGCGCCGGTGCTGGTGGTGGTGTTGGTGACGTTGATGATCAACGTGCTGAAGATCTTCGATCTGGTGTACATCATCGCGCCGGGGTCGAGTCTGCGGTCGGCGAACGTGTTGGCGTTGCAGTTGTTCCAGTCGTCGTTCGGGACGGATGTGGACGAGGGGCTGGGGAGTGCGATCGCGGTGTTCTTGCTGGTGCTGGTGGCGCCGGTGATGTACGTGAATCTGCGCCGGATACGGAAGGAGCGCCGTCGATGACGTCGTCGATGTCGACCGTGGGCGGGGGCTTGGGGGCGGCTGGTCGTGGGGGTCGTGCGCGGGGGCGGGCGGCTGGTGGGCCGTCGGTGGGGGCGCGGCTCGCGGCGCGCGCCGGTGGTGGTGCGGTGCGGGTGTTCCTGGTGTTGGTGGCGTTGTTCTGGTTGATGCCGTCGGTGGGGTTGTTGGTGTCGTCGCTGCGCAGTCCGGCGCAGATCGCGGAGTCGGGTTGGTGGGAGGTGTTCACCCGGCCGGCGCAGTTGACGTTGGACAACTACAGCCAGTTGTTGTCGAACGGGAAGGTGACGGGGTCGCTGGTGACGACGGCGGCGATCACGGTGCCGTCGACGGTGCTGGTGGTGGTGATCGGGTCGTTGGCGGGTTATGCCTTCGCGTGGTTGGACTTCCCGGGGCGGGACGGGTGGTTCATGGTGGTGGTGGGGCTGCTGGTGGTGCCGGTGCAGGTGGCGTTGATTCCGGTGGCGAAGTTGTTCGGTGCGGTGGGGCTGTTCGAGACGACGGCCGGGGTGGTGTTGTTCCACACGGCGTTCGGGTTGCCGTTCGCGGTGTTCCTGTTGCGGAACTTCTTCGCGGAGATCCCGCGGGAGTTGTTGGAGGCGGCACGCCTGGACGGGGCGGGTGAGCTGCGGTTGTTCACGCGGGTGGTGATGCCGCTCGGCGGGCCGGCGATCGCGTCGTTGGGGATCTTCCAGTTCCTGTGGGTGTGGAACGACATGCTGATCGCGTTGATCTTCGCGGACAGCGGGCATCCGCCGATCACGGTGGCGTTGCAGCAGGAGGTGCGGCAGTTCGGCAACAACATCGACGTGTTGGCGCCGGGGGCGTTCTTGTCGATGGTGGTGCCGCTGATCGTGTTCTTCGCCTTCCAGCGGCAGTTCGTGTCGGGGGTGATGGCGGGGGCGGTGAAGTGACCGCGGGCGGGCGTGGTCCGGGCGGTGGGGCGGGTTCGGGGGTCGGGCGGCGGAGATGACCGGAGCGCGGCGCGACGCTCACCTTCCGTTCATGTTGCTGCCCCACGATGGCGCCGCTCCGTGAAACGCATGGTGCGACCGGGGTGCTGCGCGCGGCCGGCCGGATCCCGGGGCCGTGCCGTGCCCCCGTGTCGTACATCGCCATCGATTCCCGACCGTCTGGAGACGGACCGCACATGACTGCCGCTATCGCAGGCCACAGTGCCGACCAGCTGCCGCGCCCGACCCGGTTGTCCGAGGTCAAGGGGTGGTTCTTCACCGCCGATCAGTTGCTCTTCGACTGGTTCCTGCGTGATCAGCAGGACCGGGGGGTGGCGGGGGACCTGCTGGAACTGGGCGCGTACATGGGCAAGAGCGCGATCTTCCTGGGTGCGCGGTTGCGTCCGGAGGAGCGCTTCACGGTCTGCGACCTGTTCGACTCGCCGGCCGAGGACGTGTCGAACTCGCGGGAGATGGCGAAGTCGTACGCGACGTTGACGCGTCGTGCCTTCGAGGCCAACTACCTTTCGTTCCATGAGGAGTTGCCGGTCGTCGTGCAGGGGTTGAGCTCGTCGGTGAGCGAGCACGTGGCGGCGGGCAGCGTGCGGTTCGCGCACATCGACGCGTCGCACCTGTACGCGCACGTGCACGGCGACATCCTGGCGGTGCGGGAGCTGTTGGCCGATGCCGGGGTGGTGGTGATGGACGACTACCGGGCGGAGCACTGTCCGGGGGTGGCCGCCGCCACGTGGCAGGCGGTGACGGACCACGGGCTGCGGCCGATCTGCGTGACCGGCACCAAGTTCTACGGCACGTGGGGGGACCCGGAGCCGTACCGGGCGGGGCTGTTGGCGTGGTTGGCGGAGCGCGGTGACGTGTGGCACGAGGTGCAGGAGGTCAACGGTGCTCCGCTGGTGCGGTTGAGCGCCAAGGGGGCGAAGGAGCCGGCGCACCCGGTGTCGCGGCACGAGGCGGCGCCGGCACGGGCGGCGGATGCGGCGAAGCCCGGGAAGCCCGCGGAGGCGGCGCAGCCGGTGGTCGGGCGGCCGGCGCCGCGGCCGGCGCGGGGTGCGTTGCGCCGGGTGGCGCTGGACGTGTTGCCGCCGGTGGTGACGCGGGCGCTCGTGCGGGCCCGGAAGCGGGCGCGGGCCCAGGGTCCCGCCGGGCGCTAGCCGGGGCGTGGGGGCGGGCCGGTGGGGGTCGGCCCGTCCGGTTCAGCCGCGGGGGACCTGGCCGACGAGGACGAAGGAGTTCGCGCGCAGGACGCGGCCGGCGGTCCGGGGCAGCGGGTGGGAGTAGGTGCGGCGGACGGCGAGTCCGGCGGCTTCGGCGAAGGCCCGCAGCAGGGTGAAGTCGGTGAAGCGGACGGGTTCCGGGCCGGTGCGGTGGCCGGCTTCCTGGGCGGTGATCAACAGGACGCCGCCGCCGGGCCGGACGTAGGGGACGTAGGCGTGCAGGAGTTCCTCGACCTGTTCGTCGTCGAGGTGTTCCAGGACGTGGGCGGTGAGCAGCGCGTCGAAGGCGCCGGGGCGGGCGTGCGGGCCGGCGAGGAAGGCGTCGGCGGTGTAGGCGGTCAGGCCGCGGGCGCGGCAGTGGGCGACGGACCGCGGGTCGTGGTCGATGCCGACGCTGCCGGGGGCGCAGGCGGCGAGGGTGTCGCCGTCGCCGCAGCCGATCTCCAGGACGCGGCCGGGTCCGATCCGGCGCAGTTGCCGCGCGAACGGGGGCCGGGCGGGCAGCAGCCGGGTCAGGGGGTGCCGTGCGTGGCGGGCGGGCAGGCGGGCGGTGGAGGCGGCCGGGGCGGTGCCGGCGGGGTGTGGGGGGCGGGCGGCGGGGGTGCCGGGGGCGGGGGCCGCGGTGTCGGGGCGGTCGGTGGCGGCGGAGCTGTCGGTTCGGCCGGGCATCGCGGGGCGGTCACCTTCCTGGGCGGCGGGCGGTTGCCGGTGTCCGGTGGGTGGGGCACCGGGCACGCTGTCCACGGTCTACGCCATTGCGGGGGCCGGGCCGCTTCGCCGCACCTTCGCCTCACCCTTTCAGCGCAGCGTCGGTGACCGGGTCGGCGATGGACGAGTTGAGGGACGAGTCGGCCGCATCGTCGCGTGTGTGACGTGGGGTTGGTCCCGTGGTCCGCCTGTCCGGAAAGGCTCGTCCGCCATGAAGCCTCGGCTCACCGTCGTCGTCCCGGTCCCGCGCGGAGCGGGGTCCGCGCGCCATGTGGAGGAGTGTCTGGAGTCGGTGGCGGCCCAGACGTCGGAGGCGTTGGACGTGGTGGTGGTGGACGACGGGCCGGCCCGGGGTGCGGCGGAGTCGCCGCCGGGCGGGTGGCGGCGGTGGGTGGAGCGGGATCCGCGGTTCCGGGTGGTGCACGATGGCGGCGGCGGGGGGCGGGGCGGGGGGTGGAACGCCGGTGCGCGGCATGCCTTTCCGCACACCGAGTATCTGGCGTTCCTGGCGCCGGACGACGTGCTGCTGCCGCGGGCGTACGAGGACCTGATCGGGTTGTTGGACAAGTCTGGGGCGGATCTGGCGACCGGGAACGTCTACCGGTTGGGGGCGGCGGGGCGGAGCCAGTCGGCGTTCCATCCGGCGGCCCGGGAGACGGTGTTGCGCACCCACGTCCGCCGGGATCCGGTGCTGCTCGGTGACCACTTCGTGCGGAACAAGGTGTTCCGGCGGGCGTTCTGGGACCGGCACGGGTTCGTCTTCCCCGACGGGGACGGGTGCGACGGTGCGGCGGTGGCGCTGCCGGCGCACGTGCTGGCCGAGGCGGTGGACGTGCTGCACGAGCACGTCTGTTACTGGCGGCTGCCGTCGGGGGCGGGGCGGTCCGGGCGGCCGGGGGCGCAGGAGGTGCGGGACCGGTTCGCGGCGGTGGCGCGGATGCGGGCGCTGCTGGCCGATCCGGTGCACCGGGTGGACGCCGGGCTGCGGGCGGCGTACGACCGGGCGCAGTTGACCGGGGGGTTGTTGGACCTGGTGGCGGCGGCGCCGGGGGCGGCGCCCGAGGTGCGGACCGCGTTCTTGGACTGTGCGCGGGACTTCCTGGCGGGGACCGATCCGCGGGCGTTGCGGGCGCTGCCGGTGGAGTTGCGGATGCGGTGGTACCTGGTGCGGTCCGGGCGGTTGGCGGACTTGGGGACGCTGTTGGCGCACGAGGCGCGTAATCCGGGGGGTTTCGCGGTGGCCGGGCCGCCGTTGCGGCGGCGGGCGGTGCTGCCGGTGGAGTTGCCGGCGGGGGTGGTGCGGCTGGAGCGGTCGGACTTCCCGGTGCGGGCGGAGGTCCGGGAGGCGGTGTGGCGGGGCGGGGTGCTGTTGCTGCGGGGTTGGGCCTACGTGCGGAACCTGCCGGCCGCCTCGCGGCACGGGGCGCTGCGGACGGTGGTGTTGTCGTGCGGGCGGCGGCGGGTGGTGCTGCCGGTGCGGACGGTGGCGATGCCGGAGGCGACGGCGGCGTCCGGGCAGGAGCTGCACTGTTACGACTGGTCGGGGTTCGAGGTGCGGCTGGATCCGGCGCGGTTGCGGCGCGGGGGGCGGCTGGTGCCGGGCGAGTGGCGGGTGGAGGTGCTGCTGGCGTCGGCGGGGGCGGTGCGGTCCGGGGAGTTGGCGGCGCCGGACAGCGGGTCGGGGGCGGCGCCGGCCGGGCACGAGGGTGCGGACGGGGTGCGGGTGACGCCGCGGTACGTGGACGGGCGGTTGCGGATCGCGGTGTCCCGCCCGGTGCGGCGGCTGGTGGGGTCGCCGCGGGTGGCGGGTGGCGCGTTGGAGATGGCGGTGGCGGCGCCCGGACCGGTGCCGCTGGGGCTGCGCCTGACGCACCGGGGCACGGGGACGGTGGTGTCGTTCCCGGTGGAGGCGGCCCGGGCTCCCGGGGAACCGGCCGGCGGCGGGAGCGGCGCGGCCGGTGGGGCGCGGTGTGTGGTGCGGGTGCGGTTGGACGTGTTGGCCGCGGCGCGGCCCGCGCGGGACGGGGAGCCGGCCGCGGTTCCGCCGCCGCACACCGAGACCTGGTGGCCGGAGCTGGTGCTGCCCGGCGGCGGCACCGATCGGGTGGTCTGCCCGCCGGGGATGGTTCCGGTGGCGCATCCGCTGCCGCACGGCCGGGAGGTGGTGGCGTCGGCGTCGCCGGCCGGGGAGCTGGTGTTGCAGGACCGGGTGCCGCAGGCGTACGCGGACCGGGTGGTGTGGCGGGCGGACGGCACGTTGCTGCTGGCGGGGACGCTGCCGGATGCCGCGCCGACCGCGCCGGAGCTGGTCCTGAAGCACACCGTGCACGCCACCGAGGTGGTGTTCCCGGCCGCGCATGACGGCGGGCGGTTCCACGGGGCGCTGCCGTTGGCCGCGGTGCCGTCGCTGGCCGGGGAGGTGCCGTTGCGGGAGGGCCGTTGGACGGTGCATCTGCGGGAGCGGGGGGCGGTGGGGTCGCCGCTGGATCCGCCGGTGCGGTGCGCGCCGTCGGTCGTCGACGGGCTGCCGGTGTCGCGGACGGTGCGCGGCAAGCCGTTCTCGTTGGACCGGCTGGGGCAGGACGAGGTGTTCGTGGCGGCGGGGCCGGCGGTGCCGCCGGTGGACCGGGGTCCCTACCGGCGGCGGGTGCTGCGCGAGCAGCACTATCCGCTGCACCGCTCGCGGCCGTTGCGGGACACCGTCCTGTACAGCAGCTTCGGCGGCCGGGCGTACGGGGACTCGCCGCGGGCGGTGCACGAGGAGTTGGTGCGGCGGGGGGTGGACGTGGAGCACCTGTGGGCGGTGCGGGACGCGCAGGCTCCGGTGCCGTCGAGCGCGCGGCCGGTGGTGGTGGGCAGTGCCGCCTGGCATGGGGCGCTGGCGCACAGCCACTGGATCGTGACCAACACGCACCTGCCGCGATGGTTCGTGCGGCGGGCCGGGCAGCGGGTGATCCAGACGTGGCACGGGACGCCGTTGAAGCGGATCGGGGCGGATCTGGCGGGGACGCTGTGCGGCGGGTTGGCGCATCTGGCGCCGCGGCCGCGGCTGGGGCGGCAGTGGAGCGTGCTGTTGTCGCCGAACGCCGCGAGCACCCCGGTGTTGCGGTCGGCGCTCGGCTATGCCGGGAAGCTGGTCGAGACGGGGTTGCCGCGGACCGATGCGCTGCACGCCCCGGACCGGGACGAGGTGGCCGCCGCGGTCCGCGCGCACCTGGGTGTGCGGCCGGACCAGCGGGTGGTGCTGTACGCGCCGACGCCGCGCGACGACGTGGCGTACGACGCCTCGCACCACCGGTTGCACCTGCCGCTGGACCTGGACGTGGCGCGGGCGGCGTTGGGCGAGGACCACGTGGTGCTGGTGCGCAGTCATCCGCAGGTGCCGGACCGGTTGCCGGCGCACCACGCGCCGTTCGCGCGCGATGTGTCGTCGTACCCGGATGCGACGGAACTGCTGCTGGCCGCGGACGTGTTGGTGACCGACTACTCGTCGTTGGCGGCGGACTTCGCCGGGACGGGTCGGCCGATGCTGTTCCTCACGCCCGATCTGGCGCACTACCGCGATGCGCTGCGCGGTTTCAGCCTGGACTTCGAGGCGCGGGTGCCGGGTCCGTTGCTGTCGTCGACGGACGAGGTGGTGCAGGCGTTGGGGGACCTGCCGGCGGTGGCGCGGGAGAGTGCGGCGGCGTACGCGGAGTTCCGGCGGGCGTTCTGTCATCTGGACGACGGTGGGGCGGCGGGGCGGGTCGCGGACCTGGTCGTGGAGTGAGGGGGCCGGCGGCGGGGTGAGGGTGTCGGGGCGCGGGCGGGGGCGCGGGCCGGTGGGGTGCGCGGCGGCCGGATCGGCATCTCCCGGCACCCGCGTCGTTACAGCATGTGCAGGCGCCCTCGCGGGGCGTCCGCGCGGGCGAACGCACGGCCTCGCTGCGGGGTCCGGGGGGTTACGAGACGGCAATGAGGCGGAAAAAGAAGGCGGCCGCTGCAACCACTCGGTGGATTTCGCCCTCTGACCCTGGAGAACAGGGGTCCGAACCTGCCCGCGCCACGAGCTGCTGTCGACACGAAATGTAGATTTAGTGACTGTGAATGACGCCCTTGAGTCACAGCCTGGGCCCGCCCCCACGCCCGCCGCGCAGGTCAGCGTCGTCGTCATCGCCTTCAACGATGCCGTGCACGTCGCCGATGCGGTGCGTTCGGCGCTCGCGCAGGGGGACGCGGTCGCCGAGGTGATCGCGGTCGACGACGCCTCCACCGACGGCACCGGCGCCGCCCTGGACGCCCTGGCGCGCAGCGAGCCGCGGTTGCGGGTACTGCACCGCGGCGAGAACAGCGGGGGGTGCGGGTCCCCGCGCAACGACGGGTTGCGGGCCGCCGCCGGCCGGTACGTGATGTTCCTCGACAGCGACGACGTGCTGCCGCCGGGTGCGGTGCCGGCGCTGCTGGCCGCGGCGCTGCGGCACGGGGCGCCGGTCGCCGCGGGCGCCTGCGTCCGCCGGGAGCTGCCGGCCCGCCGTGACGTGCCCTGGCAGCCGGCGCTGTACCGCGAGCCGGCCGTGTACGACACCCCGGAGGCCGCGCCGCAGCTGGTCCGCGACACCCTCTGCGTCAACAAGCTCTACGCCCGGGACTTCCTCACCGGCCACGCCATCACGTTCCCCGAGGGCCGCTACCACTACGAGGACTTCGTCTTCACCGCCCGGGTGCTGGCCGCCGCCCCGAAGATCGCCACGGTGCCCGACACCGTGTACGTCTGGCACGTGCGGCGGGCCGCCGCGAAGCAGTCGATCTCCCTGGACCGCAAGGACGTCGCCAACTGGCGGCAGCGCCTGGAGGCGCACCGCACCGTCCTGCGGATCCTCCGGGACGCCGGACGCAAGGCGCTGGCGCGGGCCGCGGCCACCAAGTTCCTCGACCACGACCTGCGGATGTACGTCCGTGAGCTGCACACCCGCGGCGCGGACTACCGGGCCGAGTGGTGGGAGCTGACCCGCGAGCACCTGGCCGGCTTCGAAGAGGCCGAGGTGGCCGCCGCGCAGGCCCCGGCCCGCTGGCTGGCCCGGGTCGTCCTGGCCTCCCCCGCCCCGTGCGACCTGGACCGGCTGACGCAGCTGGCGGCCCGCCCGGGGCGGCTGCTGCCCCCGTACACGACGGGTCCCGACGGCGCCCCCGTCTGGTCGGCGGAACTGCCCGAGGTGCGGTTGGACGGTCTGGCCGCGGGGGACGCGGTGAACGCCGCGGACGAGGACGTGCCGGGGCTCGACGCGTCCCCCCGCCTGCCGGTGGCGGTGGACGCCGATCCGGTACTGGGCGCCACCCGCGGGCTGCTGCGGCTGCGCGTCCACGACCTGTACGGCCGGCTGGCCGCGGCCGGCCCGGTCAGCGTCGACGTCGCGCTGCACCGTCGGCGCGACGACCGGCCCGGCCCGGTGCACACCGCGACCCTGACCCCCACCGCCGACGGCACGGCCTGGACGGCCACGGTGGCGCTGGACCTGGCGCCGCTGACCGAGCTGCCCGGCTCCCGGCCCGCCGAGCCCGAGCCGTGGGACCTGACGGCCCGGCTGACCTGCACGGACGGCACCGCGATCGGGGTCGGGCTGCGGGCCGTGGGCACCGGTCTGCGGCGGCACGTGCTGCCCAGTCGGCGCCAGCTGGTGCTGTTGGCGCAGCCCTACCCGACCACCGGCGGCGCGCTGGCGCTGCGGGTGGCGTCGGGACCGCGCAGCGTCTGGCGGATCGCCGCCCGACGGCTGCGCCGCTGACCCGCAACCCCTGTCCCTCTGTTCCCTGCCTAGGATTGGCGCTATGTCTTACCTGATCACGGGTGGTGCCGGTTACATCGGCTCCCATGTCGTAAGGGCCCTGCGGCAGGCCGGCGAGACGGTCGTCGTCCTCGACGATCTGACGACGGGCGTCCGCGCCCGGGTCCCCGAGGACGTGCCGCTGGTCGTCGGCTCGACGCTGGACCGCGCGCTGCTCGACACGACCCTCGCCGAGCACGCCATCACCGACGTCGTCCACCTGGCCGCGAAGAAGCAGGTCGGCGAGTCGGTGGAGATGCCGCTGCACTACTACCGAGAGAACGTGCACGGCCTGCAGACGCTGTTGGAGGCGATGGCCGCCGGCGGCGTGCCGCGGTTCGTCTTCTCGTCGTCGGCGGCCGTCTACGGCATGCCGGACGTGGACCTGGTCACCGAGGACACCCCGTGCGTCCCGATCAACCCGTACGGCGAGACCAAGCTCGTCGGCGAGTGGATGGCGCGCGCCGCCGGCAAGGCCCACGGCATCAGCACGGCCTGCCTGCGGTACTTCAACGTGGCCGGTGCCGCGACGCCGGAGCTGGCCGACACCGGCGTCTTCAACATCGTGCCGATGGTCTTCGAGCGGCTGACCCAGGGCGCCGCGCCGCGGATCTTCGGTGACGACTACGACACCCCCGACGGCACCTGCATCCGCGACTACATCCACGTCGCGGACCTCGCCGACGCCCACGTCGCGGCGGCCCGCAGCCTCGCCGAGCCGGGCCCGGTCCGGGACCTGACCCTGAACATCGGCCGGGGCGAAGGCGTGTCGGTCCGCGAGATGGTCGACCTGATCGCGGAGATCACCGGCCATCAGGGGGTCGTCCCCGAGGTCACCCCGCGGCGCGCCGGCGACCCGGCCCGGGTGGTGGCCGCCGCCGACCGCATCACCAAGGAGCTGGGCTGGCAGGCCCGCCACGACGTCCGCGACATGATCACGTCGGCGTGGGCGGGCTGGCAGCACCACCACCCCGAGGCCCGTCAGGGCTGACGGCCGCACGTGTGCCGGCGGGCCGCCCGCTCCCGTTCCCGGGGGTGGGCGGCCCGCCGCGTTGCGCTCAGGGCAGTTCCAGGGCCGAACCCGGGTGCAGGGCGATCCGTACCGGGCCGGCGCCGTGGGCCCCGGGCGGCAGCGCGTAGCGGGGGAACGCGCCGCCGCTGACCTGCAACCGGACCCGGTGTCCTGCGGCGAAGCGGTGCGCCGTGGCGGTCATCGGCACCTCCACCGCCAGCGGTCGTGCCGCCCCGCCGGGGACCCGCACCAGGCCGTCGCAGACGTTCACCGAGCGGCCCCGCGGGTCCACGTCGCACAGGCGCGCGAAGACGTCGAAGGGCCGGTCGGGCGGGGTGCCGTCGGGGCCGGTCGCGGTGATCCGCAGTCGGGCCGCGACCGGGCCGAGGACCTCCGAGGGCGCGGTCAGCTCCGGCCCGGTGAACGTCAGCACGTCCGGCCGGGCCTCCAGGGCCGCGTTGTCGCGGCGCCCGCCGCCCTGGGGCGCCGGCCCGCCGACGGACGGGGTGGGGTCGGCTGGGTCGTGCCGGAACTCCCCCACCGGTGCCGCGTCGCCGGGGGCCCGGCGCCCGAGCCCGCCGCCCGCGGTGAGGTACCGGGGGCCCGCCGCGTCGCCCGGGGGTGGCGGCCAGTCGGGCAGGTCCCGCCACCCGCCCCCGCCGCCGACGTGCACCCGCACCGGCGCGGTCCGCGGCTCGTCCGCCTCCCCGCCCAGCCGTGCCCGCAGCCACGTCAGGCTCTCCGCGAACACCTCCGGCCAGCCCACCTGGAGCGCCGAGGCGTGCGTCCAGGACCCGATGAGCAGCGTCGTCTCGCAGCCCGCCCGGCGCAGCCGCCGGTACTGCTCGATGCTCTGGTCGAGGAAGACGTCCTGCCACCCGCCGACCAGGCACGTGGGCACCGTCGACCGGTCCAGGACCGCGCTCTTCGACGCGGCGCGCCAGTATGGGTCGGTCCCGTCCGTGCGGGTGAACGCCTCGGCCAGCCAGGGGAGTTCGGCCGCGGGGCCGGACGACGTGTACGGCGGTTCCGCCCGGTGTGCCCCGCGCAGCCACCGCCGAAGCCGCAGCGCGGCCCGCAGGAAGGGGCGCCACCCGCGGTGCTGGTACGCCATCCCCATGCTCGACACCAGCGCGTTCTGCAGGTGGAGCGCGCCGCCGCCGTGGAAGTACGGATGGGGGTCGTGGAATCCGATCTGCACCACCATCGCCCGCAGTTCCGGCGGCGGTTCCTCGGCCAGGGCCCACTGCACGTACCCCAGGTAGCTGGGCCCGATCGTGCCCAGCGCCCCGGTGAACCACGGCTGTGCGCGCAGCCAGGCCACCGTGGCGCGGCCGTCCGGCGCCTCGTGCCGCCACGGGTGGAAGTCGCCGCCGGAGCCGCCGGTCCCCCGGCTGCTCTGCACCACCACGTGGAACCCGTGCTCGGCGAAGAGGAGGCCGTACAGCGCCGCCCACGGCACGCCCCGCCCGTAGGGCGAGCGCACCAGCAGCGTCGGGAACCGGCCGGCCTCCGGCGCCAACTCGCCTTCTGCGCATGGGAAGTAATGGTCCGTCAGGAGTGAGACGTCATCGTCGGCCGGCACCGCCAGTCGCGCCTCGTACCCGACGCGGTACGGGCCCGCCGGTACGTTGCGCCACGTCGCGCGCAGCCAGCGCGCGGCCCGTGGCGCCCGCCCCGTCGGCGCGGTCCGCGGCCGTCCCGTCACCGCGCCGCCGCCCTCGGTCTCCGCCATGGTGCCCCTCCCTCACGAAAGCCTATTCTCGTACTGCGTACGAGAATAGCGGATGCTTGGATGGGACGAATGGACCCCCAGGAGCTCTGGCTGACCCCCGACCGCCCCCGGCGCGGACGCCGCCCCGCCTTCAGCCGCGAGGCGGTCACCGCGGCGGCCGTCGAGCTGGCCGACGCCGAAGGGCTGGACGCGGTCACCATGCGGCGGGTCGCCGCGCAGGTCGGCGCGGGCGTCATGTCGCTCTACAGCTACGCCCCCGACAAGGAGACGCTGGTGGACCTCATGGTCGACCGCGTCAACGGCGAACTCCCCGTCACCGGCGCGCTCTTGGGCGACTGGCGCACCGACCTCAAGACCGTCGCCCACCACCAACGCGCCTTGATGCTCCGCCACCCCTGGCTGCCCGCCGCCCTGTCCACCCACCGCAGCCTCGGCCCGCACGCCCTGGCCTTCCTGGAACACGCCCTCGCCGCACTCCGCCCCACCGGCCTCGACGGCGCCGCCAAACTGGAGGTCTTCAGCCTCCTCACCGGCTTCGTCGCCTCGCACGTCAGCCACGAACTCACCCGCGCCACCACCGCGGAATCCCCCGACCGGGCCGCCGCCGAGGTCCGCTACCTCACCACCGTCGCCGCCGACGGCCACCACCCGGAACTCGCCCGGGCCCTCGCCGCCCCCGGCCACCCCCTCACCCCCGAGGCCACCTTCACCCGCTTCCTGGACCGGCTGGTGGACGGCCTGGACGCCGACCCGGAGGCACAGCCCGGATGACACCGCCCCCGAGACACCGCCACGCGGGCTCGCGTGCGGGGCGGGCGTCCGCCCGTCGCCGGGCTACGGCACCCGGAGCGTCAACGGGCCCGTGCCGTCGGCCGATTGGACCGGCAGCTCGCGGCGCAGCCCGCCCGCGGTGAGACGGAGGGCGACCCGCCAGGTGCCCGGCGGGCTGCTGCGCAGGCGGGCGCGGGCGCGGTAGCGGTCGCCGGCGGCGCGTTCGACGGTGGTGCGCAGGGCCACGCAGCGGGTGGCGTCGCGCAGCACGAACTGGAGGCCGGCGTCGACGGGGCAGCCGGGGAGCGTGACGCCGGCGGCGACCGTGGCGCGGCCGGTGCGGGCGCAGGCCGCGGCGCCCCGCAGGTCGGCGCCGAGCGGGCGGCGGGCCCCGTCGTGGTCCAGGTCGAGGTGGAGGTGGCCGTGCGGGGAGGAGAGGAACAGCGCGGCGACGGTGGGACCGGTGGGGCCGTGGCTGACGACCCGCGGGGCGGTGTCGGTGGCCGCCGCACCGCCTTCGGGGACGAGCCAGGCTTCCCGGCGGACGGCGGCGGGAGGCGGGGTGTCGGCGGCGCCCGCGGCGTCCGGCCCCTCGGGCGCCGCGGCGTCCGCGGCGTCGGTCCCGTGCGCCGTGACGGCGATCTTCAGGCCCCAGACGCCGTCCGCCATCGGGGCGCCGTGGACCGCGGTGGCCGGGTCCAGGGCGGCGTGCCAGGCGCCGTCGGGGCCGTACGTGGCGGGGACGCCGACGTGGGCGCCGCTGCGGTGCAAAACCACCTCCACGTGGTCGGCGCCGACGGCCCGCAGCGTGGCGCTGCCGTGGAGGTGCAGGACGCCGCCGACCCACTGGAGGTCGGTGAGGCGCTGCTGCACCCCGATGCGGGAGGTGAGGTCGTACAGGGCGTCCGGCAGCGGGTGGTCCGGGTCGCGGAAGTGCGGGTACGCGGCGTAGGCGCGGCCGTCCTGGAGGTGGGGCGGGCCGGGCGTGCGGCCGGTGTCGGCCCGGACGACGGCGGTCAGTTCCGCGTCGAGGCCGGCGCGCAGGCAGTGGGCGCGGAGGCGGAGGCCGGGCGGCAGGGCGGCGAGCACCCGGTCGGTGAGGTAGCGGTCGACCAGGGGGCGGGCGGCCTCGCGCATCGCGCGGCGACCGGCCTCGTCCCGGGCCAGGTAGGGGGCCGCGAACGGCATGAGTATCTCGCCGTGGAAGTGCCGGACCATGAGCGTGTCGCGGTCGGGGCCGGGCGGGACGCCGGCGGCGACGTCGGCCAGCACGGTGTCGATGTAGGCGAGGTAGGCGGGCCAGTCCATGTCCTGGCGGGAGGCGTTGCTGTCGTCGTCGCGGCCGTGGAGGTAGTAGCAGTCGTAGTCGGCGAGGACCGAGACGGTGTCGGCGCGCAGCAGGGCGGCGATGCCGAAGGGGAGGTCCTCGGCGAGCAGGCGGCCCTCGACGAAGCGCAGCCGGTGGCGCTCGACGAAGGAGCGGCGGAAGAGCTTGTAGGCGGCCAGGCTCCAGTAGACGGGTGAGTCGAAGAGCGAGACGCGGGGGTTGGTGGTGCGCAGGTCCACCGGGGCGCCGCGGCCCTCGGCGCCGACGATCCGGCCGTAGACGACGTCGGAGTCGTGCTCTTCGGCCATCCGGGTGAGGCGGGCCAGCGCCTCGGGGCCGAGGTGGTCGTCGGAGTCGAGGAAGAAGACGTAGTCGCCGGTGGCGCGGTCCAGGCCCACGTTGCGGGGTTTGCCGGCGCCGCCGGAGGGCGGCTGGTGGACGACGGTGAGCTGGGGGTGGGTGGCGGCGGCCGCGTCCAACCAGGCGCCGCTGCCGTCGGTGGAGCCGTCGTCGACGGCGATGACCTCGATGCGGTCCGGGTCGAGGGTCTGGGCGAAGACCGAGCCGAGGCTGCGGTCGAGGTAACGCCGGGTGTTGTGGACCGGCACGATCACGGTGACGGTCGGGGCCGGCCGGCCGGGGGAGGCGGCCTCCTCCGGATGCGCGGAGCGGGTGGGGCTGGTGGGGTGTGTGGGGTTGTCGGACACGGGAACAGTGGCCTCCGTTCCTTTCTGCGGGTCCTCGCCCTACCCCGCCCCCTCCGGGGTAAAACGGACTATCAAGACATCAAGCCATATAAATCGTTCGCTGCCTGTCTGAGCGCGGAGCACCGCGCCGACCTCGGAGGAGCGCCGGTGAGCCCGACACCTTCCGCACCCCAAGAGGGGACCCGGGCCCGCGAGGTTGCCCGCACCCCGCCCGGCGCGACGTGCGCCACACCCGCGGGCCGGACCCGCTGGCGCCGGCCGGCCGGGCCCGGGCTGGCCGCGCTGCTGTCCATGGCGGCGTACTGCCTGGCGCTGGCCGTCCACGGCAGCTACCCCTTCGGGCCGCGCTCCCGTGCCGTCAACGACCTGGGCAACCAGTTCGTGCCCTTCCACGCCCGACTGTGGGACCTGCTGCACGGCACCGCCCACGGGGACCTGTTCGTCAACTGGGGCAGCGGGTACGGCGTGCCGTTCCTGGCCGACTTCGTCACGTACCTGATGAACCCGTTCTCGCTGCTGGTGGGGGCGTTCCCGCGGGCGCTGGTGGACCTGCCGGTGTTCTTGGTGACACTGCTGAGCATCGGGCTGGGCGCGGCGCTGATGACCGTCCTGCTGGGGCGGCTGCGCCCCGGCCCCGGGTGGCTGCGGGCGCTGCTGGCGGTGGGGTACGGGCTGTGCGCCTGGGTGCTGAACGACGGGTTCGCCGATCCGATGTGGATGTGGGGGCTGGTCTCGCTGCCGCTGCTGGGGATCGCCGCGGACTGGTGCCTGCGGCGGGTGCGGTGGGTGGCGGGCACGCTGCTGGTGGCGCTCGCCTGGGCCGGGAACTTCTACACCGCGGCGATGGCGACCCTGGCCACCGGGCTGGTGCTGGTGGTACGGCTGCTGGTGGACGACGCCGTGGCCGCGGGCCCGGGGCGCGGGCGACTGCGGGCCGCGGGGCGCGCGTCGACCATGGCCGCGGCCGGGATCGCGCTGGCCGCGCCGGTGCTGACGGTGACGCTGCGGGCCAGCCGGGCCGCCGAGCCGCCGCCCACCGCGGTGTACCGGGGCGCGCCGCCGCTGCCGGACCTGTTCGCGCAGTTGCTGCCGGGCGGGCACGGGGCGGTGCCGGCGCCCAACGTCTTCGTCGGGGTGCCGGCGCTGCTGCTGGTGGCCGCCTTCCCGTGGGTGCGGGCGGTGCCGCCGCGGGTGCGGATCGCCTGGACGCTGCTCGCGGCGGCCATCGCCATGTCGTTCGTCTGGCGGCCGACGATCCTGCTGTGGCACGGTCTGGCGCTGCCCAACGGGAGCCCGTACCGGGCCTCCTTCGTGCTCAGCGGGGTGCTGGTGATGATCGCCTGGCTGGCACTGGCCCACCGCCCGCGGCCGCGCGAGCTGGCCGCCGGGGCCTCACTGGTCGCGGTGCTGCTGTGGTGCTGCCGGGACCGGGGCGCGGTGGGCGGGCCCACCTGGCTGGTGGTGGTCGGCGGCGGGGCGGTGGTGCTGGCGGCGCTGACCGCCCCGGCCCGGTTGCGGGCGCGGCCCGCGGGGCGGGCGGCCGTCGCCGGGGCGCTGGCCGGTGCGACGGTGCTGACCGCGGCGTACACCGCGCTCTCGGTGGCGACCGTCCGGGACGGCATCGCGTGGTTCTCGCCGAAGCTGACCCTCACCCAAGGGGCGCTGGCCAGCCGGCGGGGGCTGACCGCCCGCGACGACTGGCCGCGTTCGCGCACCGACCCGGGCCCGCACGAGTTCGCCAACAACGATCCGCTGCTGCTGGGCGGCGAGGGCGGCGCGTACTACAGCAGCTACGTGCCGGCGGCGACCGCCCGGGCGCTGCACGGCCTGGGCGCCGGCTGGTACATCCGGGGCCGGCACACGCTCAGCTTCGAGGACCCGGTGGGGCGGGCCCTGATGGCGGTGAGCAGCGCGCAGGTGCCGCCGGTGCCCGGCGGGCCGCGCGGCCGGTACGTCGTGCGGCGCGACCGGGCGGCGCCGCTGGTGACCGTCCGCCGCGGCCCGCTGCCGGGCCCGGGCACCGGCCCGGACACCGTCTTCGCCCGCCAGGAGCGGGTGCTGGGCGCCCCCGGCGCCCCCGTCTACGAGGTGCCGCGGCTGGCGCCCGGCGCGGGGCCGGGCCCGGCCCCGGAGCGGGCGCCCGGCGGCTGGGTGCTTCAGGGGCCGCGGCTGCCCACCGCGCCCCCGGGTGCGGTGGCGCCCCGGGTCGGCGGCACGGTCTTCACCGCCCGGTGCGCCCCGGGCGGCGCGGTGCTCTGGTATGCGCCGTGGTTCGCGGGCGAGGTCACCGGGCCGGGGGCCGTCACCCGGTCGGTGGGCCGGTGGGACGTCACCGCCGCCCCGCTGCGGCCGCTGGGCACCGTACCGGCCGACGGGGTGGTGCGGGTGCGGCTTGCCGGGGAGGGGCACCAGTACGTGCCGGAGCGGGCGGTGGGCTGCCTGCCCGCGGGCCGGCTGGACGCGGCGGTGCGGGCCCTGGAGGGGCCGGTGCGGCTCACCGCGGGCGGTCACGACCTGACGGCGCGGCTGCGCCCGGGGCGCGCCGGGTCGGCGGTGCTCGCCCTGCCGGCGGTGCCCGGGTGGGGCTGTTCGGTGGACGGCGGGCCGCCTCGGGCGCCGGGGGCGTTCGGTGGTCTGCTGGCCGTTCCCCTGGGGCCGGGGGCGACCCGGCTGCACTGCGCGTACGCGCCGCCGGGACTGGCCGCGGGGCTGGTGGCGAGCGGGGCGGGGGTGCTCGCGGTGGGCGCGGTGGCCGGGGCCGTCGCGGTCCGACGGCGGCGGCCGCGGACCGCTCCCCCGACCTGCCCGGCCCACTCCACCCACCTTCCCAAATAGTGCGTTTCCCCCGGGTTTGTAAAACTGCCTTTCAGGGGGCGGCCGCCTCAGCCGTCCCCTGGCCCCCGGCGAAAAGGCCCGCCCATGAAGCTCTCCGTCGTCGTCCCCTGCTACAACGAAGAAGCCGTGATAGGCCGCTTCGACGCACAGCTGCGCACGGTGCTGGACGGCCTCGCGGTCGCCTACGAGCTGTGCTACGTGGACGACGGCAGCCTCGACGGGACCCTGCCCCGACTGCGCGCCCTCGCCCAGCAGCACCCCGGCACCACCCGCTACCTCTCCTTCAGCCGCAACTTCGGCAAGGAACCGGCGATGCTGGCCGGGCTCAAGGCGGCCACCGGCGACGCCGTGATCCTCATGGACGCCGACCTCCAGCACCCACCGGAGCTGGTCGAGAAGATGCTCGACCTCTACCAGCTCGGCCACGACCAGGTCATCGCCCGGCGCAGCCGCGACGGCGACCGGCGGCTGCGCACCATGCTCAGCCGCCTGTACTACCGCGCCGTCAACACCTGGATCGACGTCGAACTGATCGACGGCGCCGGCGACTTCCGCCTGCTGTCCCGCAAGGCGGTGGACGCACTGCTCGCGCTGCCCGAGTACAACCGCTTCTCCAAGGGGCTGTTCTCCTGGATCGGCTTCGACACCGTCAGCTTCGACTACCGCAACGCGGCCCGGGAGGCCGGCGAGACCAAGTGGCGCTTCGGCGCGCTCGTCAACTACGGCATCGACGGGATGATCTCGTTCAACTGCCGTCCACTGCGCGCCGCCATCTACACCGGGCTGAGCCTGGCGTCGCTCGCCGCCCTCTACGCCCTGTGGGTGGTCGGCGCGGCGGTCGTCGGCGGGGTCACCGCGCCCGGCTACGTCACGCTGGTCGCCATCGTCGTGGGGCTGGGCGGCCTCCAGATGGTGATGCTGGGGCTGATCGGCGAGTACATCGGGCGGATCTACTACGAGACCAAACGGCGACCGCACTTCCTGATCAAGGAGAGCGACGGCGCCGCCCCGGCCCCGGTGCGCGCGCCCGCCTCCTCCGGGACCACCGCCGTCGGCCAGCGGCCCCGCTGATGCCCGGGCCGCTCGCGGCGCTCCCCTGGGGGCAGGTGGCCCGGTTCACGGTGGTCGGCGGCGTCAACACCGCCACGTTCTACGCCTGTTACCTGCCGCTGCACCGCCTGCTGCCGTACTTCGCCGCCTACACCGCGGGCTTCGTCCTCAGCCTCGTCGGGTCGTTCTTCCTCAACACCTACTTCACCTACCGCACCCGCCCCACCTGGAAGAAGTTCCTGCTCTTCCCGCTGACCCAGGTCACCAACTACGCGGTGCAGAGCGCCGGTCTGGTGGCGCTGGTGAGCTGGTGGGGGATGAACAGCGTGGCCGCGCCGCTGGCCGCGGCGCTGCTGGCGCTGCCGGTCACCTTCGTCGTCTCCCGGCGGATCCTGCGGCCGCCGGCCCGCCGCGGCGACGGCCCCGACCAGGGCGGCCAGCCCGATCAGGCCGAGCCGCCGGTGCGCTCAGGCCGGCCGGCCTGAGCCCGCCAGGCCAAAAACGGCGCGGTCTGTCCGGCCTTCGCCTGCCTGGCCGCGTACAGCAGGCCGTCGTTGCCGAGGGCGACGAGCACCGCCCGGCCGGCCGCGTCGGGCACCACACCGGCCGCCGCCGAATGCGCCAACCGGCACCGCTGCCAGGGCTTGGGCGCGGCCTGCGCCATCGCCACCCGGACGTCTCCGGCGTCGTCCCGGGCGGCCAGCACCATCCGGTCTCCGCTGCCGGTCGGCGCCAGCGCCACCCGCCCGTAGCCGCCGGCGCGTTCGCACTGCGCGGCGACCCGCCAGCTGCCGATCGCCTTCTGCCGCTCGGCGATCAGCACCCGCGCGGTCTCCGACTGCCGGTAGGCGATCCGCACCACGCCGCCGGCCAGGGGCGCGATACTGACCGGCCCGCCCGGCTCCGGCAGCCCGGTGGCGGCACCCGGCCGGGGCGTCTGGCCGGGCTCCTTGGACACCCAGTGCTGCACCGTGCGGACGCTGGGCGCGACCAGGTGGATGAGCCCCTCGGAGTCCACGCAGGCGTCGATCCCGTCGACGATCTGCGGGGACGCCCTGAGGGTGCCGACGCCGGCCGGCCCCTCCAACACGTCCCAGGGCGACCACTGCCCGCCGTGCGGCCCGCTGCGGTGACCGATCCCGCCGTCCCAGGTCCGCACGAAGACGTGCACCGTGCCGTCCGGGGCGGCCACCGCGGCCGGGAAGCCGATCTCCAGCGACCGGACCGGGTCCCGCTCCGGGGAGCCCAGCGACTCCCACTCCCCGAAGGCGGGCACCCCGTCGCGGCCGGGTCCGGTCTGGCGCGCGGTGACCACCTCGCGGTGGTGGTCGACGTCGGGCCCGGGCAGCACGGTCCGGGACCCGAACAGCTGGAGGGTGCCGTCCGGGTGACGCACCGCGTGCAGCTGCCCCTGGAGCAGCTGCCCGCCGAGCCCGGTCGGTGCGCCGAACCGCCCGCTGCCCACGCCGGTCTCCGCCCAGCCGTACGCGGCCCCGCCCAGCACCGCGAACGCGGTCAGCCGGCCGTCCGCGGCCGGCCGCACCCAGGCGTTGGAGCCGGGCGCGCGCAGCCGGGTGCTGCGGGTCCAGTTGCGCGGGCTTCCGTTGAGGGCGGAGCCGCCGACCTTGCGGTCGCCGCAGCCCGCCGGGTCGGCGCAGCGGCGGTGGTCGGCCCAGCCGTAGACGTTCAGCGTCCCGGCCTTGCGGCGGGCCGTGGACAGGTCGAGGTCGTTGGGGAGCACGCCGAGTTCGTAGCCGAGGTAGTTCTCCACGATGGCCGGGGCGGGGCGGCCGTGCCCCCAGTAGCGGGCCAGCGCCGCCTGGGTGAAGTGGGCGGAGGCGGTGTGGTCCTGGTGGTCGAAGTAGCGCAGGCCGGCCAACCGGGGGTCGGGGGTGGCCAACGATCGCTTGCCGGAGTGCACCGCGTTGGGGTCCAGGGTGCGCACGACGGTGGGCCGGACCCAGTCCAGGACCGCCGTCAGGGTGTCGGTGACCTGGTCGCGGGTGTAACGGAACTGCCGCTGGACGGGGCTGCCCTCGGGGCGCAGCGTGGGGATCGAGTCGGCCACCCCGAGCCAGAGGCCGCGCAGACTGGTGGCGCGCGGCTGGTAGACCGCGCGGGCCTCGACCAGCTCCAGGAAGACCAGCTGGTGCTGGGGGGCGGCGCGCAGCGTCTGGACCTCCACCTGGAAGCCGCGGAGCAGGGTGCGGGCCTCGGCGTCCCAGGCGCTCTCGCGGTCCCCGGTGGCCATCTGGGCGTGCGCGGCGAGCAGCCCGTTGACCCGGGCCCGGGCGAACGCCGGCCGGTTCGGGATCGTCCGGCGGTACAGCGCGCTGCCCCGGGGGGCGTTCCGGCCGTCGGACTCGCCGCCCGTCAGACAGACCGTGACGGTGCGCGCACCGCTGCGGATGGCCTGCTCCAGACCCGGGTTCATGAAGAACAGACCGTCGTCGGGGTGCGCGATGACGTGCAGGAACACCTGCTCGTCCGGTTCCTCGGCGGACTCCTGCTCACGGGCCGGCGCCGCCGGGCGGGTGGTGTCGGGGGACAGCCAGGCCCATACGCCGGCCCCGGCCGTGGCCGCGAGGACGGCACCGCCGGTGGCCTGGAGCAGCCGGCGGCGCGACATCGACGGTCCTGGGGGTCCTGACCGGGGCACCTCCCCAGTATTTGCGGGCCCCGGCGATCCCGCGCGCCCGCAGGCCCGGCCCGGCCCGTTCCCGCCCGGCCGGGCGCCCGCCGGCCGCGGACGGCAACCCCGCAGGATGGCCGTTCGGGTGAAGGCGCGTCAGCCGGCCGGCACCGGCGGACTTCCGGCGGGACGGACGGAGTTGACGGACCGGGCCGTCCCCCGGACGGGTGTACGGATAGCATCCCCCGGTAGTTCTCTACCGGGGGGTGGCTCCACATCAGCACGCACGACGACGTCTTCACGCCCCTGCGACCCGACGATCCGCGGGAGGTGGCCGGCTACCGGCTGTTGGCGCGGCTCGGCGAGGGCGGCATGGGCTCGGTGTACCTCACCCGCACCCGCGGCAACCAGCCCGCCGCGCTGAAGGTCATCCGCCGGGAGTTCGGCCGGGACCCGGACTTCCGCAACCGCTTCGAGCAGGAGGTCCGGGCCGCCCGGCGGGTGCAGGGCTACCACGTCGTGCCGGTCCTCGACCACGACACCAGCGGCGAACTTCCCTGGTTGGCAACGGCGTTCGTGCCCGGACTGCCGCTCGACGAGGCGCTGCGGGACGGCCCGCTGCCGCTGCCGGCGGTCTTCCAGCTGGTCGGGGCGGTGGCCGGCGCGCTGGGCTCGGTGCACGCCGCCGGGGTCGTCCACCGCGACCTCAAGCCGAGCAACGTCCTGCTCGGCCCGCAGGGCCCCTACGTCATCGACTTCGGGATCGCCAGGGCCGCCGACGCCACCCAGCTCACCCGCAGCGGCGGCTTCATCGGCACCCCGCAGTACATGTCCCCCGAGCACGCCGGCGGCGAGCAGGTCACGCCGGCCGCCGACGTGTTCTCGCTGGGCCTGATCGCGGCGGTCGCGGCCACCGGCCGGCACCCGTACGGGGACGGCGCGGCGATCACCGTCGCCGCCCGGATCGCCAACACCGCACAGGCCGCCCCGGACCTCGGCGCCTACCCGGACGCGCTGCGCCCGCTGCTCGTCCGCTGCCTGGCCGCCGACCCCCGACAGCGGCCGGAGCCGGCCGAGTTGGCGGAGCTGTGCCAGGCGGCTTCCGGGCGCGGGCCGCGGGACTTCGACGAGTGGCTGCCGGCGGCCCTGGCCGCCGAGATCGCCCGGCGGGGGCGCGCCGCCGGGGAACTGCCCGAGCCGCCGCCGGCCGCCGCCCCGCCGCCGCCCGGCTACACCCCGACCCAGGGCCCGCCCGGCTACACCCCCACCCGGGGGACGGGGCCGCACGCCGACCCGACCCAGGGAGCCACCGGGCCGGCGCCCGGCGGCCTGCACGCCATGCCGACCGTCGGCCCCGGCGCGCCCGCGCCCGTCCCGCGCCGCCGCCCCGCACTGCGGGTCGCGCTCGGCGCGGTGGCGCTGGCCGCGGTGGTCGCGATCACCTGGTCGGTGGCGCGCGGCAGCGGCAGCAGCACCGACAACCGGGTCGCGGGCGGGTCGGGCGGGCCCACCGCCTCGCCCACGCACCACGGGGGCGGCTCCGGCGGCCCGTCCCCCACTCCGGACCCGAACGCCGGCTACCGGGTGGTCTTCAAGGACCGCCCGTTCGCGCTGCGGGCGCCCTCCGCCGCCGGCTTCAACTACATCGACCTCGACGTCCCCAAGGCCGTGCCCGGCGCACAGATCGACGAGTCCCCGTACGAGATCACCTACAACGGGGTGTCCGGCATCGGCCTGGAGTTCCACACGCCCATGGGCCGCAGCACCGGCCGGACCGCCCAGGCGTGCCTGGACGGCTCGCACTCCGACGTCCTGCCCGACCAGGTGCGCCGCGAGGAACTGGACAAGGGCCGGACGATCCACGTCGGCACCCTGCTGTGCACGGAGACCACGGACGGCAATCTGGCGATGATCGAGATCACCGGCATGACCCCGAACCGCGAGAGCGAGATGCCGAACTTCGCAACCAAGGTGACGCTCTGGGAGAAGAGCTGACGAGCCAGCGAAGGCCCGGGCGCGGGGCGGCGGGCGGCGCGGATCCCGTACGGTCCGCGCCCGGCCCGCCGGGCCACTAGTCGGCGCCCAGCGCCGCCGTCACCGATCCCGCCAGCGCGTCCAGGTAGCCGGCGGGCACCTCGTCGCGGACCACCAGCAGCCGCCAGTACAGCGGCCCGGTCAGCAGGTCGAGCGCCAGTTGGGGATCCACGTCCGGCGGCAGTTCGCCGCGCTCCACCGCCCGGGCCACCACCGCCGCGGCCACGCCCTGCTGACTGTCGTGCAGCGCGGTCTTCAGCGCCGCGGCCAGCTCCGGGCTGCGCGCCGCCTCGGCCAGCAGGTCCGGGATGATCTGCGAGGCCATCGGGTGCCGCAGCGCACGGGCCGCGACCTCCAGCACCGTGCGGACGTCGCCGCGCAGCGACCCGGTGTCGGGGGCCGGCAGCCCCGCCGCGGCGACCGCCGCGACCACGTCCAGGACCAGGTGCAGTTTGGAGCGCCAGCGCCGGTAGACGGCGGTCTTGCCGACCCCGGCCCGCCGGGCGATGCCCTCGATGGACATCCGCGCGAAGCCGACGGCGGCCAGTTCCTCGAAGACCGCCGCGCGGATCGCGGCGGTCTTGTCCTCCCGTAGCACGGCGGCGCCGGCCGGGGCCCGGCGCGTCCCGGCCGCCGCCGGACCGCTCCCGTTCTCGGTGCCATCCCCATCTTTTGCCATGCCTTGATCCTAGCGTCACGACGCTACGGTTGCGTTTCGACGTGGACCCGCCCTACTGTCGACGTCGCGACGATACGGCCCCGTTCCGTCGTCGCAACGGACTCCGACGTCCTCCCCCTGACCGGACTCTGACGTCCCCCGTACGCAAGCGAAAGCGGCCTCCATGCCCCAGACCCTGGCTCCCCCGGCCCCCGCCCCCGACCCGACCGACGTCCGGCCGTCCGGCAGCGCACCCGACCCGGAGCTGCGCGCCCTGGCCGAACGCCACGGGCTCACGGTGAGCGGCGCCCGCCCCTCGCTGGTCGAGTACACCCGCCAGCTGTGGCACCGGCGGCACTTCATCACCTCGTTCGCCACCGCCAAGCTCACCGCGATGTACACCACCGCCAAGCTCGGCCAGCTGTGGCAGGTGATCACTCCGCTGCTCAACGCCGGCGTCTACTACTTGATCTTCGGTGTGCTGATCGGCACCCGGAAGGGCGTCCCGGACTACATCCCGTACCTGGTGACCGGCGTCTTCGTCTTCACCTTCCTGCAGAACTCGGTGATGACCGGCACCCGGGCGATCTCCGGCAACCTCGGCCTGGTGCGCGCCCTGCACTTCCCGCGCGCCTGCCTGCCGATCTCGTTCTGCCTGGCCCAGCTCCAGCAGCTGCTGTACTCCATGGCCGTGCTGGTGATCATCCTGTTGGCCTTCGGGCAGGTGCCGACCTGGTCCTGGCTGCTGGTCTTCCCGGCGCTGACGCTGCAGTTCGTCTTCAACACCGGCCTGGCGATGGTCATGGCCCGACTCGGCAGCAAGACGCCGGACCTGGCGCAGCTGATGCCCTTCATCATGCGGACCTGGATGTACGCGTCCGGCGTGATGTTCAGCATCAGTCTGATCACCCAGGGCAAGCACCTGCCGAAGGTCGTGCTGGTGCTGCTGAACGGCAACCCCGCCGCGGTCTACATCGACCTGATGCGCTTCGCCCTGATCGACAGCTTCACCGCGCACCAGCTCCCGCCGCACGTGTGGGCGTTCGCGGCCGGCTGGGCCCTGGTGGCCGGCTTCGCCGGCTACGTGTACTTCTGGAAGGCCGAGGAGCAGTACGGACGTGGCTGAGGACATGACGGAACACCACGACGGCCGCCGCCCGGCGGTGGCGGCCGAGCACCGCGCCCCCACCGTGATCGCGGACGACCTGCACATCGTCTACCGCGTCTACGGCACCGGCGCCGGCAAGGGCAGCGCCACCGCGGCGCTCAACCGCATCATCCGACGCGGGCCCGCCACCAACGTGCGCGAGGTGCACGCCGTCAAGGGCGTCTCCTTCACCGCCCGCAAGGGCGAGTCGATCGGCCTGATCGGCTCGAACGGCTCCGGCAAGTCGACGCTCCTCCAGGCGATCGCCGGCCTGCTGCCCGCCGAACGCGGCAAGGTCTACACCCACGGCCAGCCCTCGCTGCTGGGCGTCAACGCGGCCCTGATGAACGACCTGACCGGCGAGAAGAACGTCCTCCTGGGCGGCCTGGCGATGGGCATGTCCCGCGAGCAGGTCCACGAGCGCTACGACGGCATCGTCGACTTCTCCGGCATCAACGAGAAGGGCGACTTCATCTCGCTGCCGATGCGCACGTACTCGTCCGGCATGGCGGCCCGCCTGCGGTTCTCCATCGCGGCGGCCAAGGACCACGACGTGCTGCTGATCGACGAGGCGCTGGCCACCGGCGACCGCGCGTTCCAGAAGCGCTCCGAGGCCCGCATCCGCGAACTCCGCGAGGAAGCCGGCACCGTCTTCCTCGTCAGCCACAACAACAACTCCATCCGCGACACCTGCGACCGCGTCCTGTGGCTGGAGCGGGGCGTCCTGCGGATGGACGGCCCCACGGACGAAGTCCTGGAAGCCTACGAGGACTTCACCCAGGGCTAGCCAGCCCCCCCACGCACCCCCGTCGAGCGCCGGACGACTCTTTCGTCCGGCGCTCGCGGCATGCCGCGAGCGCCCGGCACCGTCTGCCGGGCCGCCCGGGGGTGCGCACCGACGCCGCCCGCGCGCCGCACGGGCCCCCTACGCACGAGCGCCGGACGGGCCTCACCAGCCCGTCCGGCGCTCGGGGCGACGGGGCGGCGCCGCAGCGCCGCCCCCGCCCGGTTCAGCTGTGCGTGCGCAGCAACGTGCGCATGGTCCGCATGGCCACCGAGAGGTTCGCCAGGTCGAAGCCCTCCGACCCGTGGATCTCCTCCAGCGTGGCCCGCGCCCGCGTCAGGATCGCCGCGTTCGTCTCCTCCCACGCGGTGAACCGCTCCTGCGGCGACGCGGTCCCGTCGCCCACCGCCAGCACGTCGGAGGTGAGCGCGGCGTGCGCCGCGAAGAGGTCCTCACGGATGGAGGCACGGGCCATCGACTGCCAGCGGTCGTTGCGCGGCAGCTCCAGGATCCGGTCCAGCAGCTGGTTGATCCGCAGCCGGTCGCCCAGGTCGTAGTAGACCTCCGCGACGGCCAGCGGCTCCTTGCCCGTCCGGTCCGCGATGGCGACGATGTCCAGCGCCGGGAAGACCGACGAGAAGCCGGACACCTGGACGGCGAGCTGCTCGGGCACCCCGGCGTCGGTCAGCTCCTCCAGGATCGTCTGGTACCACTCCAGGTCACTGCCCTGGAGCAGCTTCGGCAGCTCCGCCCAGACCTGCGCCACCCGCTCCGAGAAGAAGTCGATCGTCCCGGACAGCTCCAGCGGCTGGCGGCGGTTGTTGAGCAGCCAGCGGGTGCCGCGCTCGACCAGCCGGCGCGAGTGCAGCCGGATCCGGGTCTGCACGTCGGCCGCCACGACGTTGTCGAGCGCCTCGACGTCGTCCCAGACCTGGTTGAGCCGGAAGATCGCACGGGCCGCGGTGTGCGCCCGGACGACCTCTTCCAGCGACGCGCCGGTCTCCTCCCGCATGCGGTGCAGGAAGCTCGTACCGCCGGTGTTGACGGTGTCGTTGACCAGCACCGTGGTGACGATCTCGCGGCTCAGCGCGTGCCCGTCGACCTGGCCGGTGAACTTCTCCCGCAGCGCGGTCGGGAAGTAGGCGTGCAGCAGGCGCTGGAGGTAGGGGTCGTCCGGCAGCCCCGTGTGGATCAGCTCGTCGGCCACCGTGATCTTGGTGTAGGCGAGCAGGACCGCGGTCTCCGGCTGGGTCAGACCGCGCCCGGCGCTCAGCCGCTCCCGGATCTGCCGGTCGGTGGGCAGGAACTCCAGGGCCCGGTCCAGGTGCCCGTCGCGCACCAGGCGGCGCATGAAGCGCTGCTGGGCGTGGAGCATGCTGGAGGACTGGGCGAGGGCCAGCGCCAGCGCGGTGTTCTGCGCGTAGTTGTTGCGCAGCACCAGCGAGCCGACCTCGTCGGTCATCTGGGCCAGCAGCTTGTTGCGCTGCTTGACCGTCATGTCGCCGTCGGAGACGACGGAGTTGAGCAGGATCTTGATGTTGACCTCGTGGTCGGAGGTGTCCACGCCGGCGCTGTTGTCGATCGCGTCGGTGTTGATCTTCCCGCCGGCCGTGGCGAACTCGATCCGGCCCAGCTGGGTCAGGCCCAGGTTGCCGCCCTCGCCGACGACCTTGACCCGCAGGTCCTCGCCGTTGACCCGGATCGCGTCGTTGGACTTGTCGCCGACGTCGGTGTGCGTCTCCGTCGACGCCTTCACGTAGGTGCCGATGCCGCCGTTCCACAGCAGGTCCACCGGGGCCTTGAGGATGGCCTGCATCAGGTCGGCGGGCGTCATCTTCTTCACGCCGGCCTCAAGGCCCAGCGCGGCCCGCACCTGGGCGTTGATCGGGATGGACTTGGCCGACCGCGGGTGGATGCCGCCGCCCTGCGACAGCAGGGCGGTGTCGTAGTCCGCCCACGAGGAGCGCGGCAGCTCGAACAGCCGGCGGCGCTCGGCGTACGAGGTCGCCGCGTCCGGCTTGGGGTCGAGGAAGATGTGCCGGTGGTCGAAGGCGGCGACCAGCCGGATGTGCTCGCTGAGCAGCATGCCGTTGCCGAAGACGTCACCGGACATGTCGCCGACGCCGACGACGGTGAAGTCCTGGGTCTGGGTGTCGTGGCCCAGCTCGCGGAAGTGCCGCTTGACCGACTCCCAGGCGCCGCGGGCGGTGATGCCCATGCCCTTGTGGTCGTAGCCGGCGCTGCCGCCGGAGGCGAAGGCGTCGCCCAGCCAGAAGCCGTAGGACTCGGCGACCTCGTTGGCGATGTCGGAGAACGTCGCGGTGCCCTTGTCGGCGGCGACCACGAGGTAGGTGTCGTCCTCGTCGTGCCGGACGACGTCCTGGGGCGGGACGACCTCGCCGGCGACGAGGTTGTCGGTGATGTCCAGCAGACCCGAGATGAAGGTCTTGTAGCAGGCGATGCCCTCGGCCAGCCACGCGTCGCGGTCCGCCGCCGGGTCCGGCAGCTGCTTGCCGACGAAGCCGCCCTTGGCGCCGACCGGCACGATGACGGTGTTCTTGACCATCTGCGCCTTGACCAGGCCGAGGATCTCCGTGCGGAAGTCCTCCCGCCGGTCCGACCAGCGCAGACCGCCGCGGGCGACCTTGCCGAACCGCAGGTGGACACCCTCGACGCGGGGCGAGTACACCCAGATCTCGTACGCCGGGCGGGGCGCCGGCAGATCGGGGATGGCCTGCGGGTCCAGCTTGATGGACAGGTAGGAGTGCGGCCGGCCCTGGCCGTCCCGCTGGTAGTGGTTGGTGCGCAGGGTCGCCTTGATGACGGTGAGGAAGGAGCGCAGGATGCGGTCCTCGTCGAGGGAGGCGACCTGGTCCAGGGCGCCGTCCAGCTCCTCCAGCAGCCCGTCGATCAGCTCGGTGCCGGCGCTCTGCCGCTCCGGCGACATCCGCGCCTCGAAGAGCGAGACCAGCAGCCGGGTGGTGTGGACGTTGTTGGAGAGGGTGTCCTCCATGTACGTCTGGCTGAACGTCGAGCCGGCCTGCCGCAGGTACTTGGCGTACGCGCGCAGCACCATCGCCTGGCGCCAGTCGAGCCCGGCCCGCAGCACCAGCTGGTTGAAGTCGTCGCTCTCGGCGGCGCCCGTCCACACCGCGGTGAACGCCTCCTGGAAGCGCTCGCGGGCGTCGTCGCCGGAGAGGTGCTCGGGCATCCGCAGGCCGAAGTCGTAGATCCAGGCGAGGGGGGCGTCGGCGCAGCGCAGCTCGTGCGGGCGCTCGTCGACGACCTCGACGCCGAGGCGGTTCAGGCCCGGCAGCACCTTCGACAGCGAGACCGGCTCGCCCCGACGGTAGATCTTGAAGCGGCGCTCGCCGGGGCCGGCGTTGACCGGCTCGTAGAGGCTGACCGCGATGTCGTGGCCGGGCTCGCCGGTGAGCTTCTCCAGGTGCTGGAGGTCGGCGACCGCGCTGCGCGGGTTGTTGTCGGCCTTGTAGCCCTCGGGGAAGGCGTGGGCGTAACGGCGCAGCAGCTCGGCGGCGCGCTCCTCGCCGACCTCGGCGGTCAGCGCCTCGACGAAACCGTCGGCCCAGGAGCGCGCGGCCTCCACCAGCCGGGCCTCGACGCGGTCCACGTCCGCGTCGGTGAGCTCGGACAGGGCGGTGCCGGGCTCGACCCGGATGAGGAAGTGCAGCCGGGACAGGACCGACTCGGTGTTCCAGGCGGTGAAGTCGACGCTGGTGCCGCCCAGCTCCTCCTTGAGGATGTCGATCAGCCGCAGGCGCACGGCGGTGGTGTAGCGGTCGCGCGGGAGGTAGACGAGGGCGGAGTAGTAGCGGCCGTACTCGTCCTGGCGGAGGTAGAGCCGCAGGCGCCGGCGCTCTTGGAGGTAGAGCACGCTGGTGGCGATGGACCGCAGCTGGTCGGCCGGGATCTGGAACAGCTCGTCGCGCGGGTAGGTCTCCAGGATCTGGAGCAGGTCGCGGCCGTCGTGGCTGTTCGGGGTGAAGCCGGCGCCCTCCAGGACCTCGGCGACCTTGCGGCGGATCACCGGCACCCGGCGGACGGACTCGGTGTACGCGGCCGAGGAGAACAGGCCCAGGAAGCGGCGCTCCCCGATGACGTTGCCCGCCTTGTCGAACTTCTTCACCCCGACGTAGTCGAGGTAGGAGGGCCGGTGGACGGTGGCGCGGCTGTTGGCCTTGGTGAGGATCAGCAGCTTGTGCTCGCGGGCCTTGGCGCGGGCGTCCGCCGGCAGCCGGTTGAACGACGGCGAGACGGGGTGGCCGGCGTCGCTCTCGCGGTGCGCCGGGTCGGAGCGCAGGATGCCCAGGCCGGTGCCGGGGACGGCGGTGAGGACGTCCTCGTCCGTGCCGTCCTCGCAGGGCGCGGAGGCCAGCTCGTACTCGCGGTAGCCGAGGAAGGTGAAGTGGTCGTCGGAGAGCCAGCGCAGCAGCTCCCGGGCCTCCTCGACCTCCTCCGCGCGGATGTCGTCGGCGATCGGCTCGGCCGGCAGCTCGTCCGCGATCCGCAGGGCGGTGGAACGCATCTTGTCCCAGTCCTCGACGGCCTCGCGGGCGTCGGAGAGCACCCGCAGCAGATCGGCGGTGATCTGCTTGAGGTCGTCCTTGTCGGTCTCCCGGTCGATCTCGACGTGGATCCAGGACTCGACGACCGCGTCGTGCGGCAGCTCGGTGGCCTTGCGACCGCCGCCGGCGCCGTGCACCTCGCCGTTGACGTCGAGGATCTCGATCAGCTTGCCGGTGACGTCCCGGCGGACGAGCAGCTGCGGGTGGATCACGACGTGGATGCCGCGCCCCTGCCGCGAGAGCTCGTTGGTGACCGAGTCGACCAGGAAGGGCATGTCGTCGGTGACGACCTCGACGACGGAGTGGCTGCTCGTCCAGCCGTTCTCCTCGACGGTCGGGGTGTGCACCCGCACATTCGCGGTGCCCTGCGGCCGCTGCTCGGCGAGACGGTAGTGGGAAAGCGCAGCACCGAAGACGTCGACCGGGTCGCGGTCGGCGAGGTCCTCGGGGGCGGTGTGCAGGTAGTAGCGCTGGAGGTATCCCGCAAGGGTGTCCGGGTCCAGCCCGCGAGCCGGGGGCTTGCTCCCGGCCGGGCTGCTCTCACCTACCCGGGTGGCCCTCGCGAGCAGCTCGTTCTTGGCTTCGTCCAGCTTGGTCTGCATGTCCTCTGGCTCCTGTCGCGCGCCGTTGCGTGACGTTGTGGCAAAACGTGGGAAGGGCTGTGGAAGCCGCACAACGCCAGCACGACGCGGGGTGTCCTGTCGCTGTCGACGCTATGCCGCGGTGGGGGAAGGCCGAGCCGCCGTCGACGAGTTTTGACGAAGTCGACATGGATTGGCGGCCGCAACGATCAGCAGTCGCCCGGTCACGGTGGTGTCCCGGGCGCTCGGCGGGGGCCTTGCCGCCCCCGCGGACTATCGCGCTGATCACGGTGCAAGGCTATCTCTCCCGGCAACTGCCCCGTTATGCGCCGTGCACGTAAAACCACACCCTTAACTTGGCCCTTCTGGACAATGGGGCGCCGGGGTGGCGTATGTAGCGCGAACGGCCTGTGGGGCCGTCCCGGAGAATCGGGACCGGCCGGCCCTACGCCGCGATCTCCTCCGCGACCTGCACGGCCTCGGTGAGACTGTCCACCACCGGCACTCCGGCGGCCGTCAGACTGCCGCGGCTGTGCGAACCGCCGGTGTAGAGGACCGCGCGGGCCCCCGCGTCACGGGCGGCCACCGCATCGTCGACGGCGTCCCCGATCACCACCGTACGCCCCGGATCGACGCGCCCCAGTGCCGCCAGGTGACGGACCATCTGCGCGCTCTTCGAACCCCCGGACGGTCCCGTGCGGCCCTCGACCCGGACGAAGCGCGAGGCGATGCCCAGGTCGCGGACCAGGGGTATCAGCTCGTCGTGGCCGAACATGCTGAGGATCGACTGGCTCCGCCCGGCCGCCTGCCAGGACGCGAGCAGCGTCTCGGCGCCCTCGGCGAGGCCGCAGCCCGCCCGGTGCTCGGTGTAGTACCGGTGGAAGGTGGCGTCCATCACCAGCCACTCGGCCTCGGTCGGCAGCCGCCCCATCAGCCGCTCGTAGAACCGCGGCACCGGCACGCAGTACAGCTCGCGATACCGCTCCAGCGTGATCGGCTCCAGGCCGATCTCCGCGAAGGCGGAGTTGGTCGCCGCGATCACGGCGTCGATGTCGTGGAACAGGGTGCCGTTCCAGTCCCACACGATGTGTGCGGTGGGCTTCGCCATGCCGTCCCCCCGGTCCTTCGCCCGCGCGGTTGCCATGGAAAGACGGTACCCGCCGGCACTGACAACGGCGCCGGGCAGCGTCCCGACCACCGCGCCGGGCGTCACCCCAGCAACTGCGGGATCTCCTGCACCCCGAACCACATCAGGTCGTGGTCCTCGGCACCGTCCACCGTGAACTGCGCGTCATCGTCGCCGAGGTCCGCCGCACCCAGCGCCGCCGCGGCCGCCGCCACGTCGTCGGTCGCGTCCGCGCCGTCCACGTGCACCGCCGCCGCCTTCGCCAGCGGCACCGGCCCGGCGATCCGCACCTCGCCCAGCGCGGACTGGTCCAGCCCCCGGTCCGGGTCCACGGCCGCACTGCGGTCCGGCACGTCCACCGCCACCACGACCCGCCGCCGGGGCACCTCCGGATGCCCGGCCAGCAGCCGCAGCGACGCCTGCGCCGCACGGTTCAGCGCCGCGTACTCCAGCTCCTCGATGTCGTCGGAGACGTACCACTCCCGCAGCGCCGGGGTGACGGCGTACGCGAGCAGCGGGCCGGTCCCCAGCTCACCGCTCTGGTGTGCCGCAGCGAGCCCGGAAAGCGTCAGGGGGACGTAGACACGCATAACAGCCGCTCTCGCTAGATCCAGAACAATGCCCAGCCAGCATACGGCCGTGCGTCCCCCTTCGTGCCGCCCCGGCGCCGCCCGTCGCACCCGGCCAGCGGCCCTCCACCGCCCCGGCCCCGGCCCGCGATCCCGGGCGCGCGCCACGGACGGGTGAATGTCTGTCGCCGCGTGCGGCCGGCCCGCGCGCCTTGCTGCGCCCGACGCCCGCCGACAAGATCCACACCACGAGCTACCGCCCGGTAACGACGCCGGGCCCGGCACGAGGGGGCACCGCGATGACCGACACCACCCGCGAGCACACCGCCGCGACCGGCGCCACGACGGGCGCGCGCCCGGCCCCGGCGGAACCGGCCCCGCGGCCGGACGGCACGCCACCGCACCCGCCCGCCACCGGCCCGGCACCCGCCCCGACCGTTCCCCGCCCGCGCCGCTCCCCCACCGACGGCGCGCCGGCCACTCCGCCCGCGCCGGCACCCCCGCTCGCCGCACCGCGCCGCGGCACCCGCCGCCCGGCCGGCCCCGCCGGCCGCGGCCCCGGCTCCCCCGGCAACCGCGGCCCCACCCGCACCCCACACCTCACCCGCACCCCCACGCAGCGCCGCCCGACCACCACCCCGAACACCCCGCTGCCCACCCCCGGCGCCCGGCACCACGCCCTGGAAAACCGCCCGCACCTGTGGTTCGCGCACCAACTCCTGCTCGCCCTGAGCGGCCAACGCCCCGTGCACGCCCTCCTCGGCCACGCCCTGCCCGCGGCCTACGACCGGCTCGCCGAACTCGCCCCGCTGTCGCCCCTGCGCCCGTACCTCGCCCCCGGCCTGCGCGCCCCCGTCCCGGCCCTGCACGCCTGCGGCCTGTGCCGCCCCCGCGACGGCGTCATCGAGGCGTTCGCCCGCATCACCACCGGCGCCCGCCTGCGCGCCCTGGCGTTCCGCCTGGAACGCGGCGGCGACGCCCGCTGGCGCTGCGCCGCCCTCGACCTCGGCCCCTAGCGACCGCACGCGAAGAGGGCGCCCCGGCCGGGACGCCCTCCACTTCCGCCTCCGCACCGCGGAGCGGACCGCTCACCTCATGCGGCTCACTTCTTGCGGCGGCGACCCGCGCTCTTCTGCGCCTTGCGCCGCTCCGCACGCGTCAGCCCGTCGGCCTCCGAACGGGCCGGCCCCTCGCCGTCCGCGTCGCTGACGAAGTCGCCCTCGACGACGCTGCCGTCACCGTCGACCTTGGGCGCGGTGAAGTGCAGCCGGTCGGGCCGCTGCGGCGCCTCCAGGCCCTTGGCGTGGATCTCCGGACGTCCCGCACCGGCCGCCGCCGGGACGGCCTCCTCGGCGACGTCCGCGGACTCCTCCACCGGAACCTCCTCGACCTGCTGCTCCACCTGGACCTCCAGGTTGAACAGGTAGCCGACGGACTCCTCCTTGATGCCCTCCATCATCGCGGTGAACATGTCGAAGCCCTCGCGCTGGTACTCGACCAGCGGGTCCTTCTGGGCCATCGCCCGCAGGCCGATGCCCTCCTGGAGGTAGTCCATCTCGTAGAGGTGCTCACGCCACTTGCGGTCCAGGACCGACAGGACCACGCGGCGCTCCAACTCCCGCATGATCTCCGAGCCGAGCTGCTCCTCGCGGGCCGCGTACTGCTCGTGGATGTCGTCCTTGATGGCGTCGGCGATGAACTCGGAGGTCAGGCCCGCGCGGTCGCCGACCTCCTCCTCCAGCTCCTCGATGGTCGCCTTGACCGGGTAGAGCTGCTTGAACGCGCCCCACAGGCGGTCCAGGTCCCACTCCTCGGCGAAGCCCTCGACGGTCTCCGCCTGGATGTAGGCGTCGATCGTGTCTTCCATGAAGTGCTTGATCTGATCCTGGAGGTCCTCGCCCTCCAGGACCCGACGGCGCTCGCCGTAGATGACCTCGCGCTGGCGGTTGAGGACCTCGTCGTACTTCAGGACGTTCTTGCGGGTCTCGAAGTTCTGCTGCTCGACCTGCGACTGGGCGGACGCGATCGCCCGCGTCACCATCTTGTTCTCGATCGGCACGTCGTCGGGCACGTTGGCCATCGCCATGACCCGCTCGACCATCTGGGCCTTGAACAGCCGCATCAGGTCGTCGCCCAGGGAGAGGTAGAACCGCGACTCGCCCGGGTCGCCCTGCCGGCCGGAACGACCGCGCAGCTGGTTGTCGATGCGCCGCGACTCGTGCCGCTCGGTGCCCAGGACGTAGAGCCCGCCGAGCTCCTTGACCTCTTCGAACTCCGCCTTGACGGCCGCCTCGGCGCGCTCCAGGGCGGCGGGCAGCGCGGCCGCCCACTCCTCCACGTGCTCGACCGGGTCCAGCCCGGCCTGGCGCAGCTCGGTCTCGGCGAGGTCGTCGGGGTTGCCGCCGAGCTTGATGTCCGTACCGCGGCCGGCCATGTTGGTGGCGACCGTCACCGCGCCCTTGCGGCCCGCCTGGGCGACGATCGTCGCCTCCCGGTCGTGCTGCTTGGCGTTGAGGACCTCGTGGGCGATGCCACGGTTCCTGAGCTGCTGCGAGAGGTACTCGGACTTCTCGACCGAGGTGGTGCCGACCAGGATCGGCTGCCCCTTGTCGTGCTTGTCCGCGATGTCCTCGACGACCGCGTCGAACTTCGCGGGCTCGGTGCGGTAGATCAGGTCCGCCTGGTCCTTGCGGACCATCGGCCGGTTCGTCGGGATCGGGACGACACCGAGCTTGTAGATCTGGTGGAACTCCGCGGCCTCGGTCATGGCCGTACCGGTCATGCCGGAGAGCTTGCCGTAGAGGCGGAAGAAGTTCTGGAGGGTGATCGTGGCGAGCGTCTGGTTCTCGTCCTTGATCTCCACCCCCTCCTTCGCCTCGATGGCCTGGTGCATGCCCTCGTTGTAGCGGCGACCGGCGAGGATGCGGCCGGTGTGCTCGTCGACGATCATGACCTCGCCGTCGATGACGACGTAGTCCTTGTCGAGCTTGAACAGCTCCTTGGCCTTGATCGCGTTGTTGAGGTACCCGACCAGCGGCGTGTTGACCGACTCGTACAGGTTGTCGATGCCCAGCCAGTCCTCGACCTTGCCGACGCCGGACTCGTGGATGCCGACGGTGCGCTTCTTCTCGTCGACGTCGTAGTCGCCGGTCTCCTCCACGCCGCGCTGCGGGTTGGCCGGCTCGCCCCGCTTGAGGCGCTGCACCAACTTGGCGAAGTCGCCGTACCACTTGGTGGCCGAGTCCGCCGGACCCGAGATGATCAGCGGCGTACGGGCCTCGTCCACCAGGATCGAGTCGACCTCGTCGACGATCGCGAAGTTGTGGCCGCGCTGGACCAGTTCGTCTTGCGACCAGGCCATGTTGTCGCGCAGGTAGTCGAAGCCGAACTCGTTGTTGGTGCCGTAGGTGATGTCGCAGCCGTACTGCTCGCGGCGCTGCGCCGGCGTCATGTCGGCCAGGATGCAGCCCACGCTCAGGCCCAGGAACTTGTGGACCCGACCCATCATTTCCGAGTCACGCTCGGCGAGGTAGTCGTTGACCGTGATCAGGTGGACGCCCTTGCCGGACAGCGCGTTCAGATACGCCGGGAGGGTACCCACCAGGGTCTTGCCCTCACCGGTCTTCATCTCCGCGACGAAACCGAGGTGCAGGGCCGCGCCACCCATCAGCTGCACGTCGTAGTGCCGCTGGCCAAGCACCCGCTTGGCGGCCTCGCGGACCGTCGCGAACGCCTCGGGCAGCAGGTCGTCGAGGCTCTCGCCGTCGGCGTAGCGCTGCTTGTACTCGTCGGTGAGCGCCCTCAGCTCGGCGTCGGAGAGGGCCGCGAAGTCCTCCTCGATGGAGTTCACCTGGCCCGCGATGCGGTGCAGCTTGCGCAGGATCTTTCCTTCGCCTGCACGCATGATCTTCGTCAAGACGGACACTTGGGCTGGTCTCCTTGCCGGTCGGGCCTGCACGGTCGAGTGCGCGGGCGCGGCATGTTTCCAGGGGGCAGGCCCCGCCGCAACGGCCATCGTAAAGGAGGACGCTGTCCGGCCGGGAGGTCCGCCGCAGCCGAGCCCGCCGACCCCTTGCCACGTCAACGCACGAGCCCGCGAGAAGGTGCCGGGCAAGTTTCCGCCGAACGACGGTGATCCCGGCCGCACTCGGCCCCGAAAGGCACCCGCTTCCCCTCCGCCGCGACGGGGCGGAAACACGACGAAAACGGCTCGCGGCGTCCCGCCCGGCGCAGCAGACTCGCCCCATGATGCCCGTCACGCTCACCACCGACCGCCTCCTGCTGCGCCCCTTCGAGCCCTCCGACATGCCCGCGGTGCTCGCCGCCTGTCAGGACCCCGACATCCCCCGCTGGACCGCGGTCCCCTCGCCCTACGGCCCGGCCGACGCGGAACGGTTCGTCGGCGCACTCGCCCCCGACGGCTGGCGCGACGACACCGGCTACACCTTCGCCGTGGTCGCCCGCACCGACGGGACCCTGATCGGCTCCATGGCCCTGCTCCGCCTCGACCGGCTGCGCACCACGGAGCGGCAGGCGGAACTCGGCTACTGGACCGCCAAGGCGCAGCGCGGCAACGGCTACACCACGGAAGCGGCCGACGCCGTGGCCCGCTGGGCCTTCCGCGAGCTGGGCGTGGAACGCCTGGAATGGCTCGCCGAGGCCGGCAACGAAGGCTCCTGGGCCGTCGCCCGCAAGGTCGGCTTCCAACGGGAGGGCACCCTGCGCGCCAAGCTGGTGCACGAGGGCACCCGCCGGGACGTGTGGATCGGCTCCCTCCTGCCGTCCGACCTGCCCCGCGAACCCGCTCCCGCCGGCTCGACCGCCCTGCCGCTGCCGGACCCCACGCCGTACCTCCCGCACCCGCGCTGACCCCCGGAACCGCCCGGCCTGCGGGAACGCCCGACCGCGGGAGCGTTGTCAGTGGCCGCCCCTACGCTGTGCGCCATGACCGGAGTGACGCAGCGCCAGCCCGCACCACGCCCCGTGACCGACCTGTCCGCCGACGACGCCCGGCGACTGGCGCTGCGGGCGCAGGGCCTGCTCGGGGCACCGGACCGCCGGGCCGGCGTCCGCGGCATGCTGCGCCACCTCGGCGCCGTCCAGCTCGACACGATCTCCGTGCTGGCCCGCTCCCACGAGCTCGTCCCCTACGCCCGCCTCGGCGCGGTCGGCCGCACGGCCGTCGAGAGCGCCTACTGGTCGGCGACCCCCGAGGGCGACTCCCCGGCCCGACCGCACAGCTTCGAGTACTGGTCGCACGCCGCCTGCATCCTGCCCATTGAGGAGTGGCCGCTCTTCGCCTTCCGCCGCCGCGCCCGGCGCGCCAAGGGCCACCGCTGGCACGTCATGAAGGACTCCGCGCGCTCCTGCGCCGCCGTCCTGGACCGCCTCCGGGCCGACGGCCCGCTCACCACCTCCCAACTGGGCGGCGGTCGCAACGGCGGCGAGTGGTGGGACTGGTCCGAGACCAAGATCGCCGTGGAGTGGCTGCTGGACACCGGCGACGTGGTCTGCACCGAACGCCGCGGCTGGAAGCGGATCTACGACCTCGCAGAGCGCGCCGTCCCCGAGCCGCTGCTCCACGACGACCTCGACGACACCGCGTGCACACGGCGCCTCGTCGCCCAGGCCGGCGCCGCGATGGGCGTGGCCACCCGCGCGGACCTCGCCGACTACCACCGCCTCAAGGGCGAGCAGGTGGACGCCGTCATCGAGGACACCGGACTGGTGCCGGTGACGGTCGAGGGCTGGGCCAAGCCTGCCTGGGCGGACCCGGCGGCGCTCGCCGCCCCGTCCCGCGGCCGGCACCGCACGACCCTGCTCTCCCCCTTCGACTCCCTCATCTGGGACCGCCCGCGCACCGAGCGGATCTTCGGCTTCACCCACCGCTTGGAGGCGTACGTCCCCAAACCCCAGCGGATACACGGCTACTTCGCGATGCCCCTGCTCGCCGGCGGCAAGCTGGTCGGCCGCGTCGACCCGGCCCGCGAGGGCCGCACCCTCGTCGCCCGCCAACTCTCGCTCCAGGGCCCCAAGGCCGTCGGGCCCATGTCCCGGGCCCTGCACGAGGCCGCGGCCTGGGTGGGCTGCGACACCGTCCGCGTCGAGCGCTGCGACGACCCGCAGCTGGCCGCCGCCCTCCGCGCCGAACTCACCCGCGCCGACGGCGAACGCCTCGCGGAGGACCCGACGGCCTGACCCGCCACCGGCCCCGGCCCAGTCCGGGTCCGGCCCCGGCCCGGCGGCGGCCACCGGCAATCCCACGGCAATCCGGCACCGCTCCGGGGGCACCCGGCCCCGGCTTCACCGGATTTCGAGAATCTTCTCCCGCATCGCATACACCACGGCTTCCATCCGGGAATGCAGTTGGAGCTTCTCCAGGATGTTGCGCACGTGGTTCTTCACGGTGTTCTCGGAGATGAACAACTCCTTGGCGATATCGCGGTTGTTCATGCCCGTGGCAACGAGTTTGAGGACCTCCAGCTCACGGTCGGTGAGCCGGGGCGCCGGCACCAGACGACGCTCGTCGGTGCGCTGGATCATGGACTTGAACTCCGTCAGGAGCTTGGACGCCATCGACGGGCTGATCTGCGACTGCCCGTCCGCGACGGCCCGGATCGCGGTGGCCACCTCGTCGGTGGAGATCTCCTTGAGGAGGTAGCCGGTGGCGCCGGCCTTGATCGCGTCGTAGAGGTCGGCCTCCTCGTCGCTGATCGTGAGCATGATGATCTTCGCGCTGGGGGCCACCTCCTTGAGGGAGGTGCACGCCTCGATCCCGCCGCGGCGGGGCATCCGGACGTCCATCAGCACGATGTCGGGCAGCAGGTCCGCGGCCTTGTCGACCGCCTCCGCGCCGTCTCCGGCCTCGCCGACGACCTGGATGTCCTCCTCCTGCGCCAGCACGATCTCCAGACCGCGACGGAAGAGCGCATGGTCGTCCACGACGAGGACCCGGATCGGCTCCTTGCGCGGCACGCGCGCGGCACCGTCCCCGTCATCGGCCCCCACACCGCAGACGTCGCCGTCCGCGCCACCCCGTGCGGGCCCGAAACTGTCCCCCATTGATTCCTCCCCGTCAACTACTCGGCCGAAGGGCCAGAGTTTGGATATAAGGCTGGTTGACTACAGCCCTTTTCGGCCGGCCCGATCAATGCCATACGACCGTCTCCCCGGCATGTCGCCGTTTCGCGTCCACATACTCCCCGGCTGGCACAAACACTATACGGCTTCAACTCCAGCCCTCCGCAGGCACGATGGTGCCCCCGGGCGTACGCCGGGGGCACCGAACGGGTGGGGGTCAGCCGCCCAGCGCGCCGCCTGCGCCGCCGGGCGATTCCTCTCCGAACGCGTCGGAATTCAAGTGGATGACGCCGTAGTCGTAAGCGTGCCGCCGGTAGACGACACTCGGCTGCTTGGTCTCGGCGTCGACGAAGAGATAGAAGTCGTGTCCGACCAACTCCATCTCGTAGAGCGCCTGGTCGAGCGTCATCGGCGCCGCCGAGTGGGTCTTCTCGCGGACGACCACGGGCCCTTCGCCCTGGATCTCCAGCGATCCCATCCGGGTGGTCGGCACCTTGTCCTGCTGCGCGGCCTCCTCCGCGGCCGTCAGGCCGTGGCCGTTCAGCCGTGCCGCGTCGGGGACGGTGACCGCGACCTCACTCGCGGGGATGCGCCCGTTGCCACGGCGCGAGTGGCGCTTGTCGTGCTCCTTCCGCAGGCGCGCCTCCAACTTGGCCGTTGCCAGGTCCAGCGCTGCGTACGGGTCGGCTGCGGCCGCCTCGGCCCGGACCACCGGGCCACGGGAGCGGAGGGTGATCTCCACTCGGTCGGAACGGTCGGCCTGCCGCGGGTTGGGCTCCTTGGACACCTCGACGTCCAGGCTGATCACCTTGCCGTCGAGCTTCTGGACCTTGTCCAGCTTCAGCTTCTCGGCCACGTGCTTGCGGAACCGCTCGGGCACCTCGGTCTTGCGGCCCTTGACGACGATGTCCACGCAGAACTCCGTTCCCGGATCGCCCCGCTCAACAAGCGGAGCAGCTCCTTCTTGCACCAGGCCCCGGTGGGTGCCGGAGCCTCGGACTGGCGACGTTCACCTCCTCCTCCCCCAGAGGTGAGATCTCCATTCCCACGTTTTCAGAATCGCCGAAAAACCCTGAAAAGCATGCAACACGACATCGGAGGCAAAGCGTCCGCCAAGTCCTCACAACCGAACATAGCTCTACTGGACGGGTGTCGGCACCCCCTCAGCACGCCCAGCTCCGTTTGAGTGAAATTCGGCGCTTACTACCAGCAACGACCGGCCGACCCGGCCGGTTCCCCCTCACCAGCCGTCCGCACGAGCACTCCGCCGGTCCCCCAAGGCCCCACCCCCGCCCGTCAACGGCCCGACGCCCCCGTCCCCCGCCCGGCGGGCATCACACAGGGCTACCAACCCGCCGGAGCGTGACCGCGAACCGGTCGAAGGTGACGCACGGCCGGCCGGCTCGGGACCGTCGGTCCACCGTGCGTCGGCCGCCGCGGCAGGGCGGCGAACGGGCCGGAGCCACGCCTGCCGCGCGGGCCGAAGGGCCCACCCCATCCGAAAAGGCGCCGTCAGCCCCAGCGGCCCGACCTCCCGTCGCATGGCCGGACACCGCCGCTCCTTTGGCCGGACTCCGCCCCCTTCACCTCTCGTTGAACGCCTCAGGAGCTGTTGAAAGAGAAAGAACTGCCGGGTGCGGCCACCACCGCGGCCCCCGTCACCCGTCCCCCGGCGACCCGCACCGCCCGCGCCGCCTCGGCGAGCGTGGCCCCCGTCGTCACCAGATCGTCCACCAACAGCACTGACGCCCCCGCCAGCAGCCCGCCGACCGCGCCCGGCACCTCCAGGGCCCCGGCGACGTTCACCAGCCGCTGCCCGGCGTCCAACCCCGCTTGATCGACCACCGCACGCCGCTGCCGCAACCCCGCCAGCACCCGCACTGCCACACCCCTCCGCCGCAACTCGGCCGAAGCAGCCAACGCGATCCTGCGCACCGGATCGTGACCACGCCCGGCAACCGCCCACCGCGCGGAGGGCACCGGCACCAGGAGGAGGGGGCCGCCCCCTCCCCCCACCCCCCGCACCACCCCCGCCAGCACCGCCCCCAGCGGTGCGGCCAGCCGCAGGGCGCCCCGCTCCTTGTGCGCCAGCAGCACCGCGCGCACCTCGTCGGCGTACGGCGCACCGGCCCACACCCGCGGCAGCCCCGGCGGCACCGGCCGCGGCCGCACCCGTGCCGCGCCGCGTCCGCCCCGCCACAACGCCCGCTGGCACGCCGCACACAGCTCCGTACGCGGCTGGCCACACCCCGCACAGTCGACCGGCAGCACCAGGTCCGCCAGCTCTCGCCACACCCCCCGCATGACTCCACTGTCGCGCGACGCGGGGCCGGCGACCACCCCTGTGGATAACTGCCGGCGCGGGTGGTCAGCGCGTCGACGTCGATGGTCATCCGCGTCATGGTCGCCGCGCGGGCGGCGGTGGGTGCCGGGCGCGCGGACAGCATTCCGAGCCGATACCCGTGCGGGGTCGGAGAAGGCCGCGGATGCGCACGCGAGCGGCGGGCACGCCGGCGAAGGGGGCGCAAGAGACCGCAGCGCCCTACCCGCGCCCCGCCCCACCGGCGCGCGTCCGCCCCGCTTCCCTACGAGCGCCCCGGCCGGCCGCGCGACGCACGCCCCTGGCGCCCCGCTGGGCAGACGCGCACGAGCCGGCGCCGGCCGCCCTTCCCGGGCCGGTCGGCGCCGCTCGCCCGCGTTCAGCCCGGATAGACCGGCGCCGTCCCGTCCTTGGCCACCGTCTTCCAGTTGGAGTCCGGAGGCAGCCGGACTATGCCCTCCGTGGCATCCGCGATCAGCGGGCGGGTTTCGTCCTCCGAGGCCGCGACCGCCTTGACCCCGTTGACGCCGGGCAGCGTCTGCGCGTCGGACGCCGAGCCGTCGGTCTCCATGAACTGCATCTGCTGCACCCCGCCGGCCTCCCGACCGACGACGACCAGCCGGCTGCCGCCCGCCCACGACGCCGCCACCACGTCCTCCAACTGGGGCGCGATGGGACGGAGTTCCTGGACCGAAAGCGTCGGGTGCACGGACGTGCCGTCCCGCTCGACCCGGCCGAGCTGGAGCGTCGTACGCCCCTTGTCCTCCACCAGGATCGCGATCCGGATGCCGTCCGCGGCCACCTTGATCGCCTTGATCCGCCGCTGGCCGAGGCCGGGCACCGCGACCTCCTCGGGGTCGCCCTTGCCCTCACGCATCCGCAGCAGCCGGGAGTGGTGCGCGTCCCGGTCGGCGATCCACAGGTCGCCCAGCCCGTCCCAACTCGGCGCGGTCAGGCCCTCGTTGGCGCTCTTGGCCGTACTGACGCTGGTCAGCAGTGGTCCGCTGCGTTCGACGCCGTCCTCCAGGCCGGACACGTACAGGTAGCGGCCGTCGGCCGACACTCCCGCCGCGGTGGTCTCCCCGCGCGAGATGGCGACGGAGCGCAGCGGGGTCTTGCCGGTGCCGAACGGCCCGCGGACCGGGGCCGGTTCGCCGGCCGCGTCCGACATCGCGACGACGCGGTGCTCGGCGTCGATGAAGTACTCCTTGCCGGCGTTGCCGGTGTGGCCCGGGGCGGCGAAGTCCCGTTCGGCCTGGTCCTGGGTCAGCGCGCACAGCGAGTTGCCGCTCGGGTCCTGGAGTTCGACCTCGCTGATCTTCGAGGCGCGCGTCATGTCCTGGACGGTGAAGAAGAGTTGTGCGGCCATCCGCTTGCACTGGGCGGTGTCGGTGTTGACCGCCTGCTTGCTGAGCTTGACCTGCAGGGCGTTGGAGTCGTCCAGCGTCAGGTCGCGGGCGGCGAGCCGGGTGCCGGGCGGGAACGCCGACGTCGTCACCCGGTCCAGCCAGTCGGTGGGCCCGGTCAGCAGGGCCTCCACGCTGGAGGTGATCGGTTTTATCCGCTGCCGCAGGTAGACCGGGTCGGCGACGAGTACGTTCTTACCGGCCTTGGGGTCGTCCGACTCGGACTTGTAGGACGCGAAGTAGTACTTGTTGACGGAGCGGTAGATGCGCTGGAAGTCGGACTGGCCCAGCACCAGCCCGTCGGGCAGCCGGTCGATGCGCCACTGGTCCCCCTCCTTGATGAGGTGGATCGTCGCGCGGTACGGCTTCTCCTCGGGGGTGTAGGCGTGGTTGGCGTCGACCATCGCCACCTGGCTGCCGGCGAGGGCGACGGTGTAGCCGTCGGCGTCCTCGCGGTTGGGCTGGGCCTGCGGCTCGGACTTCGGCCGCTCCTGGAGGACGTTGGTGACCAGGAACGGGCGCCAGGTCTGCCGCGCCGACTTGGCGAGGTACATCCGGGCCGTGCGGAAGTCCGCCTCGTCGCTGGTGGTCGCGTCGAGGAAGCTGCGCACGATGTTGGTGGGTTGGGCGCCGTCCTGCGGCGGCACGCCGTAGACCCGCACCTGCGAGTCGCCGTCGGCGCGCGGGGAGGGGTCGACCGCCGTGACGTCGCCGCCGTCGGGCATGGAAGCGCAGCCGGCCAACAGCGCCCCGGCGCAGCCCAGGAGGACGGCATGGCGTCCGGTGCGGGCGACCGGGCCGCCCTTGGGCGCGAGTCGGCGCAGCCGCGGGCTGCGCGCCGTGCGCTCGTCTTCGTGTTCAGCGCCCACGCCGTCCGCCTTCCCGCTCCGCGTCGCGTTCGGTCCTGTGGTCCGTGTCGTCGGTGGTCGGGCCGTCGGGCCCGTCCGGGTCGGTGGTCGGGGTCGTGCCCGGTGGGGCGTGGACCGGTGGCCCGGCGTGGTGGCCGGCGTCGTCGCCCGTTTCCTCGGGCCGGTCGACGGTGGCCTGTTGGGGCACTGCGCGCGAGCTGGCACCGGGGGGTGTCGTGGGCCGGGCCGGGGCCTTGGCGGCGCCGGGCCGGGGCTGCGCCGGGACGGTGGACGTCGGGCGGCCAGCGGCGGCGCGGGGGCGGCCGTCGGCGTCCAGGCCGCGGTTGCGCCGGGAGTCCTCGGGTTCCAGGGGGATCGGGGAGCCGCGCAGCGTCTCGCCGGCCGTACGGGGCAGCGTGAGCCGGAACTGGGAGCCGCCGCCGGGCTCGCCCCACGCCTGCAGCCAGCCGCCGTGCAGCCGGGCGTCCTCGATGGCGATGGACAGGCCGAGGCCGGTGCCGCCGGTCGTGCGGGCCCGCGCCGGGTCCGCGCGCCAGAAGCGGTTGAAGACCCGGGTCGCCTCACCGGGTTTGAGGCCGACGCCGTAGTCGCGGACCGCGACGCCGACCGCGCCGTCGCTGCGGCCGCCGGCGGACGCGAGCCGGATCACGACGTCGCGGCCCTCGCCGTGCTCGACGGCGTTGACGACGAGGTTGCGCAGGATGCGCTCCACCCGGCGGGGGTCGGCCTCGGCCATGACGGGGTGGTCGCCGCCGCGCACCACGAGCCGGCTGCCCTTGCGTTCGGCGAGCGGTTCGGCGCCCTCGATGACGCGGTGGACGACGTCGCGCAGATCGACTGGTTCGGCTTCCAGGGCCGCCGCGCCGGCGTCGAACCGGCTGATCTCCAGGAGTTCGGCGAGCAGCGACTCGAAGCGGTCGAGTTGGCCGCGCAGCAGTTCCGCGGAGCGTGCGGTGACCGGGTCGAATTCGTCCCGCACCTCGTGGATGACGTCGGCGGCCATCCGCACGGTGGTGAGCGGGGTGCGCAGTTCGTGCGAGACGTCGGAGACGAACCGGCGCTGCATCCGGGACAGGTCCTCCAACTGTTGGATCTTGAGTTGGAGGTTCTGGGCCATCTTGTTGAAGGACTCGCCGAGCCGGGCGAAGTCGTCCTCGCCGGTGACCTTCATCCGCTCCTGGAGGAGGCCGGCGGCCAGCCGCTCGGAGATCCCTGCGGCCATCCGCACGGGCGTGACAACCTGCCGCACCACCAGCCAGGCGATGGCGCCGAGCAGGATCACAACGAACACCCCGGCGGTCGCCAGCGTCCCGGTGACGAGCTTGAGGGACTCCGCTTCCTGACTGAACGGGAAGAGGTAGTACAGCTGGTACTGGTTGCCGTTGACGTCGTTGAGGCGCTTGCCGATGATCAGCGCGGGCACGCCGTCGTTGGACCCGGTGCGTTTGATCTGGGTGTACTGGCGGAACGTGCCGGACTTGCTGTCCAGCTTCCGGCGCAGCTCGGACGGGACGCTGCGTTCGGGGTCGACGTCCCCGGAGGCGCGGGGGCCGCGGGTGCCGGGGGTGGAGTCGCCGAACGGCTCGTCGGTGTCGGAGCTGAGCGCGACGACCGAGAAGACGCCCTGGCCGCCACTGGCGAGCTGCTCGACCAGGCTGGTCAACCAGGTCGCGGAGTCCTGGGAACCGCGACTGGCGGTGCGGCTGTTGTCGTCGGTGCGGTTGTCGTCGCCGCCGTCGGCGAGTTTCCGGGCGACCTCGAAGCCTCCGACGGCCTGGCTCTGGGCGGCCTGGGCCTTGGCGGTGAGCAGTCCGTTGCGGACCTGCCCGACGACGACGACGCCGAGCAGCAGCACCACCGCCAGCGACATCAGCAGGGTGGTGGCGACCACGCGCAGCTGGATGTTGCGGCGCCACAGTCGCAGCGCGGGCAGCAGCGGCCGTCGCACCCACCGGCTGAAGAGTCGCAGCAGGGGGTGGACGGGGCCGCTCACCGCGCCGTCGGGCAGGAGTTGTCCGCCGCGCAGCAGGCGCGCCGCCACGCGATCCGAAAAGGACATTTTGCCCACCGGGTCGACGGTGCGCCCCCGCTGTCCCTCCGGGGTCGAACCGTCCCGGGTCATCTCAGCTGGGTCCGGCCTTGTAGCCGACACCGCGCACGGTCACCACGATCTCCGGGCGCTCCGGGTCCCGCTCGACCTTGGAACGCAGCCGCTGCACGTGGACGTTGACGAGCCGGGTGTCCGCGGCGTGCCGGTAGCCCCAGACCTGCTCCAGCAGCACCTCGCGGGTGAACACCTGCCACGGCTTGCGGGCCAGCGCCACCAGCAGGTCGAACTCCAGCGGGGTCAGCGCGATCGACTGCCCGTCCCGCTTCACGGAGTGCCCGGCCACGTCGATGACCAGGTCACCGATGGCCAGCTGCTCGGGCGCCGGCTCCTCCGAGCGCCGCAGCCGCGCCCGGATCCGGGCGACCAGTTCCTTGGGCTTGAACGGCTTGACGACGTAGTCGTCCGCACCCGATTCGAGGCCGACGACCACATCCACCGTGTCGCTCTTCGCGGTCAGCATGACGATCGGCACGCCCGACTCGGCCCGGATCAGCCTGCACACCTCGATGCCGTCCCGTCCGGGCAGCATCAGGTCGAGCAGCACAAGATCGGGCTTGGTCTCGCGGAACGCAGCGAGCGCCTTGTCGCCGTCCGACACGAACGACGGTTCAAAGCCCTCGCCGCGCAGCACGATGCCGAGCATCTCTGCCAGTGCGGTGTCGTCGTCGACGACCAAGACGCGTCCCTTCATTCGGCCATCATCCCATTACCTGATCGTGACTTTCTCCATCGTGAGACGGAACACACGTCCGCCAACCGCTCGCGGGTCACCGGCGACACCACTCCGGCCTCCGTCACGATCGCCGTCACCAGCTCGGCGGGCGTGACGTCGAAGGCCGGGTTGTAGGCCAGCGAGCCGAGCGGCGCCACCGCGACCCCGGTCCCGGGCGCCGCACCCGCGCCCTGCCGATGCGGCAACGAGAACTCCGTCACTTCGCGGCCCGGCCGCTGCTCCACCTCTATGGCGGCGCCGTCCGCCGTCGCCAGGTCCACCGTGCTGGTCGGCGCGACGACCACGAACGGAACGTGGTGGTAGCGGGCGAGCACCGCCAACGGATAGCTGCCGATCTTGTTGGCGACCGCGCCGTCCGCCGCGATCCGGTCCGCCCCGATGAGCACCGCGTCCACCTCACCGGCCGCGAACAGCGAACCCGCGGCGCCATCCGCCAGCACCGTGTACGCCATCCCGGCCCGCGCTGCCTCGTACGCGGTCAGCCGTGCCCCCTGCAACAGGGGCCGGGTCTCGTCCACCCACAGCCGCCGCAGCTCGCCGGCCCGGTGCGCCGCCAGCGCCACGGCCAGGGCGGTGCCCTCGCCTCCGGAGACCAGAGCACCGGTGTTGCAGTGCGTGAGGATGCGGTGCCCGCCGCCCGGCAGCAGCTCGCCCAGCAGTTCCAGACCGCGCTCCGCCATGCGCGCGCTGGCCTCGATGTCCTCCGCGTCGACGGCCCGCGCCTCGGCCAGGGCGGCGGCCGCCGCCTCCTGCGGACCGGCGCCACCGGCCACCGCGCCGCGGTACGCCTCAGCCGCGCGCCGGACGCCGTAGCCGAGGTTGACCGCGGTCGGCCGGGCGCCCGCCAGGACGGCCGCCGCCTCCTCGACGTCGAATCCCCGCGCAGCGGCCAGCGCGATGCCGTACGCGCCCGCGATGCCCAACAGCGGCGCCCCTCGCACCGCCAGCGTCTGGATCGCCTGCACCAACGCCGGAACGTCCGTGCAGACCAGCTCGACCTCCTCTGCCGGGAGCCGGGTCTGGTCGAGCAGGACCACCACCGGGCCCTCGGGCAACTCCCCCCAGCGCAACGACGGGACCGCGGGCGACGTGGCGCCCGCCTCCGATACCTCGTGCCGATCAGCCATTCCCTCAGTCTGCCGCCCATCCCCCACCGAACAGAAGGTCCCCTTCCTCTCAGGGCCCCGGTACAGAGCGCCACCGGCCATGACACGATGAACGGCACCGCGGACCCCGGACCCCGACCGCCTCGGCGGACGGGCAGCAAGAAGGAGCGACGATGAACAACTCTCCGGGCTGGGCTTCGCCCGGATCCGCCCCCTCCGACGAGCCGGGCCGCGGCACCTCGGAGCAACCCACCGCATCGCCCGCTCCGCAGGACCGTCCCGACGCGTCCCAGCAGCCGACCCCGCCGAACTGGTCCAGCGACCAGCCGCCGCCGGGCCAGTGGACGGCCCCGGCCGGCGTCCCCGGCCAGAGCGGGCCGGGCGGCCACAACGCCCAGGAGGGCGCCGGGGACCGCACCCGCGCCTCGTCCGGCGCGGCACCGGGTGGTTGGACCGCTCCTCCGGGCCCCGGCAACCAGGGCGCCTGGGGCGGCGGTTCTGGTTGGGGCGGTGGCTGGGGCGGCGTGCCGCAGGCCGCCAAGCCGGGGGTCATCCCGCTGCGTCCGCTCGGTGTCGGCGAGCTCCTCGACGGCGCCATCGCCACCATGCGCACCCACTGGCGCACCGTGCTCGGCGTCTCGCTGATCGTCGCGCTCGTCTCGCAGACCACGGTCACGCTCGTCTCCGGCCTGTGGCTCCCCAACTCCACCCGCCAGCTGACCCCCGAAGACGGCGCCGCGCCCCCGCTGCGGGAGATCATGAACGATGCGGCGACCTCCCTCGCCGGCACCACCATCACCACGATCATCGGGCTGCTCGCCACGATCATCGCCACCGGCATGCTGACCATGGTCGTCAGCCGCGCCGTCCTGGGCCGCTCGGTGACCGCCGGGGAGGCATGGAGGGGTGCCCGCGGCCAGCTCCCCCGCCTGCTCGGTCTGCTGCTGCTGTTGCCCCTGATGCTCTTCGCCATCTTCGCGGTCGCCATGACCCCGGGCTTCATCGTCACCGGCACGGGCCCGGTCGACCTCGGTCTCCTCCTCGTCCTGCTCGGCCTGTTCGCCGGCGGCGTCGTGAGCATCTGGCTGTGGGTCCGCTTCAGCCTCGCCTCCCCCGCTCTGATGCTGGAGAAGCAGGGCGTCATGGCCTCCATGCGGCGCTCCGCCAAGCTCGTCCGCGGTGCCTGGTGGCGGGTGCTGGGCATTCAGCTCCTCGCCTACCTGCTGATCGTCATCGTCCAATTCATCATCCAGATCCCGGCCACCTTCATCGCCTTCCTGATAGGCGGCGAGAACCTCGTGGACTGGGCGAGCGGCGCCAACGCCTCGACCGGCTGGCCGTTCCTCATCGTGCTGGGCATCGGCTCGGTCATCAGCTCCGCGATCACCTTCCCGATCAGCGCCGGGGTCACCGCGCTGCTCTACGTCGACCAGCGCATCCGCCGCGAGGCCCTCGACCTCGAACTCGCCCGCGCCGCCGGTCTCCCCGGCTACGCCCCCGAAGCTCCCGCCACGCACCCGGCCGCCGGCACCACCACCCCGGCCCCGAGGACCGCCCCCGAGGCAACCGCCGGCGCCGAGAACACCGCTGACGCCCCGTCCGGCACGTCTCCCGCCGAGCCTGCAGAGCCTGCAGAGCCGACGGTCTCCCAGGCCACGGGCCCTCAGGCGACAGGCCCTCAGGCAACGGGGATTCAGCTGACGAAGTCCCAGGAAACCGCGACGGCGGACGCGGGACCGGAGCAGTCCGAGCCTGCCGCCGCCGAGGCCCCGGACACTCCCGACGCACCCACGGGTGCCGCGCCCGGCGTCCCCGGGCCGCGCCCGAGCGACACCGCACCGGGAAGCTGATGCGGTGACCACAGGGGGGAAGATCGCCGCGCTCGCACGGCTCACCGCGCGTTCCGACGACGACATACCGGTCCGGATCCCACGTGTCCCTGCCCACGAGGCAGCGGAGCGCGAACTGTCCGATCCCCGGTACCACCAGCACGACCCGAACCTGATCCAGCGCGCCCTGGATTGGCTCTGGGACCGCATCGGGGAACTCTTCCATGCGGCCTCCGGCGCCACTCCGGGCGGCTGGGCCGGGCTCATCGCCATCGCCGTGTTCGTGCTGCTGGTGATCCTCGCCCTCCGGCTGCGACTGGGTGCGGTGCGCCGCACCCCGACCACCCGGGGCGCCCTCTTCTCCGACGTGCCCCGGACCGCCGCCGAACACCGCACTGCCGCCGAACAGCACGCGGCCCAAGGCCGCTGGAACGAAGCGATCCAGGACCGCATGCGCGCCATCGTCCTCGGCCTCGAAGAACGCGCCCTGCTCACCCCGGGCCCCGGCCGGACCGCCGACGAGGCCGCCGCCGAAGCCGGCCTGGTCCTGCCCGCACACGCCGGACAACTCCGCACGGCCGCCCGCACCTTCGACGACGTCGCATACGGCGGCCGCCCCGGAACGGATCGGGCGTACGCCCTCCTGAGCACTCTCGACACCGAGCTGCAACGCGCCAAGCCCCACCTGGCCGCCACCCCGACCGGGAGCCCCGGATGACGACGGCCACCACCGACACCACCGTGCCCGGCCACACCGCACGCCGCCTCTGGGCCCGCTCCCGAGCCGTCCTGCTGGCACTGCTGCTGCTCGTCATCGGCGGGCTGACCCTCGCCGCCCTGCAGTCCGGCGAGCAGCACGGACAGCTCGACCCGCGTTCCGCGGACCGCGCCGGCAGCCGGGCCCTCGCCCAACTCCTCGCCGCCCACGGCGTCACCACCCGGGTCGTGACCACCGCCGACGAGGCGGCCGCCGCAGCCGGCCCGCAGACCACGCTCCTCGTCACCACCCCTGACGTGCTGACCCCCGATCAGCTGACCGACCTCCGCACCGCGACGGCCCGTACCCCAGGTCGCACCGTCCTGCTCGCACCCGGCACCGCTTCGCTGGAGCTCCTCGCACCTGGCGTCCAGGCCGATCCCCAGATCAGCAACGCCGCCCGTTCGCCGGGCTGTTCGCTGCCGGCCGCCCGCCGCGCGGGCGACGTCCTCCTGGGCGGCATTCGTTACACCACATCCGCCACCACCGCCGACCGCTGCTACGAAGCCGGCGGCGCCCCCACCCTGCTGCGCATCCCGGCCGCCCACCCGGACCGCGACACCGTCCTGCTGGGCTCCGCCGATTTCCTCTACAACTACCGCCTCGCGGACGAGGGCAACGCCTCGCTGGCCCTCCAACTCCTCGGTGCGCACAAGCATCTGGTCTGGTACCTCCCCTCCGTCAGCGATTCGTCCGCCACCGCCCCGGACGCTCAGCCCGGCTTCTTCACCCTCCTTCCCACTGGCTGGCGCTGGGCCCTGCTCCAACTCACCCTCGCCGCCGGCTGCGCGGCCCTCTGGCGCGCCCGCCGTCTCGGCCCCCTGGTGCCCGAGCGGCTCCCGGTCACCGTGCCGGCCGCCGAGACCACCGAGGGACATGCCCGCCTCTACGCACAGGCCCACGCCCGCGACCGGGCCTCCGCCGTCCTGCGCACGGCGACCCGCACCCGGCTCGCCCCCCTCCTCGGCGTGCCCTCCGCACACGCCCACGACCCGGACCTCTTCCTCCCCGCCGTCCGCACCCACGTGGCAGCCTCCCTGCTGGCCACGAGCGACCTCCAAGCCCTGCTCTTCGGCCCGACCCCGGCGGACGACAAGGCCCTGGTGCACCTCGCCGACCAACTCGACGCGCTTGAAAACTCGATCGTTTCCCAAGAGAGGCATGCCCCCCGTGAGCACCCCGACCGCTGACAGCGCCCGAGCCTCCCTTGAGGAACTACGCACCGAGATAGCCAAGGCCGTGGTAGGCCAGGACCCCACCGTCACCGGTCTGGTCGTCGCGCTGCTCTGCCGCGGTCACGTACTCCTCGAAGGAGTCCCCGGCGTCGCCAAGACCCTGCTCGTGCGCGCCTTGTCCACGGTCCTCGAACTCGACACCAAGCGCGTCCAGTTCACCCCCGATCTGATGCCCAGTGACGTCACCGGTTCGCTGGTCTACGACACCCGCAACGCCGAGTTCTCCTTCCAGCCCGGCCCGGTCTTCACCAACCTCCTGCTCGCTGACGAGATCAACCGCACGCCGCCCAAGACCCAGGCGTCCCTGCTCGAAGCGATGGAAGAGCGCCAGGTGACCGTCGACGGCACGCCCCGTCCGCTCCCCGAGCCGTTCCTGGTCGCCGCCACCCAGAACCCCACGGAGTACGAGGGCACGTACCCCCTCCCCGAGGCGCAGCTCGACCGCTTCCTGCTCAAGCTGACGGTGCCCCTGCCTGCCCGCCAGGACGAGATCGACATCCTCAACCGGCACGCGGCCGGCTTCAGCCCGCGCGACCTCAACGCCGCAGGTCTCCGCCCCGTCGCTTCCGCCGCCGACCTCGAAGCCGCCCGGGCCGCGGTTGCCGAGACCGCCGTCTCACCCGAAGTCACCGGCTACATCGTCGATATCTGCCGTGCCACTCGTGAATCCCCCTCGCTCTCCCTCGGCGTCTCCCCCCGAGGAGCCACCGCCCTGCTCTCGACCTCACGTGCCTGGGCCTGGCTCACCGGTCGCGACTACGTCACGCCCGACGACGTCAAGGCCCTGGCGCTCCCCACCCTCCGGCACCGCGTACACCTTCGGCCCGAGGCCGAGATGGAAGGAGTCACTGCTGACTCCGTGATCAACGCCGTGCTCGCTCATCTCCCCGTCCCCCGCTGAGGCAAGACCGTGGCCCTCACCGGACGCACCGCCCTCATCTCCGCGCTCGGAGCCCTGGTCGTGGGCTTCGCGCTGCCCAGCTGGCTCGGGATCCTCACCGTTCAACTCGTGCTGCTGCTAGCAATCTTGTGCGATGTCGCACTCGCCGCGCCAGTGCGAAAGCTCCTTTTCACCCGAAGCGGTGACACAAGCGTTCGACTAACAGGTGAAGCCCACATCCACCTCACCGTCACCAACCCGAGCCGGCGCCCGCTCCGCGCCCAGGTCCGCGACGCCTGGCCCCCCAGCTCCTTCCAGCCCGGCGACGACATCCCGGCATCCCGCCACACCCTCAACGTCCCGGCCGGGGAACGCCGTCGCCTGACCACGACGCTCCACCCGACCCGCCGCGGCGACCACCACGCCGTCCGCGTCACGGTCCGCTCCTACGGCCCCCTCGGCCTGGCCGCACGCCAAGGCAACCACCACATCCCCTGGACCCTGCGCGTCCTGCCGCCCTTCGCGAGCCGGAAGCACCTCCCCGCCAAACTCGCCCGGCTCCGCGAACTCGACGGCCGCACCAGCATCCTCACCCGCGGCGAAGGCACCGAATTCGACAGCCTCCGCGACTACACCCCCGGCGACGACACCCGCTCCATCGACTGGCGCGCCACCGCCCGCCAGCAAACCGTCGCCGTCCGTACCTGGCGCCCCGAACGCGACCGACGCATCCTCCTCGTCCTGGAGACCGGCCGCACCTCGGCCGGCCGCGTCGGCGACACCCCCCGCCTCGACGCCTCCATGGACGCCGCCCTGCTCCTCGCGGCCCTCGCCGCCCGTGCCGGCGACCGCGTCGACCTCCTGGCCTACGACCGCCGGATCCGCGCCTCCGTACAAGGCCGCACCTCCCGCGACCTCCTCCCGGCCCTCACCGACGCCCTGGCTCCCCTAGAACCCGAACTCGTCGAAACGGACGCCCGCGGCCTGGCTGCGACCATCCACCGCCACGCCACGCGCCGCTCCCTCATCGTGCTCTTCACCGGCCTCGACACGGCCCCCATGGAGGAGGCACTGCTGCCCCTCCTGCCCACGCTCACCCAACGCAACGAACTGATCGTCGCGGCGGTCGCCGACCCTCGCATCGAAGAACTGGCCGCCGGCCGCCACACCCCCCAGGCCGTCTACGCAGCCGCCGCCGCGGAACAGACCCGCGCCGCCCGCCGCCACACCGCAGACCGCCTCCGCCGCCACGGCATCACGGTCATCGATTCCACCCCGGCCCACCTGGCCCCCGACCTCGCCGACGCCTACCTCACCCTCAAGTCCACCGGCCGCCTGTAAAGCCCCCCCCCCCACGGCCCGCCAGGCCACCCCACGGGCATCCACGTACATCCACATCTCATCTCCACCGACGCCCATCGCCATCACCCCCCTTGGCACGTCGCTCCCGATCGGCGACCGGGCGCCTCCGAGCCCCATCCCCCGCCCTCCATACGAAGCCTCACAGCCCTCAAGACGAGTGACCGAACGGAACCTCAGCCACGGGGGCGGAGCCCTCAGCTCATTCAGATCGCTACACAGGGCCAGCCGTGCCCCCTCCCCCACCAGCGGCTACACCAGCGCCTGGATACCGCTCTCCCGTGCAGTGGCGGTCCGACGGAGGCCGTCCGGCGCACAACGCAAAAAGGCTTCGTTTCCAGGCCCATACACCGGCCTGGAAACGAAGCCCAAAAACAAATATGCCCCGCACCTTGCCGGTGCGGGGCATATTTCAAATTTAGTTCGGCGGCGTCCTACTCTCCCACAGGGTCCCCCCTGCAGTACCATCGGCGCTGAAAGGCTTAGCTTCCGGGTTCGAAATGTAACCGGGCGTTTCCCTAACGCTATAACCACCGAAACACTATGAAACTTTAGAACAACCGTTGGTCTGTTCGTGGCTTCAGAACCAACACAGTGGACGCGAGCAACTGAGGACAAGCCCTCGGCCTATTAGTACCAGTCAACTCCACACCTTACAGTGCTTCCATATCTGGCCTATCAACCCAGTCGTCTACTGGGAGCCTTACCCTCTCAAG
>NZ_JAJPWK010000017.1:0-178790 GCF_046549115.1 Streptomyces sp. x-19 | reverse complement strand
AGTGTTTCGGTGGTTATAGCGTTAGGGAAACGCCCGGTTACATTTCGAACCCGGAAGCTAAGCCTTTCAGCGCCGATGGTACTGCAGGGGGGACCCTGTGGGAGAGTAGGACGCCGCCGAACTAAATGTAAGAGAAAGCCCCGTTGGGAACTCCGGTTCCCGACGGGGCTTTCTTGCGTTCCCGAACGGGGACCCGTGGCGCGGCGAGGCCCGCGGGCCAGGTAAAGTCGGGGGCATCATCGGCATATTTTTCGCACAGGAGGCTTCCGCGTGGAGGTCCAGGAGACGCGGATCCAGACAGATCGTGTCCTCACCATCCCGAATATTCTGAGCATGGCGCGCCTGGTCGGCGTGCCAGTGTTCCTCTGGCTGATCCTCTGGCCGGAATTCGGCGGTCCGAGGGCCGATGGCTGGGCGCTGCTGGTGCTCGCACTCAGCGGCGTCAGCGACTACCTCGACGGCAAGCTCGCCCGGCGGTGGAACCAGGTCAGCAGCCTGGGCCGGATCCTCGACCCGGCCGCCGACCGGCTCTACATCCTCTCCACCCTCGTCGGTCTGACCTGGCGGGAGATTCTTCCGGTCTGGCTGACGGCGGCACTGCTCGCCCGTGAGCTGATGCTGCTGATCGCGGTCGGGCTGCTCGGACGTCACGGGTATGGTCCGCCCCAGGTGAACTTCCTGGGCAAAGCGGCTACGTTCAACTTGATGTACGCGTTCCCGTTGCTGCTCCTCAGTGACGGAAGTGGCTGGCTTCACTCACTCGCTGCTATTTTCGGATGGGCGTTCGCCGGATGGGGTACGGCGCTGTACTGGTGGGCAGGGATCCTCTACGTGGTCCAGGTCCGCAGGATCATCAGGGCGGACGCCACGGCCGACTGAACAGGCCGAATCGGCAGATCGTGCCAAGGCCCGGCGCCCGCGTTCGGGAAACCAGCGGGCGCCCTTGACAAGTGAAGTCGGCAAGACCGTCGTCTCTTCGAGGAGGACGCTTCCGACATGAAGGCCGTTGTGATGGCCGGCGGCGAAGGAACACGCCTTCGCCCCATGACGTCCAGCATGCCCAAGCCGCTGCTCCCCGTGGCCAACAGGCCCATCATGGAGCATGTACTTCGGCTACTGAAAAGGCATGGTCTCAACGAGACCGTCGTGACCGTGCAATTCCTGGCCTCGCTCGTCCGGAACTATTTCGGCGACGGGGAAGAGCTCGGAATGGAGCTCACCTATGCCAATGAGGAAAAGCCACTCGGCACCGCCGGGAGCGTGAAGAACGCCGAAGAGGCCCTCAAGGACGACGCCTTCCTCGTCATCTCCGGTGACGCCCTCACCGACTTCGACCTCACGGATCTCATCCGCTTCCACAAGGAAAAGGGCGCCCTCGTCACCGTCTGCCTCACGCGGGTTCCGAACCCACTGGAGTTCGGCATCACGATCGTCGACGAGGGCGGTCAGGTCGAACGCTTCCTGGAAAAGCCCACCTGGGGCCAGGTCTTCTCGGACACCGTCAACACCGGTATCTACGTGATGGAGCCGGAGGTCTTCGACTACGTCGATCCCGATGTTCCGGTGGACTGGTCCGGGGACGTCTTCCCGCAGCTCATGAAGGAGGGCAAGCCGATCTACGGCTATGTCGCCGAGGGCTATTGGGAGGACGTCGGCACGCACGAGAGTTATGTCAAGGCCCAGGCCGATGTGCTGGAGGGCAAGGTCGACGTCGACATCGACGGCTTCGAAATCTCACCCGGTGTGTGGGTTGCGGAAGGCGCGGACGTGCACCCGGACGCGGTGTTGCGAGGGCCCCTGTACATCGGTGACTACGCCAAGGTCGAGGCGGACGTGGAGATCCGCGAACACACCGTCGTCGGCTCGAACGTCGTCGTGAAGAGCGGCGCCTTCCTCCACCGGGCGGTGGTGCACGACAACGTCTACGTCGGTCAGCAGAGCAATCTCCGCGGCTGTGTGATCGGCAAGAACACCGACATCATGCGGGCGGCGCGGATCGAGGACGGCGCGGTCATCGGGGACGAGTGCCTCATCGGCGAGGAGTCGATCGTCCAGGGCAATGTGCGGGTCTATCCCTTCAAGACCATCGAGGCCGGTGCGTTCGTCAATACGTCGGTCATTTGGGAGTCCCGCGGTCAGGCGCACCTGTTCGGGGCGCGCGGGGTGACGGGAATCCTCAACGTCGAGATCACCCCCGAACTCGCCGTGCGGCTCGCCGGCGCTTACGCCACCACGTTGAAGAAGGGCTCCACGGTCACCACGGCCCGCGACCACTCCCGTGGCGCACGGGCCCTCAAACGCGCCGTGATCTCCGCGTTGCAGGCGAGCGCCATCGACGTCCGCGACCTGGAGAACGTACCGCTGCCGGTCGCCCGCCAGCAGACCGCGCGGGGCAGTGCCGGCGGCATCATGGTGCGGACCACGCCGGGGGTGCCCGACTCCGTCGACATCATGTTCTTCGACGAGAGGGGGGCCGACCTCTCGCAAGGGGGGCAGCGCAAGCTCGACCGGGTCTACGCACGTCAGGAGTACCGTCGGGCCTTCCCCGGGGAGATCGGCGACCTCCAGTTCCCCTCCAGCGTCTTCGACTCCTACACGGGAGCGATGCTGCGGGCGGTGGACACCACGGGCATTGCCGAGTCCGGTCTGAAGGTCGTGGTCGACGCCTCCAACGGCAGCGCCGGACTGGTGCTGCCGAGCCTTCTGGGCCGGCTGGGCGTCGACTCGTTGACCATCAACCCCGGTCTCGACGAGTCCCGGCCCACCGAGACCGCCGAGGCCCGCCGTGCCGGTCTGGTCCGGCTGGGGGAGATCGTCGCCTCGGCCCGGGCGGCGTTCGGCGTGCGCTTCGACCCGGTTGGCGAGCGGCTGTCGTTGGTGGACGAGCGCGGTCGCATCATCGAGGACGACCGCGCGCTGCTGGTGATGCTGGACCTGGTCGCCGCCGACCGACGCAGCGGACGGGTGGCGCTGCCCGTGACCACGACCCGGATCGCCGAGCAAGTGGCGGCGTACCACGGCACGCAGGTCGAGTGGACGACGACATCGCCGGACGACCTCACGCGGGTGGGGCGGTCGGACGACACGGTGTTCGGCGGCGACGGCATGGGCGGCTTCATCATTCCGGAGTTCAGCAGCGTCTTCGACGGCGCCGCGGCGTTCGTCCGGCTGATCGGTCTGGTGGCCCGCACCCAGCTCACGCTCAGCCAGATCGACGCGCGGATCCCGCGGGCGCATGTCCAGCGGCGTGACCTGGCGACGCCGTGGGCGGTCAAGGGCCTGGTGATGCGGCACGTCGTGGAGGCGGCCGGCGACCGAGACGTGGACACCACCGACGGCGTGCGGATCGTGGAGACCGACGGGCGCTGGGTGCTGGTGCTGCCCGACCCGGCCGAGGCGGTCACCCACCTCTGGGCGGAGGGCCCCGACGACGCCTCCGCGCAACAGCTGCTGGACGAGTGGGCGGCCGTCGTGGACGGCGCCGGACGTTGATCCCTCCCCACCGGCGTGCCACCCGATCGGCACGCCGGTGGGGCCATTGGGAGACCACGCCGCCGACGTGCGACGATGTGCGGCATGTCGCAGCAGCGCCCCGATCGGAGCAACCCCCACCCCTCGGCCGGGCGACCCGATGCGTCCATGTCGCTGCTGACCAACGTGATGGACCACAGCCTCGACGACGGGTACGCCGAGGCCGCCGAGCGGAAGTCGGCCGAGGGTGTCAGCGGGCTGCCGCGCACGCTGCGGGCGAAGTTGGGCCTGGCGGCCGGTCTGGTGCTGGCGGCGCTGGTGGTGACCGTGGGGGCGGCGCAGGCGCGGGTCTCGGCGCCGACGCTGGCCAAGGAGCGCGAGGAGCTGATCCACCGCATCCAGAAGGGCACCGGGGAGGCCGACACCCAGCAGCAGCGGGTGGATTCGACCCGGGACACGGTGGACCGGATGCAGCGCGAGGCGCTCAAGCAGCACGGCGACGGCAAGGCCGAACTGCTGGCGCTGCTGGCCGGTTCGACGCAGGTCACCGGGCCGGGCGTGAAACTCGTCGTGGACGACGCCAAGGGGTCCGAGGCCGGCACCGGGGGGCCGCGGGAGAGCAGCGACTTCTCCGACACCGGGCGGGTGCGCGACCGAGACATGCAGCGCGTCGTCAACGGCCTGTGGCAGTCCGGTGCGGAGGCGATCTCCGTCAATGGGCAGCGGCTCACGTCACTCTCGGCGATCAGAGCCGCGGGAGACGCCATACTGGTCGACAACAAGCCGCTGGTGCCGCCGTACACGGTGCTGGCGGTGGGGGACGGGCAGCGGTTGAGCACCGCGTTCCAGGACAGCGTTGACGGTCAGTACCTGCACGTGTTGCAGGAGAACTACGGCGTGCGCACCAAGATTTCCGTGGAGAGCGAGGTCACGCTGCCGCCCGCGCCGAGTTTGACCGTACGTACCGCAAAGCCGAAGGCCGGTGCCGCGAAGGCGGACGGTGCCGACACAGGGAAGGGCACATCGTGATCGCCGTACTGGGCCTCATCGTGGGAGTCGTGGTCGGAATCGTCGTCCGACCCGTGGTGCCGACGGTGGTCGAGCCCTACTTGCCGATCGCTGTCGTCGCCGCGCTGGACGCCGTGTTCGGTGGTCTGCGGGCGATGCTGGACGGAATCTTCGACGACAAGGTCTTCGTCGTCTCCTTCCTCTCGAACGTCGTGGTCGCCGCCCTGATCGTCTTCCTCGGGGACAAGTTGGGCGTCGGCGCCCAACTCTCCACCGGCGTCGTGGTGGTGCTCGGCATCCGCATCTTCTCCAATGCTGCCGCGATCCGTCGGCACGTCTTCCGGGCGTGAGGCCGGTGGCAGCGGACGAGACTCCAGAGCCGGAGCGCACGCCGGAGGAGCGGTCGGAACCACGGCCCGGCCCGGAGCAGGACACTTCTGCGGAGCGCGCCGCCGAACGGCAGCCGATGCCGCCCGAGCGACCCCGCCGGCCCGGATGGGCCGATGAGCCGACCCGGGAACCCGAGCCGGAGCCGTCGAAGGAGCAGCAGCCGGAATCGGGACAGAACCGGGCCGAAGCGGCAGTTGGTGCCGACACGGACACGGCTCCGGACGAGGAGGACGCGGCAGCGCGGACGACCGGTCGGCAGCGGCTGCGCGCCAGTTTGTGGCCGCCGAGATTGACCCGGGCTCAACTGATCGTCGCGTTGCTCCTGTTCATTCTCGGCCTTGGCCTCGCGATTCAGGTACGTTCCACCAGTGACAGCAGTGCGCTGCGAGGTGCACGCCAAGAGGACTTGGTGCGCATTCTGGATGAACTGGACAATCGCTCCCAGCGGTTGACGGACGAGCAGCGGCGCCTGGAGGGGCAGAAGACCGAGCTGGAGAACAGCTCGGACCAGGCTGAGGAGGCCCGTAAGCAGACCGTGGAGAAGGAACAGCAGCTGGGTGTGTTGGCCGGGACCGTCGCGGCGCAAGGGCCCGGCATAAACCTGACCATCGACGACCCCCACCACTCGGTGGAGGCGGACAAGCTGTTGGACACCATCCAGGAGCTGCGGGCGGCCGGGGCCGAGGCCATCCAGGTCAACGGCGTTCGCGTCGTCGCGAGCACGTACCTCTCGGACCTCCGGGGCGGCGTGCAGATCGACGGCAAGCGCGTCACGCCGCCGTACCGGTTCAAGGTCATCGGGAAGCCGGAGGACCTGGAGCCGGCGCTCAACATTCCCGGCGGAGTGGTCCAGACACTGGAAAAGGAGCAGGCCAAGGTGTCTGTGACCCGTGAGGAGAAGATCATCGTGGACGCCTTGCGGGCGGCGAAGCGGCCTGACTACGCTCGGTCGTCATCCCAGTGAGGCATCTACGTATGGTGATGGCCCGGCGAGGGCATGAGGTAGCGGGGGGTCGACGCACCGTGCGTGTGGTGTGTGGTGGAAACTGTCTTGAGGCCACGGACGTTCACAGGATGTCCGGATCGGCCGGTGTGTGCATCGAGGGTTCGTCCTGCCCCACGGGCGGGTCTGTGTCGTACAAGGGGAATCGCCCGTGAAGTTGTTTGGAAAGCTGTTCGGCAAGAGCGCCCGCCAGGAAGGCGACGGCGGCTCTGCGCGGCATCGCGCCCCGCGCCGGTCGGAGGAAGAAGGTGCGTCCGAGAGCCGTCCGCTCTTCCGTGACGAGGTCGGCGGTCCGTCCGGGGGGCACGGCGCGGGTTCTGTTGACCCCTCCGGTGCCGGCCGCATAGGTTCCCAGGAACCATCAGCCGCACACACGGGTGGAGGGTCGACCTTGCCGGTTTGTACGAGGTGCGGGCACCGGAACGCCGAGGCGAGCCGGTTCTGCTCCAACTGCGGTGCGCCCCTGCGCGCGGGTGCCCAGCCCGAGCGGGCCTCCGAGACGACCTCGACGATCTCCATCTCGGGGATCGAGGCGTACGACGCGGAGGCGACCGGGCAGAACCTCTCGCCCGCGCTCTCCCCGGAGGCCCAGGCGGCCGTCGACGCCCTTCCGCTGGGCTCGGCGCTGCTGGTCGTCCGTCGGGGCCCCAACGCCGGCAGCCGCTTCCTCCTGGACGGCGAGCTGACGACGGCGGGGCGGCACCCGCAGGGCGACATCTTCCTCGACGACGTGACGGTCTCCCGCAGCCACGTGGAGTTCCGCCGCGGTTCGGACGGCCGCTTCACGGTCACCGACGTCGGCAGCCTCAACGGCACCTACGTGAACCGCGAGCCGATCGAGTCCGTGGTCCTGGCCAACGGCGACGAGGTGCAGATCGGCAAGTACCGTCTGGTCTTCTACGCGAGCCAGCGGGGCGTCGGCATCTGACCGTCAGGGAAGGCACATGCGCCACACACCGACAGGCGGTGCCGGTTCGCCCGGCACCGCCTCCTCGGATCGCAAACCGTTGAGCATCGGCTCGGTGCTCAACGTGCTGCGCGACGAGTTCCCCGAGGTCACCATCTCCAAGATCCGGTTCCTGGAGGCCGAGGGGCTGGTCGAGCCGCAGCGCACGCCTTCCGGGTACCGCAAGTTCACCGCGGCCGACGTCGAACGGTTGGCCAGCGTGCTGCGGATGCAGCGGGACCACTACCTCCCCCTGAAGGTCATCAGGGAGCATCTCGACGCCCTGGAACGGGGCGAGCAGGTGCAACTACCCGCTCCGGCGACGCCGCCCAGGGACCTGGTCGAGGGTGTCTCCGACCCGGACGAGGAGCGTCCGACGGCGGCCCGGATCGGCCGATCGGAACTGCTGGCCGCCACCGAGGTGGACGAGACCACGCTCGCCGGCTGGGAGTCGTACGGACTCATCGTCGCCCACGAGGACGGCGGATACGACATCGAAGCGGTCGCCGTCGCCAAACTCGTTGCGGACCTGGGGCGCTTCGGGCTCGAGCCGCGGCACCTGCGTGCCGTGAAGGCGGCCGCCGAGCGCGAGGCGGGCCTCGTCGAACAGGTGGTTGCACCCCTTCGGCGGCACCGCAATCCACAGACCCGGGCCCACGCCGAGGCCACCGCAAGGGAGCTGGCCACGCTGTCGGTGCGGTTGCACGCGGCGCTGCTGCAGAGCGCGCTGCGCATCCGTCTGCCGTGAGCAAACGAGTGCCCGACTACCCAAACCGGCCGGGCACGGCCTAGGGTTGCTGTGTGAACGAGCTCGACGTCGTGGGTGTCCGGGTGGAGATGCCTTCCAGCCAACCGATCGTGCTGTTGCGGGAGGTGGGAGGCGACCGTTACCTGCCCATTTGGATCGGGCCGGGAGAGGCCACCGCCATCGCGTTCGCCCAGCAGGGCATGGTCCCTGCCCGGCCGCTGACGCATGACCTCTTCAAGGACGTGCTGGAAGCCGTGGGGCAGGAACTCACGCAGGTCCGGATCACGGACCTGCGCGAAGGTGTCTTCTACGCCGAGCTGGTCTTCGCCAGTGGCGTCGAGGTCAGCGCCCGCCCGTCGGACGCGATAGCGCTGGCGCTGCGCACCGGAACCCCGATCTTCGGTACCGACGGTGTGTTGGACGACGCGGGGATCGCCATCCCGGACGAGCAGGAGGACGAGGTGGAGAAGTTCCGCGAGTTCCTCGACCAGATCTCGCCCGAGGACTTCGGCACCAACCAGTGATCAGCCAGGTGACCCACCGGTTTCCGGTCAAGCTGTAATCCTTTCCCCGTGACAAGTCACGAGAAACCACTCGTAGGGTGATTATCACTCGGCGTGGCGAGCGCGGCGATCGTTGACGCACCCCGAGTGACTGCATACCGTCGATATGGCAGGTCCCGTCCGGGACGTGGAGGACGGAGGGCGGCGTGGCAATCACCGGCGACGGTACGGCGGCGGAAGGGGCATTGCCGCTCCACACGGGCGCGGCGGCGAACCGCAGTCCGGTACAGGCCGCTGCGATGTCGGGGGACCGCGAGGCGGAGCACGTCGGCTACCGCGGACCGACCGCGTGCGCGGCGGCGGGCATCACCTACCGACAGCTGGACTACTGGGCGCGGACGGGGCTGGTGGAGCCCAGCATCCGGCCGGCCTACGGGTCCGGGACCCAGCGGCTCTACAGCTTCCGGGACGTCGTCGTCCTGAAGATCGTCAAGCGGCTGCTGGATACCGGGGTGTCGTTGCAGAACATCCGCACCGCCGTCCAGCACCTGCGGGCTCGGGGGCTGGACGACCTGACGCGGATGACGCTGATGAGCGACGGCGCAACGGTCTACGAGTGCACCTCGCCCGACCAGGTCGTGGACCTGCTCCAGGGCGGCCAGGGCGTCTTCGGGATCGCCGTCGGGGTGGTCTGGCGGGACGTGGAGGGCGCGCTGTCACAGCTCCACGGGGAGCGGGTGGACACCGGTGAGACGTTGATCGGGAAGAACCCGCAGGACGAGTTGGCGCGGCGGCGCAACCGGGCCGGCTGACGTCGGACCGGCGGTCCCCGGCCCGGGGTCGGGCCGATTGTCAGTGGTGTGCGGCAGCATCAGTGGTGTGAGACGTGCGCCGACGATCCTGCATCTGGACATGGATGCGTTCTACGCGGCCGCCGAGCAGGCGGCCAAGCCGAGCCTACGGGGCAAGCCCGTGGTCGTCGGCGGGATCGGGCCGCGCGGCGTGGTGGCCACCGCTTCGTACGAGGCGAGGGTCTTCGGGGTGCGATCGGCGATGCCGACGGCGCAGGCGCGTCGGTTGTGCCCCAACGCGGCCTATCTCAGTCCCCGGTTCACGCTGTACCGCCAGGTGAGTGAATCGGTCATGGAGCTGCTGCGGGCGCTGTCGCCGCTCGTGGAGCCGTTGAGCCTGGACGAGGCGTTCGTGGACCTGGAGGCCGGCGGCGTGCCGGCGGAGACCGCGGCGGTGCGGGCCGTGGGGGAGCGGCTGCGGCGGGACATCCTGGAGGTCACCGGACTGACCGGCTCGGTGGGGCTGGCCGGAGCCAAGATGCTCGCCAAGATCGCGTCCGAGGCGGCGAAGCCGGACGGGCTGGTGGTGATCGAGCCGGGCACCGAGCGGGAGCTGCTGGGGCCGATGCCGGTGCGGACGCTGCCCGGGGTGGGGCCGGCGACGGCGGAGACGCTGCGCCGGGCCGGGATCCACACGGTGGCCGAGACCGCGGAGGCCGGTGAGGCGGAGCTGGTGCGGCTGCTCGGCAAGGCGCACGGCAGCGGGCTGTACGCGATGGCGCTGGGCCGGGACGACCGGCCGGTGGTGGCCGAGCGGGACGCGAAGTCGGTGTCTGTGGAGGACACCTTCGAGGTCGACCTGACCGACCGGACGCGGGTGCGGACCGAGGTGCTGCGGCTGGCCGACCGGTGCGTGACGCGGTTGCGGGCCGCTGGGCGGTCCGGGCGCACCGTGGTGATCAAGGTGCGGAACTATGACTTCTCGACGCTGACCCGGTCCGAGACGCTGCGCGGTCCGACGGACGACCCGGCGGTGGTCCGGGAGGCCGCCGTGCGGCTGCTGGAGACGGTCGACACCACGGGTGGCGTGCGGCTGCTGGGCGTGGGGGTGAGCGGGCTGGCCGACTTCACGCAGGAGGACCTGTTCGCCCAGATCGCCACGGAGCGGGAGGCCGAGGAGCAGGCGGCGGGCGCGGGCGCGCGGCCGGATGCGGAGGCGGCGGGGGAGCCGGAGCCCGAGCCTGAGCCGCCGCGGCGCTGGCACCCGGGGTTGGACGTGGTCCACGAGGAGTTCGGCGCCGGCTGGGTGCAGGGCAGTGGCGTGGGGAGGGTGACCGTGCGGTTCGAGACGCCGTGGTCCGCACCGGGGCGGGTGCGGACCTTCGTCGTCGACGATCCGGCGCTGCGGCCGGGGGAGCCGCTGCCGCTGCGGTGCGGACCGGATCAGTCGTCCGCGCCGGCGATCCGCCCGAAGTCGGTGTCGGGGGCCGACGGGGCGGGGTCCGCGTCGGGTGAGGAGATATCCAGGCGGTAGTGGTGGTAGAGCTGGAGTTCCTGCTCGGGGGAGAGGTGGCGGCCGACGCCGAAGTCCGGGGCATCCTTGATCAGCTTGCGGTCGTAAGGGATGTGCAGGCTGTCGCCGACCATCTTGCTCGGTTCCAAGGGGACGAAGGCATCCCGGCTGAACAGGCCGGTGCGGACGGCCGCCCACTCCGGTTCGCCCGTCGCGTCGTCGAGGTAGACCTCGTCGACGGTCCCTATTTTCGCGCCGTTCCGGTCGAACGCTTTGCGGCCGATGAGGCTCCGGGGATCGATATCGGTTTGCACGGTCCCTCCAATTGGTCGCAACTGCCTTGTGACAACTACGAAACGGCACATTTCATGCCTCGGCCACTCGAAGGATCGTTCCAGCAGCGCGCTGGTAGGCTGGCGAATGGCCGTCGACCCCATGCGGGAGAGTCCTTTGTCGTTCGCGACCAGGGCGCCGAAGGAGCAAATCCTCCCCGGAATCTCTCAGGCACACGTACCGCATGGACGAGGTCACTCTGGAAAGCAGGGCGGGCCACGGACAGCATCATGCCGGAACCCCTCCTCACCGACGGTGAAAGCCGGACCGCAGCCCGCGGACCGGTGAAGCTCTCAGGTTGAGATGACAGAGGGGGAGGCCGTCCGGGCACCAGCGCCGTGGTGCCCCTCGTAGGTCGTGCTGACCAGGAGGCCCCCGCAGATGACCACCAACCGCATCTCCCTGACCGAGCTGGAGCGCGGCACTCCGTTCGAGCGCCGGCATGTCGGGCCCGATGACGAGGCGCAGGCCAAGATGCTCGCGCAGGTCGGCTTCGGTTCGCTGGACGAGCTGACCGCCACCGCCGTCCCCGAGGTGATCAAGAGCACCGAGGCGCTCGGTCTGCCGCAGGCCCGCACCGAGGCCGAGGTCCTGGCGGAACTGCGCGCGCTCGCCGACCGCAACCAGGTCCTGTCGTCCATGATCGGACTCGGCTACTACGGCACCTTCACCCCGCCGGTGATCCTGCGCAACGTCATGGAGAACCCGGCCTGGTACACGGCCTACACGCCGTACCAGCCGGAGATCTCGCAGGGCCGCCTGGAAGCCCTGCTGAACTTCCAGACCGTGGTCGCCGACCTGACCGGACTGCCCACCTCCGGTGCATCCCTCCTGGACGAGGGCACCGCCGCCGCCGAGGCGATGGCGCTCTCCCGCCGCGTCGGCAAGGTCAAGCAGGGCGTCTTCCTGGTCGACGCGGACTGTCTGCCGCAGACCGTCGCCGTGATCCAGACCCGCGCCGAACCGACCGGTGTGGAGGTCGTGGTCGCCGACCTCGCCGCAGGCATCCCGGACGAGATCGCCGAGCGCGGCGTCTTCGGCGTGCTCCTCCAGTACCCGGGCGCGTCCGGCGTGGTGCGCGACCACCGGGCGCTCATCGAGCGGGCGCACGAGCTGGGCGCGATCGTCACCGTCGCCGCCGACCTGCTGGCGCTGACGCTGCTCACCCCGCCCGGCGAGCTCGGCGCGGACATCGCGGTGGGCACCAGCCAGCGCTTCGGCGTCCCGATGGGCTTCGGCGGCCCGCACGCCGGCTTCATGGCCGTCCGCGAGCTGTACGCCCGCAGCCTGCCCGGTCGCCTGGTGGGCGTCTCCGTCGACGCCGACGGCAACCGCGCCTACCGCCTGGCGCTGCAGACCCGTGAGCAGCACATCCGCCGGGAGAAGGCCACCAGCAACATCTGCACCGCGCAGGTGCTGCTCGCCGTCATGGCCGGGATGTACGCCGTCTACCACGGCCCCGAGGGGCTGCGGACCATCGCCCGGCGCACCCACCGGTACGCCGCGGTCCTGGCCGCGGGGCTGAAGGCCGGTGGCGTCGAGCTCCTCCACGACGCGTACTTCGACACCCTGACCGCCCGGGTGCCCGGCCGGGCCGCCGAGGTCGTCGCCGCAGCCCGCGAGGCCGGCATCAACCTCCGCCAGGTCGACGCGGACCTCGTCGGCATCGCCTGTGACGAGACCACCGGGCGCGCCCAGCTGGCCGGTGTCTGGGGCGCGTTCGGGGTCCGGGGCGACGTCGAGGCGCTGGACGCGGCCGCCGCCGACGCCCTGCCGCAGTCGCTGCTGCGCGCCGACGACTACCTCGGCCACCCGGTCTTCCACCAGTACCGTTCCGAGACCGCGATGCTGCGCTACCTGCGCACCCTCGCCGACAAGGACTACGCGCTGGACCGCGGCATGATCCCGCTCGGCTCCTGCACGATGAAGCTGAACGCCACCACCGAGATGGAGCCGGTCACCTGGCCCGAGTTCGGTCAGCTGCACCCCTTCGCGCCGGCCGAGCAGGCCGCGGGCTACCGCACGCTCATCAGCGAGTTGGAGGAGCGGCTCGCCGCGGTCACCGGCTACGACAAGGTCTCCCTCCAGCCCAACGCCGGTTCCCAGGGCGAGCTGGCGGGTCTGCTGGCGGTCCGTGCGTACCACCGGGCCAACGGGGACGCACAGCGCACCGTCTGCCTGATCCCGTCCTCGGCGCACGGCACCAACGCCGCGAGCGCCGTGATGGCCGGCATGAAGGTCGTCGTCGTCAAGACCGGTGCGGACGGCGAGGTCGACACCGACGACCTGCACGCCAAGATCGAGAAGCACCGGGACGAACTGGCCGTCCTGATGGTCACCTACCCGTCCACGCACGGTGTGTTCGAGGAGCACATCACCCAGATCTGCGCGGCGGTGCACGAGGCCGGCGGTCAGGTCTACGTCGACGGCGCCAACCTCAACGCCCTGGTGGGCCTCGCCGAGCCGGGGAAGTTCGGCGGCGACGTCTCGCACCTGAACCTGCACAAGACGTTCTGCATCCCGCACGGTGGCGGTGGCCCCGGCGTCGGCCCGGTCGCCGTCCGCGCCCACCTGGCGCCCTACCTGCCCAACCACCCGCTGCAGCCCACCGCGGGCCCGGAGACCGGCGTCGGCCCGATCTCCGCCGCTCCCTGGGGCTCGGCCGGCATCCTGCCGATCTCGTGGGCCTACGTCCGCCTGATGGGCGGCGAGGGCCTCAAGCGCGCCACCCAGGTCGCGGTGCTCAGCGCCAACTACGTGGCCAAGCGACTGGAGCCGCACTACCCGGTGCTCTACACCGGCCCCGGCGGCCTGGTGGCCCACGAGTGCATCATCGACGTGCGGCCGCTGACCAAGGCGACCGGCGTGAGCATCGACGACGTCGCCAAGCGGCTCATCGACTACGGCTTCCACGCGCCGACGATGTCCTTCCCCGTGGCCGGCACGCTGATGATCGAGCCGACCGAGAGCGAGGACCTCGCCGAGCTGGACCGGTTCTGCGACGCGATGATCGCCATCCGCGCCGAGATCGACAAGGTCGGTTCGGGGGAGTGGGACAAGGACGACAACCCGCTGCGCAACGCCCCGCACACCGCGGCCGCGCTCGGTGGCGCGTGGTCCCACCCGTACGAGCGTGCGGAGGCCGTCTTCCCGGCCGGGGTCGTCGCCGCAGAGAAGTACTGGCCGCCGGTGCGTCGGATCGACGGCGCCTTCGGTGACCGCAACCTGGTCTGCTCGTGCCCGCCGCTGGACGAGTACGACGCCTGAGCACACCGGCCACCGGTGAGCGGTGGCAACATCAAGGGCCCTCGGCGGATGCGCCGGGGGCCCTGGTGTACGTGCCGGGTGGCTGCCGGATCAGGCGGCGGCGGTGACCCGGGTCGGAGCGATGACCTGCCCGTCCGGCAGCAGCTCACCGGTGTCCTCGAAGAGCAGGACGCCGTTGCACAGCAGGCTCCAGCCCTGCTCCGGGTGGTGCGCCACCAGGTGCGCGGCCTCCCGGTCGGTGGATTCGGCTGACGGGCATGGCGGTTGATGCTGGCACATGGAAGTCGTCTTTCGCTGCGGAGTGGTGAACGTCGTGCGGCTCGATGAGGTGGTCATGGCCGCTCCCCCGTTTCTGTCGGTCCCAGTCTTGCCCCACGGATGGGATTCCGCAGGGATTTCGCAGCAGCGGTACACACTCGATAGTGACGCGTCACCCGTGCGGGCGGTTGCTCCCAAGTGAGCCCGTGACCCCGGGGGTTGACGCGCCACCGGCGCACGGGGGCGGACGACGCGGCGCGCCCCGCGGCCGAGGAGGCCACGGGGCGCATCGGTGCAGCGCGGGTGCGCGGGCGGTCGCCCGCCCCTCAGGCGGGTTCCCGCAGCAGCGGCGCCGGGCCCAGGCGGAGGGTGAGGCGGGGCAGTAGGTCGGCGATCCGCTGCGGGAGGTGCGAGGCGATCCCGGGCGGGGCGGGGGCCAACGGCACCAGCAGGTCACCGGTGGCCGGGACCCCGTCGGCGCCGTCCGCGGCCAGGTCGTGGTGGAGCCACAGCGTCAGCATGTACAGCTCGGGCACGGACAGCAGGCGCGGCTGGTACGGGGCGGCGAGCGACTCGGCCTGCTGCAGGGCCCGTTCCGTGGCGGCCACGTAGGGGCCGTCGCAGAAGTGCGAGAACGCCCAGCCGTCCGCGGTCAGCCGGGCCTCCGCGGCGGCCACGGCCCGCTCTCCGCCGCGGACCAGGAAGCGCCAGCCGGCGAGGCGGGTGCGCGGCGGACCAGCCTGGCTGACGTCGTCCCAGACGTGCACCGGCAGCGGGTGATCGGGGCTCAGCGGCCCCTGGTGGGTGCGGAGCGCGGCCGCCGGTGACTCGCGGACCGCGGTGGGCGAGCCGAGGGCGGTGAGGACGCTGCGCAGGGCGGGCGCAGGGGCGGGAGGAACGTGCAGCGGCATGGCGGGTCGCCTCTCACTTAGGAGACACGGTGGAGCGTGGCAGTGCGGACGGCGCTGTCTGCGGGCGGGTCAGAGCCTGGCTGACCGAAGCCGCGGACCGGCGGGCCGGCCGCGGTGCCGGAACACCGTGGGGAGCACCGCCATGCCGGGCGCCAAATCTCTGCCTCGTCTGCGAAGTTTATACGACACGTGTTCTGGAAGTGTTTCGGCTACTCGCCTTGCGGATTTCCGACAAGGCGGAATCCGGACCGCTGTCCCGGGTGATTTTCGCCGCTTTGTGTGGGAACCGGGAAGGGCCACCTCGTATTTCTTCGACGGAGTGGTAGGCCGGAACCCGTCGGTGTTTTTTACGAGCGAATTGCGCACGGCGCTGGCCACCGAGATATGCCGATGGAAAATGCCCCGTGCCGCTCTCCACGAGAGTAACGGTACCGGCATGCCCCTGAGGCGTTATCGATCAGATTGCCGGGGCATCATCGACCGTAGCCCGTGCCCGGGGTGCCGGGGCGGCGCCGCACAGCCCGTGGTCGCGAGCCGTTCACTCTAGGAGGGACCCGCCGATGGGGGAGAAGGTCGCCGCGGACGGGATCGAGTTGGCGGACCGGGAGCATTACCGAAGAAAGCTGCACGACTGTCTGGACGGATTGCAGCGACTCCTGGCGGAGAAGCGCTTCGACCGACCCAAGAATCTCATGGGTCTGGAGATCGAACTCAATCTCGCGGGTGCCGACGGGCTTCCCCGCATGCTGAACTCGCAGGTCCTGGAAAGGATCGCCAGCGGTGATTTCCAGACCGAGCTGGCCCAGTGCAATCTTGAGGTCAACATCACCCCGCACCGGCTGTCCGGCCGTGTTCTGGACCAGCTCGCCGAAGAACTCCGCACCGGACTCGGCTACGCGGAGCGGAAAGCCCGCGAAGTCGCCGCCCGCATCGTCATGATCGGCATCCTGCCGACCCTGCACGCCGACGACCTCACCGTCGCCAGCCTCTCCGCCAACGACCGCTACGTCCTGCTCAACGACCAGATGCGGGCGGCCCGCGGTGAGGACTTCGCGATCGACATCCAGGGCGTCGAGCGGCTGGTCACCCGTTCCCCCTCGATCGCCCCCGAAGCCGCCTGCACCTCGGTCCAACTGCACCTCCAGGTGACGCCCGGGCGGTTCGCCGCGGTCTGGAACGCCGCCCAGGCGATCGCCGCCGTCCAGATAGCCGTCGGCGCCAACTCGCCGTTCCTGTTCGGGCGGGAGCTGTGGCGCGAGTCGAGGCCGCCGGTCTTCCAGCAGGCGACCGACACCCGCGCACCCGAGCTCCAGGCCCAGGGTGTGCGCCCGCGCACGTGGTTCGGCGAGCGGTGGGTGGACTCCGCCTACGACCTGTTCGAGGAGAACCTGCGGTTCTTCCCGCCGCTGCTCCTGCTCTGCGGGCCGCAGGAACCGCTGCGCGTCCTCGACGAGGGCGGGGTGCCCGACCTCGCCGAACTGGTGTTGCACAACGGCACGATCTACCGCTGGAACCGTCCCGTCTACGCGGTCGTCGACGGCGTCCCGCACCTGCGCGTCGAGAACCGGGTGCTCCCGGCCGGCCCCACCGTCGCCGACGTCATGGCCAACACCGCCTTCTACTACGGCCTGGTGCGCGCCCTGGCCGAGCAGTCGCGGCCCGTGTGGACCCGGCTCCCGTTCAGCGCCGCGGCCGCCAACTTCGACACCGCCTGCCGCCACGGCATCGACGCCACGCTGCGCTGGCCCCGGTCCGGTCGCGCCGGCGGCCTCGCCGAGGTCCCGGCCGTGCGCCTGGTCCAACAGGAACTGCTGCCGCTGGCGGCCGCTGGGCTGGACGCCTGGGGCGTCGAGCCCGCTGATCGAGACCACTACCTGGGCATCATCGAGGCCCGCTGCGCGCGGCGGACCAACGGGGCGTCCTGGCAGGCCGCGGCGTTCCGCCACGCCGTGCGGCAGGGGCTGCCGCGGGAGGCCGCGCTGGCGGCGATGACCCGGCGCTACGGCGAGTTGATGCACACCGGGGAGCCGGTGCACACCTGGCCGGTGGCCTGGCCGGTCGGCGGGACCGTGGTTCCGGCGCAGCGGCGGACGGGCAGCGTGTCGTAGCCGCCGCGCGGCCGGTCGGGCGGTCCGTCAGCTGATGCCGGCGCCGCAGTCGGTGCGGATCGGGGGCTCGCCGCCGGCGAGTCGGTGACGGTGGTGCCGGCGACCCGGTGGGCGTGCTGTGGTGGCGCGGTGTCTAACGGGGGCCGTTGCTGCCGGCCGCCATGATGGCCTTGAGGATCACCTCGTGGATCTGCGACGGGTCGCTGACCTGGTGCGCGGAGCCGCCGGTGGGGGCCACGACGCGGTTCAGCGCCGCCAGGTCGGCCTGCGGGCCGATCGCGACGGCGACCAGCGGCACCGGCCGTTTGGGGTCGGCGAGGCGCTTGAGGTCGGAGACCAGGGAGTCCAGGCCGATGCTGCCGATGTCGTCGTTGGCCCCGTCGGTGACGAGCACCACCGTGTTGAACTTCCCGCTCGTGTAGGTCGCGCGCGCCCGCTGGTAGGCGGCCAGGGTGGTGTCGTAGAGGCCGGTGGCGCTCCGCGGTACGGGGGCCAGCGAGTTGAAGGCGGTGGCGAGTTCGTCGCGGTGGGTGCCGCCGTTCGCGCCGCGGTCCCCGAGCCGTTCGGTCGGTGACAGTTCCACGTAGTCCCGGTCGCCGTCCAGGTGGGTGGCGAACTTCCACAGTCCGATCTCGTCCTCGGGCGTGAACGTGGACAGCGCCTGGAGCAGGGAGCTCTTCGCCAGGTCCATGCGGGACCGGCCGCCCTGTCCGGGGACCGCCTCGGCCATCGAGGGCGAGGCGTCCACGACGGTGGTGATCCGGGCGCTCTGCACGGTGATGGTCCACATGCCCAGCAGCGCCTGGAGGTCCTTGGCCGTCGGCAGGTCGGCGGGGGCTGCGGAGTACGGCTGGGGTGCGCGGCCGCCGGCCGTGCCGGTCAGCTTCGGGTCGGCGGTGCCGTTGTCCGGCCGGAAGCCGTGGTCGTGCAGGGTCCGCTGCCCCGGGGTGTCGTCGAGCAGGGTCATGAAGCGGTTGGCGGCGCGGCTCTGGTCGGCGGTCAGCGCGTCCTCGTCGACGAGGGTGTAGGGGTAGGTGAGCCGGGCGGTGCCGTCCGTCGGGTAGAAGAGGTCGAGCGGTGGGCCGCCGTCCGGGCTGGTGTTGTGCGCGTACGCGGCTTGTTCGGAGAGGAGCACCGCCTGGTTGCGGCGCGGATTGCCGAGTTCGGTGCCGGAGTCGTTGCGCGGGAGCGTGGCCAGCACCTGGTCGTCGCCGTCGGCGACCCGCTCGTAGAGGACCTTGGCCGCGGCGGCGGTGCGGGTGGCGGCGTCGTCGGCGCTGTCGGCCTCCTTGCGGTTGGCGGCGTTGATGCGGGCCAGGGCGAGCAGTCCGGTGGCGCTGCGGGCCGGGTCGGCGACGCCCAGGCGCAGGGTGCCGCCGCTGGTCGCGGTGCGGGTCAACGTCGTCCAGGAGTAGGTCTTGCCCGGCCAGCCGAGGGTCTTGGCGGCGCTGTGGATCGTGCCCAGGGCTATGGGGGAGGAGGCGAGGGTGCTGACGGACGTCAGTGCCGAGCCCCGTTCGTCGGTGACCCGGTCCACCCACAGGTCGGAGTCCGGCACCCACACCTGGAACTCCGCCTTGGCGGGGCGTCCGGCGAGCGAGTCGGCGACCTCGGACGAGGGCTGTGCGTTGATCTTGACGTCCAGGCACTTGCCGTCGGTGCGGATCGCGTCCTTGCGTGCCTGGTCCGCGACCGCCTCCAGCGCCGGGGCGATGTCGGGCGAGGCGACCACGGCCAGTTGCACGGCGTCGCCGCCGCACGATGCGCCGAAGGGGAGCAGTCCGTTGCTCACCGCCACGACGGAGCCGGCGGCGGCCGCGACGACGACGGTGGTGGCGAGGGCGATCGTCCGGCGTCGGGCGCGCGGGCGGGGGGACCCCGTTCTCGGCGGTGCGGAGTCGTCGGGCAAGCTGTGACGTCCCATGCGGTAGCGCCTCTCCTGATGCTCGGAGTTCCGGAGCCCCGGATCTCCATCGGGATCGATGCGGACGGGAACACCCCGTGCGGAGGGCGCCCGTTCCCGGCCTGTCGCGAGCGATCTTCGTACCTGCTTTCGAGACCCTAGCGGTGCGACGGCGGTGAAGAGGCGGTATTGAGGAAGTGGAGGAACCTTTGCAGTCGGATACAAGTCCCTTGGCGGACGGGGACGTTCCGGGCGCGGGGAACGGCGCCGGACCGTTGCCGGCGGCGGTGGGGGAACCCGCCCGGAGGGTGCTGCGCAACGAGACGCTGATCGTCCTGGCGCTCTCCCTGGGGGCCAGCGCGGTCTCCGCGCTGATCAGCTTCGTGGGTTCGCTGACCCGACCCGGCGGCCTCAAGCATCAGGCGGCGACGCTCAACGCCTCGCACGCCCCCGGACGGCCCTGGCTGGACCTCGCCTGGCAGCTGTTCGGGATCGCGACCGCCCTGGTGCCGGTGGTGTTGGTGGCACACCTGTTGCTGCGCGAACGGGCCGGCGGGCTGCGCGCGATCGGCTTCGACCGGCGACGGCCGGCCTTCGACCTGGGGGTGGGCACGGCCCTGGCGGCGCTCATCGGGGGCAGCGGCCTGCTGCTCTATCTGGGCGCGCGGGCGGCCGGCTTCAACCTGACGGTGGTGCCCGAGGCGCTGCCCGAAGTGTGGTGGAAGATCCCGGTACTGATCGCGTCCGCGGTGCAGAACGCCGTGCTGGAGGAGGTCATCGTCGTCGGCTACCTGCTGCGCAGACTGGGGCAGCTGGGGTGGGCCCCGTGGGCCGCGGTGGCGGCCAGTTCGGTGCTGCGCGGTTCGTACCACCTCTACCAGGGCGTCGGCGGGTTCTTCGGCAACATGGTGATGGGCGTGGTCTTCGCCCTGGTGTACCGGCGCTGGGGGCGAGTGGGCCCGTTGGTCGCCGCGCATGCCCTCATCGACATCGTCGCGTTCCTGGGCTACGCGCTGCTCGCCGGGCGGGTGTCGTGGTTGCCCACCGGGTGAGGCGCGGCGGGCGGCGATGCGGGGCGGGTGGCCTGGTGGCCCCCGCCCCGCACCGTTTCGGGAGCGACGTCAGGGGGCGGCGAGCAGTTCGCCGTCGATGACGGTCACCGCCGAGCCGGTCAGCAGGGTGCGGTCGCCGCGCAGCACGGTCCGCACGTCTCCGGTCCGGGCTCCGCCCTGGCGGCCGACCAGGGCGTCGCGGCCCAGGCGCGCCGACCAGAAGGGGGCGAGCGCGGTGTGCGCGCTGCCGGTCACCGGGTCCTCGTCGATGCCGACGGCGGGGAAGAAGCCGCGGGAGACGAAGTCGTAGCCGCCGGCGGGGTCTTCGGCGCGGGCGGTGGCGATCACGCCGCGACCGCCGTGCCCGGCGAGCAGGGCGAAGTCCGGTGTGAGGCCGTGGACGGCCTTCTCGTCGGCCAGCTCGACCAGGAGATCGCCGACGTGGGGGCCGGTGTCGTGGGCGGAGCGGATCTCGACGCCGAGCGCCCGGGCGACGGCGTCCGGCACGTCCGTCGGGGTCAGCGGGGCGGTGGGGAAGTCCATGGTGATCGAACCGTCGTCGTCCGCAGTGGTGATCAGCACGCCGCTGCGGGTGTGGAAGCGCACCGTCCCGGTGGCCGTGCCCGTGGTGTGCAGGACGTGCGCGGTGGCCAGGGTGGCGTGCCCGCACATGTCGACCTCGGTGGCGGGGGTGAGCCAGCGCAGCGCCCAGTCGGCGTCGCCGCCCGGGGGCAGCGGGTGGGCGAAGGCGGTTTCGGAGAGATTGACCTCGGCGGCCACGTGCTGGAGCCAGGAGTCCTCGGGGAACGCGGCGGAGTCGAGCAGGACGACCCCCGCGGGATTGCCGGCGAACGGGCGCTCGGAGAAGGCGTCGACGATGCGGATCCTCATGGCCGGAGCGTAGGTGGGGCGCAAAGCCGCAGGCCACGGCCAATCTTCGGGAATTGGCCCCGGAAAGCGCGAGGGGGCCCTTGTTCACCGATAGCTTCCGATATATCGTTGACGCATCGCGATCGGTCAACGATTGTGGACGATAGTACGTGCGTGAAGCACCCTCGATGAGGAAAGGGAGGACGTCACCATGCGTTCCCAGGGATACGAGTACGGCCCCGAGCACCGTCACGAGCACGGCGGCCCCGGCCGTCACGGCGGCCGCGGCGACTTCGGCGGCGGCTTCGAGCGGCGGCGGGCGGCCTTCGGGGGATTCGGCCCGCCGTTCGGGGGGCCGCCCTTCGGAGGCGGCCGGGGGCGTGGCGGGCCGCGGGGCCGGGCCCGGCGCGGCGACGTGCGCGCCTCGATACTGGCGCTGCTCAAGGACCGCCCGATGCACGGGTACGAGATGATCCAGGAGATCGCCGAGCGCAGCGGCGGGGCGTGGAAGCCCAGCCCGGGTTCGGTCTACCCCACCCTCCAACTGCTGGAGGACGAGGGGCTGATCGTCAGCTCCAGTGAGGGCGGCAAGAAGCTGTTCTCGCTGACCGAGGCCGGTCGCGCCGAGGCCGACGGCGGTTCCGACGCCCCCTGGGAGGACGCCGGCCGCGGCGTCGACTGGGAGGCCATGAACGAGATACGGAAGGCGGGCGGCGGCCTGGTCGAGGCGTTCCGCCAGGTGTGGGCCACCGGCAGCCCCGAGCAGCGGGAGAAGGCCATGGCGGTGGTCAACAAGGCTCGCAAGGAGCTGTACCTGATCCTCGCCGAAGAGGACTGAGGCGGTCGGTCGGGGCGGCGGTGCCGAGGGGTGCCGCCGCCCCGGGGCCTCAGGTCACCAGGCCGGCGAGCTTGCGCAGGGACTCCTCCAGCGCGGTGCTGGCCGAGTCCTTCAGCTTGGCCGCCATCAGGGAGACCGCCGCGCCGGTGAAGGTCCCGTCGATCCGGACCGTGGTGGCCCCGCCGTCGGGGGTCAACTGGTAGCGCATGGCGAGGTGGACGCCCATCGGGCCCTTGCCCTTGACGGCGAGCAGCCGGCCCGGTTCCAGTTCCTGGACGGTCCAGCTCACCTCCGCGGGGAAGCCCATGAGCTTCATGTTCTCCTCGTAGGTCGCGCCCGCTCGGAGGGGGTGCGGGCCGCCGTGCGGGAAGTTGGTGTGGGTGGCGTTCCACTGTCCGTAGGAGTCGAAGTCGGTGAGGCGGTCCCAGACCTTCTCGGCCGGTGCCTCGATCCGGGCCTGGGCGGTGACATCGGCCATGCGAGCACCCTTCGGTGACGGTGTCCTGGCTGGTGCGCGGAACGTAGCCGCAGGGCGGCGAAGGTTCAAGAGCGACGGCCCGACTTCACTGATGGATCGTCAGCTCCGGGTGGCGGCCGGCCGCGGCGGGCAGGCCAGCAGTCGGTTCACGTGGTGCCGGCGCAGCCCCCGTGCCGGATCCACCGGAAGCAACAGCCGGTCCGGCCGTCGACGACTGCACCGCACCAATCCGTCCGGCATCACGTCGTCGACCCAGGCGAACGGTCGCCGACCCGCGTGGCGCAGCAGTGGCGCCCACTTCCGCGCCAGCAGGCTCTGGGGCCCCTCGAAGCGCGGGTCGTCCGGGCGGCTCCGGTAGCGGCTGAACTCCACGACCGGCAGTGCGGGCAGGTCCAGCAGCGGGGCGATGTGGGTGTTCGCGCCGTGCTCCCAGGTCGTGGCCCAGACCAACTCGTAGCGGGCGGACAGTTCCCGCAGCCAGGCGGCGTGGTCCGCGGAGAGCAGTACGAGGTGGTCCATCAGGTCGTGCGCGGCGAAGCCCGGCCCGAGCAGCACCGGATTGAGGACGCCGTCGACGTCGAGGTAGAGCAACGGACGGACGGTCATCGGATTCCTTCGCCGCGGAGGGGCGGGCAACGGACGTACCGGGTGCGGAGCGGGGGTGGGGGGAGTCTGGCCGGGGGCGGGATGGACGGGATGGGTGGGGCGGACGGGCGGTCGGGCGGCTGTGGCGGTGGGTGGGTTCTCTGGGGAAGGGACGAGCGGACGCCGGTCGTCGGTTGCCGTCGCGGGCCCGCCGATGTCGGGCCGGGTGAACGGGGGTGCGACCGTTTGTGGTGGGATGCCCGGTCTTCATAATCTCTCCGCATATCCTCCGTAAGGATGAGATCGTGTGTCGGCTTCCCCAACCACGGTGGGATGTGCAAATGCTTCCCGCCGGGGATGCTCCGGCCTTACAGGACTGGTGGGGTGGGGCTGTGCAAAACCGTACTGCGTACAGCGGCGGGGAACGCTCCGCCCAGGAAGCCCCCGACAGTCAGCTCACCGTGGAGCTGGCGTCGGTCGTTTCCGCTGCCCGCAGGCGGGCCACCCGCGACGGCGACCGCCACGTCGACACCGCGCACCTGCTGCACGGGCTGCTGGAGTGGGACCCCGCGGTCCGCGAGGTCTTCGACGGCGGCCACCAGATCGCCCGACTGCTCGGCTACCTCGTCCAACGCAGCATCGGCTACGGCCTCCAGTGGCACGGCACCGTCGAGGACTCCGGGGCGGTCCCCGTGGTCGCCGAGGGCGGCGTCCCCGGCTGGTCGCCCGCCGCGGCCGCCGCGATGGACGGCGCCCTCGACCGCGCGCACGCCCGCTACGCCACCCGCGCCGACTGCCTCGACCTGCTCGCCGCGCTGGTCGACGACCCCGAATCCCGGGCCGTCGAGGTCCTGCGCCGCGCCTCCGTCGACACCACCCGGCTTGCCGCCCGACTCGACGGCGAGCAGCGCCCGGGCCCGGACTGACCGGGGCGTCGCGCACCACCCCGCCCCGACCGCGTTTCGCCTGGTGAGACAGGAGATTTGGGGGGTGACGCTGCTGACGCCGGCTGTCATGATGACCCGATGCACGCCTCATCGGGGAGCCCGGCGGCTCACACGACCGGCCCGGGCCCGGGAACGTCCGGGCCCAGCGGGACCCAGCAGTCCGTCACTCCCGGCCCGGCCGGCGGCCGGCGCACCGGACGCGGCGCCGGGCTCGGCCTCGCCCTGCTCTCCGCGCTGGCCTTCGGCGGCTCCGGAGTCGCGGCCAAGCCCCTGATAACCGCCGGCCTCGAACCGCTGCACGTGACCTGGCTGCGCGTCACCGGCGCCGCGCTGGTCATGCTCCCGGTCGCCTGGCGCCACCGGGACCTGCCACGCCGCCGGCCCGCACTGCTCGCCGGCTTCGGACTGTTGGCCGTCGCCGGCGTCCAGGCCTGCTACTTCGCCGCGCTCTCCCGCATCCCCGTGGGCGTCGCCCTGCTCATCGAGTACCTCGCCCCCGCCCTGGTCCTCGGCTGGGTGCGCTTCGTGCAGAAGCGCCCCGTCACCCGCGCCGCCGCCGTCGGCGTCGTGCTGGCCGTCGGCGGTCTGGCCTGCGTCGTCGAGGTGTGGAGCGGTCTCACCTTCGACGCGGTCGGGCTCGCCCTCGCGCTGGCCGCGGCCTGCTGCCAGGTCGGCTACTTCGTCCTGTCGGACCACGGTGGCGACGACGCCGACGGCACGGCGCCGGACCCCCTGGGCGTCATCGCCTACGGACTGTTGATCGGCGCGGTCGTCCTCACCGTCATCGCCCGCCCCTGGGACATGCACTGGGCGGTGCTGGGCGGCACCGCGGACATGAACGGCAGCCACGTGCCGGCCCTGCTGCTCCTGGCCTGGATCGTGCTGGTCGCCACCGTCACCGCCTACCTCACCGGCGTGGTGTCGATCCGACGACTCTCCCCGCAGGTCGCCGGGGTCGTCGCCTGCCTGGAAGCGGTGATCGCCACGGTGCTCGCCTGGGTCCTGCTCGGCGAACACCTCTCCGCGCCGCAGATCGCCGGCGGCGCGGTCGTCCTGATCGGCGCGTTCATCGCCCAGTCGGCCAAACCGCACAGCGAGCCGGGGAAGACCGGCACCCGCACCGTGGCCAGCGGCGGAACGCCCTCCAAGGACGCCGAGGAGACCCGCAGCGGGCCGCGGAACGACGACGCCGCGGCACCCGCCGGCGACGGCTTGTCGACCGGTTCCCCCGCCACATAGGCTGACGATCGTGCATTCGACCGTGCTGCCCCCTCCCGCCGCGTAAGGCGGGCGGCGGCCACCCAGGAAATCCCGGCCCGGGCAACGTCCCGAGCCGGTCGACGCTGCCCGCACACGGGACCACGCGACCACACCGCGGCGCACCGCGCCGTCCTGGATTTCCCGGAGCACACCTCCCATGCACAGCACACCCCACTCCGCCCTGCCCGTGGGCCGCGGACTCGCCTACGTCTCGCTCGCCGCCACCGCCTGGGGCACCGCCGGCGCGGCCGCCGCCCTCCTCTACCGCGGCAGCGGACTCGGCCCCCTCGCCCTCACCTTCTGGCGCACCTTCGGCGGCCTGCTGCTCCTGCTCGCCGTACGCGCGGTGCGCCGGAACCGCACCCGCACCGCCGACGCCGGCCGACTTCCGGCGGAACCGTTGCGTCGCCGCGCGGTGCGGGTCGCGGTCACCGGCATCGCCCTCGCCGTCTTCCAGGCCGCCTACTTCGCCGCCGTCGAAACCACCGGCCTGGCCGTCGGCACCGTCATCACCATGGGCGCCGGCCCCGTCCTCATCGCCGTCGGGGCGCGCCTCACCATGGGCGAACGGCTCGGCGCCGGCGGGGTGCTGGCCGTCGGCGGGGCGCTCGGCGGTCTGCTGATCCTCGTCCTCGGCGGTGCCGGCGCCGCCACCGTCCGCCCGCTCGGCGTCGGCTACGCCCTGCTCTCCGCGGCCGCCTGCGCGGTGATGACCCTCGCCACCCGCCGCTTCGGCCGGGGCGGCGGCAGTGACCCGTACGCCTCGACCCTCAGCGCGTTCGCGGTCGGGGCGCTGTGCCTGCTGCCGCTCGCCGCGGTCGAGGGCCTGTGGCCGCACCTGCACGACCTGGGCCGCAGCCTGGTCCTGCTCGGCTACATCGCCGCCGTCCCGACGGCCCTCGCCTACGGCCTGTACTTCGCCGGACTGGCCGTCGTCCGGGCCGCGACCGCCTCCGTGATCTCCCTGATCGAACCGGTGTCCGCGGCGGCTCTCGCGGTGCTGTTCCTCGGTGAGCGGCTCACCACGGCGACGGCGGTAGGCACGGCCGTGCTGCTCACGGCCGTCGCGGCGCTCGCCGTGACCGAGGCGCGCGGCCGCGGCCGCCGAGTCGGCTAGGGCGTGTCCGACGGGCCAGGGTCGGACGCGCCCTGGTCGCGGGGCGGCTGGTCCTGCGGGATCAGCCGCCAGAACTGCCGCTTGTCCTTGTCCCGGACGACGACGCCCAGCCGGGCGAGTTCGGCCCGCAGTTCGCGGGCGTCGTCGGCCGTGTCCGACTTGCCGAGGGCCCGCTCGCGCGCGGTGAACAGGGCATTCGCGCCGACCGGCAGATTCGGGGTGTCGGGGACCCAGCGCCGGAACTCGTCCTCGTGCGGATCGCCGTCCGCCCAGGCGTAGCCGTGCGCGCGAAAGGCCCCGGCCAGCCGCTCGGCGTCCAGGGTGCAGCCCTCCCGCGCGAGTTCGGCGGAGTCCGCACCGAGCAGGACCAACTCCTTGCGGTCCCGGAACGCCAGGTGGACCGTCGCGCGTCGGAGGGCGACCGGCTTCGCCCGCCGGGTGAGGACCACCTCGTCGTCGGCGACCGTGACGGCGAGTTCGTCGTGCTGTCCGAACAGCGCCACCGCCAGGCCGACCGCCGCGCCCACCGTCAGCAGGCCGATCGTCAGCCAGGGCTCCGGGATCGCGGTCAACAGCCTGGCCGGGCCCTGCCAGGGCGCGTGCTCCAGCGTCACCAGCCACTTCGCCAGCAGTCGCACGAGCCACCCGAGGCCGGCGCCGGCCGCCGCGAACGCCACGCAGACGGTGACCACGAGCGCGGGCGAGTCGGCGAGGACCGTGGGCGGGGTCGGCTGCCCGGCCTTCGGGCCGGGGCCCTCGGGGCGCCCGGTGGGCTGCGGCTTCTCGATGTCCATGAGCGGATCCCCCTGTGCGGAACGTGGACCGTGCCCCGCAATAATAAACCGAGTACGCGGTCTATTATTGCGACCGCGGCCGGTCCGGGCGCCCCGCGTGACGGCAACGGGCCACCGGGCGCAGCGATCCGGACACGCACGTCACGGGAGAGAGGCGACAGCGGCATGAGGAAGGTCGACCCGGTCAAGCACCGGGCCCGGCGTCAGTACATCCTGCACGCCGCGGCCCAACTCTTCGCCGCCAAGGGCTTCGAGCGCACCACCACGGCGGAGATCTGCAAGGCGGCCGGCATGAGTTCCGGCAACCTCTTCCACTACTTCCCCAACAAGCGCGCCCTCTTCCACGCCCTCTTCGAGGACGACGGTGCGGACGACGGTGAGAGCAAGGCCGAGCGGCTCGCCCGGGCCCAGGCGAGCGACGACCCCTGGGCGGCCCTCCTGGACGTCGTGGAACTCCTCACCGCCGATGCCATGAACCCCGTCGCCCCGGCACTGGTCATGGAAGCCGTCGTGCAGGCCCACCGCGACCCCGAACTCGACGCCCTGCTCGGCCGGGACAACGCCCAGGAGCACACCGCCGTCGCGACCCTGCTCGCCAGGGCCGCCGCCGCCGGCCAGATCGACCCCGCACTCGATCCGCACGACGCCGCCGCCTGGGTGCTCGCCCTGATCGCCTCGCTCTACACCAGCGCGGCCACCGATCCGGCGTTCCGCCCCGCCGAACAGCTCCCCGTCCTCCGCCTGATCCTCCAGCGCTTCCTCCAGGCCCCACCGCTCGACGCACACCCGCCACGGGCGTGACAGCGCCACCGCGGGACGGGGCCGGCGCCCGGCGGATCAGTGGTCGTCCGCGTCCGCCCCGCGCGACCGGGGCTTGGCCCGCACGTGCATCCGCTCCCCCTGCCGACCGAAGAGGCTGAGCACCTCCACCGGCCCCTCGCCCGTACTCCCGAACCAGTGCGGCAACCGGGTGTCGAACTCCGCCGCCTCGCCCGCCCCCATGACCAGATCACGGTCGGCCAACACCAGCCGCAGCCGCCCGGCCAGCACGTACAGCCACTCGTACCCCTCGTGCGTACAGGGATCGGGCGTGCTCCGGTGCGGCGGAATGACCATCTTGAACGTCTGCAGCGGACCCGGGTGACGGGTCAGCGGCAGCACCGTGGCGCCGTGCAGGTGCCGCGGTTTGAGCCGGACCCGCGGATCCCCCACCTCCGGGGCCCCGACCAACTCGTCCAACGGCACCTGGTGCGCCTGCGCGATCGGCAGCAACAACTCCAGACTCGGACGGCGCTGCCCGGACTCCAGACGGGACAAGGTGCTCTTGGAAATCCCGGTGGCCTCCGCCAACGCGGACAACGTGACGCCCTGCTCCGTCCGCAACCGCTTCAGACGCGGACCGACCTCGGCGAGGGCCTGGGAAATGGCAGCTGAGTTCTCCACACCGCCCATTGCACCGCGTCGTTCCCGGTTTCGGCAACAAGGATTGCTGTTCGTGCGACGCATCACGCACTCTGCGGGCGGAGGTGATCGCGATGAGCGAGACGAACAACGGCCCCGACGACGGGGCGCAGGACCGTGGGTACGGCGCCCCCGCGCAGCACGCCGACCATGAGGGCCGCGAGGGGGAATGGGACGTCGTGGTCGTCGGAGCCGGCGCGGCCGGACTGAACGCGGCCCTGGTCCTGGCCCGCGCCCGGCGCCGGGTGGCGGTGATCGACGGCGGCGCGCCCCGCAACGCACCGGCCGACCGGATGCACGGCTTCCTCTCCCGCGACGGCATGCCACCGACCGCCCTCCTGGAGGTCGGCCGCGCCGAACTCGCCACCTACGGAGCCGCACTGCTCACCGGCCGGGTCGACGAGATCACCCCGGCCCTCGGCGTACGCCTCACCGGCGGGCCCGAGCTCCGCGCCCGCCGCGTCCTGGTGGCCACCGGCCTGCGCGACGAACTCCCCGACATCCCCGGCCTACGGGAACGCTGGGGCCGGGACCTGCTGCACTGCCCCTACTGCCACGGCTACGAGGTCCGTGACCAGCCGCTCGGCGTGCTCGGCACCGGCCCCGGCGCGGTCCACCACGCACTCCTGCTGCGGCAGTGGTCGCCCGACGTCGTGCTGTTCCCGCACCACGGCGAACCGACCGACGACGAACGCGAGCGGCTCACGGCACGCGGCGTGCGGATCGTCGGGGGCACCGTCGCCCGCCTGCTGACCGAGGGCGACCGGCTGCGCGGCGTCGAACTGGCTAACGGGCGCGTCGTGCCGCGCACCGCGGTCTTCGTGCAGCCCCGGATGGTGCCGCACGACGCCCTGCTCACCGCACTGGGCTGCGCGCGCGACGAAGCCGGCTGGGTGATCACCGACGCCGCGGGCCGGACCGACGTACCCGGGGTGTGGGCCGCGGGCAACGTGGTCGATCCGCGGGCGCAGGTGGTGACGGCCGCCGGAATGGGCGCGGCCGCCGCCTTCGCCCTCAACCTCGACCTGGTGACGGAGGAGGTCGAGCGGGCGGTGGCGGAGCAGCGGGCACGGGCGGGGGCCGGTCGCTGAACCGTCGGCGCCGGCCGTCGGACGGCGTCCCCGGCCGTGGCCGGACGCGGCCGGCACGAACGCGCCGTGCGCCGGATGACGGGCCGAGCCGGAACCGCGCTCCGTCACCCGGTGCGCGGCCGTGGGGCACCGGAAATCCGGCTCGCGGTTCGCGGTTCGTGGGCCGTCGGTCATGGGCCGTCGGACGCGAGGGAAGGACTCCTACCCCTGGCCCGTCGTCCCCTGCCCGGCGGCCGACGGGGCTCCGCCGTTCGCCGCCAGCCGGCGTCGCTGGTGCCGGCGCGCCGCGGCGTCACCCGGCCCGCCCCGCTCGGCGAGCCGCTCCGCGGTGCGGTGCTGCACCGACCGGGACCGCTTGCCGCCGTACTTGAACTTGGCGCGCACCTCCCGCACTTCGAGACGCAGCCCGCGGATGCCGGACAACTGCCGCCCGTACGGTGCCGCGCCCGCCACGACCGGGGCCGAGCCGCCGTCGGGCTGGAAGTGCGTCGTCTGGCGCTGGAGCAACGCGGCCTTGGCCTCCGGATCGTCCACCACGTGTGCCGTGCAGACGAGTTGGACCGCGGCGTAGAAGCTGGTGGGCACGCCGTGCTCGGGCGGCTGCCCCTCGGCCGCCTGCCACGGGCCGGGGATGAAGGTGTAGTCGTCGACCACGCTCAGCAGCACCGTCGGGCGGTCCTCCAACGCCGACCACAGGGGATTGGGGCGGGCGAGGTGGGTGGCCGCCTCGCGACGCACGGGATCGTAGGCGAAGTGCAGCGGTTGCACCCACGGGGGCTCACCGGCGGCGCCGTTGACCGCGAGCTGCCCGAAGTCGTGGGCGGCGAGCCACTCCTGCCACTCGGCGTCGTCGGTGGGCGCGTCCCAAGGGTGGATGAGCATCGGCGTTCCTCAGCGGGCGGAGAGGTAGTCCGGCGCGGCGATGGTGGGGGCGAGGTCGTCGGCCGGTATCGGCGCGCCGTACGCGGCGGCCACGGGCAGGACGCCGCTCCAGTGGGGGAGTGCGAGGTCCTCGGGCTCGTCGTCGGGGCCGCCGGTCCGGACCTTGGCGGAGACCTCGCGCAGATCGAGGCGGAGCACGGCGGTGGCGGCCAGCTCCTTGGCGTTGGCGGGCCGGGAGTCAGCGGCGCGACCGGGCAGGACGTGATCGACGAGGGCGTCCAGGGCGGACTTCTTCTCGTCCTCGTCGGTGACCTGGTGGGCGGTGCCGTGGACGACGACGCTGCGGTAGTTGATGGAGTGGTGGAACGCGGACCTGGCGAGGACCAGGCCGTCGACGTGGGTCACCGTGACGCAGACCGCGAGGCCGGGGTCCGCGCTCCGCCCACCGGCCATCCGCAGCGGGCGGGAGCCGGTCGAGCCGTGCACGTAGAGGCGGTCGCCGACCCGGCCGTAGAGCGTCGGCAGCACGACCGGCGCGCCGTCGCGCACGAAGCCGAGGTGGCAGACGTAGCCCTCGTCGAGGATCGCGTGCACCGTCGCCTCGTCATAGCTGGCGCGCTCCCGGGCCCGGGTGGGGACGGTGCGCTCCGTCGCGGCGAACGACTTTCCCTCAGCCATTGCGAACTCCATTGCACTAGTACATAATCAACTTTGTGCTAGGAGAGTATCGGATCGAGGGGCGGCGCGCATCGGAGATTGCCGCAAGCGTGGAGCGAGCCATCGGTGCCGGCGACCTCCAACCAGGCGAAGTGCTGCCCCCGCTCAGGGAGTTGGCGGTCCAGCTGGAGGTGAACCCCAACACCGTCGCAGCCGCGTACCGCACGCTGCGCGACCGCGGAGTGATCGAAACGGCAGGGCGACGCGGCAGCCGAGTCCGCCCCCGGCCCGCCACCACCCCGCGCGAGGCACTGCGAGCAGTCGCACCGGCCGGCGTACGCAACGTCGCCGACGGCAACCCCGACCCCGCCCTGCTGCCCCCGTTGGAGCAGGCCCTGGTCGAGGCCGCCGCCCGCAACGCCCGACGCCCCGCCCTCTACGGCATGCCCGCCATCGACGACGACCTCGAAGCGCTCGCCGTCGCGGCCTTCACCCGCGACGGCGTACCGGAAGGCCCCCTCGCCGTCGCCAGCGGATCGCTCGACGCCATCGAGCGCGTCCTCGCCGCACACCTACGGCCCGGAGACTCCGTGGCGGTCGAGGACCCCGGCTGGGGCAGCCTGCTCGACCTCATCCCCGCCCTCGGACTGCGCCCCGTACCCGTCGGCGTGGACGACGACGGACCGGTCCCCGAACGCCTGGCAGCTGCGCTCGACGGCGGAGTGCGCGCCGTCGTCGTCACCGACCGCGCACAGAACCCCACCGGCGCCGCGATCAGCGCCCCCCGCGCCGCCGAACTCCGCGCCCTGCTGGCCCGGCACCCCGCGGTGCTCCTCATCGAGGACGACCACGGTCACGGCATAGTCGATCTGCCACTGCACCCGCTCTCCGGCGTCACCGACCACTGGGTGCTCATCCGCTCCACGGCCAAGGCCTACGGGCCCGACCTGCGCCTCGCGGCCCTCACCGGCGACTGCGTCACCATCGACCGCGTCCGCGGCCGGCAACGCCTCGGACCGGGCTGGGTCAGCCACCTGATCCAACACGCGGTCGTCCACCTCTGGCGAACGTCCGCGATCGACCCCAAGGCCGTCGCGGACGCGTACGGCGAGCGACGCGACGCCCTGATGAACGCCCTCGCGGAACGCGGAGTGCCGGCGCGCGGCCGCAGCGGGATGAACGTCTGGGTACCGGTCCCGGACGAGACCACCGCGGTGGCCCTGCTCGTGCACGCCGGCTGGGCCGTCGCCCCCGGCGCCCGCTTCCGCATGCAGTCCCCACAAGGCATCCGCATCACCGTCTCCGGCCTCACCGCCGCCGACATCAACTCCCTGGCCGACGCGGTCGCCGAGGCTACGGGGGTGAGGGAGGCGCGGAGGTATGAGTGAGGGGGAGGGCGGGGGTGAGGGGCGGTGGGCGGCTGCCGCTTCGCCGTCGGCTGGGGCCCTGGCGTGGGCTCGCGGTGGGGTCGGGGTCGGGGCGGTCGCGGGAACTATGGGGTGCGGGGCTTGCTCTGGGTGAGGGCGGCGCCGGCCAGGACGATGAGGGCGCCCAGAGGGGTGTTCCAGGTGAGGTGCTCGTTGAGGAGCGCCACGCCGGACGCGGTGGCGATGACGGGGATGAAGTAGGTGACCATCTGCGCGGTGGTCGGCCCGACCTCCGCGACCAGCCCGTACTGCAGGAGGAAGGCGACGCCGGTGCCCAGGGCACCCAGGGCGAAGACGGCGAGCAGGGGGACGAGCGGGAACGACGTCGGCATAGGCGTGAACAGTGCCGTGACCACCGCGAGTTGGGCCGTGGCGAGCAGCAGTTGCGTGCTGGACATGGCGAGGTGCGAGTGCTGGTCCCGGGCGAGGGTGCGGCGGACGTAGATCCAGCCGATGGGGTAGCTGAGCGAGGCGCCCAGCGCCATGGCGGTGCCCGTGAGGTCGGTGCCGGAGAAGCCCTGCCAGGCGCCGAGGACGGTGAGCACGCCGAGGAAGCCGATGCCGAGCCCGGCGACGCGGCGGCGGGTGGGCCGGTCCTCCGAGAGGGCCACGACCGACAGCGCCATGCCCCATAGCGGCGAGGTGGCGTTGCAGATGCTGGCCAGGGTCGAGGGGATCGTCAGCTCGGAGTAGGCGAAGAGCGAGAACGGAAGCGCGTTGAGGAGGAACGCGGCGACCGCGAGATGGCCCCAGGTCCGGGCCGAGCGAGGGAGTCGTTCCCGCTTGATCGCGAGGAACACCAGCAGCACCAGCGCGCCGAACGCCACTCGGCCCAGCGTGACCTGTAGCGGGGCGAACCCCTCGGTGCCCACCTTGATGAACAGGAAGCTGAAGCCCCAGACCAGGCAGAGGACGGCGAAGCGGACCCGCCAGGCGACCGTGCGGCGTGCGGGCCGGTCCTGGGGGGTGGCGACGGCCGGCGTTCTGGCGGTTGAGGTGGGTGCGGGTGCGGGTGCGGGTGTGGGTGCTGGCGCTGGTGTGGTGCCGGGGGCGAGGCCGGGAGCCGGTGCATCGGGGGAGGTGGGGGGCGCGGCGGGCGCGTCGGTGGTGCTCATGGCATCTAAGATGCCGGGATTCAAATTCTTAGCACAAGCGAGAATTAATGGCAGATACCACTTAGCATTGCTTATATGTTGAACCTTGATCGACTGCGGACGCTGTCCGCGATCGCCCGGCACGGTTCGGTCAGTGCGGCCGCCGAAGGGCTGCACGTGACAACCTCGGCGGTCTCCCAGCAGATCGCCAAGCTGGAACGCGAGACGGGGCAGCAACTGCTGGCGAAGAACGGCCGGGGGATCCGGCTGACCGATGCCGGACGCCTGCTGGCCGATCATGCGGCTCGGATCCTGTCCCAGGTGGAGCTGGCGCAGGCCGACCTGGAGGCGCATCGCGGTCAGCCGGTGGGGGAGTTGAGGATGGGGGCGTTTCCGACCGCGGCGCGCGGACTGTTCCCGTCGGCGCTCGCCGCGCTGCGTGCCGAACATCCGCAGCTCCGCCCACGATTGCGGGAAATCGAGCCGGACGATTCGGTGCGTGGCGTGGTGCGCGGTGACCTCGACGTGGCCGTCGTACTGGACTGGTACAACCGCCCGCTGTCGCTGCCCGACGGGTTGGCGAAGGCGCCGTTGCTCGACGATCCGTCCGATGTGGCCATGCCGTCGGACCACCCCTTGGCCGGGCGGCGGTTCGTGGAGTTGGAGGAGTTCGCGGACGACGAGTGGATCTCCTGGCCGCAGGCGGAGTTCTGCCACGACTGGTTGGTGTTCACCCTGCGCGGCAAGGGCGTGGAACCCCGCATCGCGCACATGGCGGAGGAGCACCACACACAACTCGCGCTGATCGCGGCGGGGTTGGGCGTCGCGGTAGCGCCACGGCTGGGGCGTGGGCCCGTTCCGGACGGGGTGAGTGTGGTGCCTGTGCGGCATCCCATGCGGCGGCACGTCTATGCCATCTGGCGGGCGGACGCCGACCGTAGGCCGTCGATCCGGGCGGCCGTGGTGGCGCTGCAGAAGGCGGGGGAGGCCGTGGAGGCGATGGACGCGGAGACGGGGACGGGGGGCGAGGGCGGTCGGCCTCGGGGTGGGGCTGATGGGTGAGGGGTGATGGGGGAGGGGGTGGACGTGGGGTTAGGGGTGAGGGGGAGGGGCGGTGCTCTGGCTTTTCCCTCTCCCTCTCCCTGCCCCTCCCCTCCCCTCCCCCCTCCCCGCGCCTTTCGCTGCCCTTTTTCCGCCTGTCCCCGCCCCGCCCGATCCCGCCTTGCCCTGACCCACTCGCCCCGCGACGTGCCTCACCCCTCTCCGGCGGGCTCCGGTTCGGTGATGTTTCGGATGATTCCCAGTTCCAGCAAGTCCTGTGGGCGGATGTGGAGTTGGTCGGCGGTGTGGCGGATGTCGTCCGGGCCGCGTTTGAGGATGGCGGCGGCCATCTCCGGGGCGATGACGGAGAAGTAGCTGTCGGGGGTGGCCCACAGGTGGTTCGGGGCGGCCAGGGCCAGGGCGCCGCCCGAGCCGCCCTCGCCGATGAGGAGCGAGGTGACGGGGACGTGGGCGGCGGCGAGCGCGGCGAACGTGTCGGCGATGGCCGCGCCGGCGCCGGCGCGCTCGGCCTCCGCGTCGTTGGCGGCGCCCGGTGTGTCCACGAGGGTGAGGACCGGGATGCCGAGTCGGTCCGCGAGTCGTATCAGTCTGGTCGCGGTGCGGAATCCGGCCGGGCGGGTGGCCGTTCCGCACTGGGCCGCGAAGGCGATGGTGCGGCCGTCGCGGTGGCCGAATCCGCAGCGCATGCCGGGGTCGCGTCCGCCGCACCGGTCGCCGTTGATCTCCTCCCAGTCGTCGAAGTACGCCTGGAGGTACGCCTCGGCGCGGGGGCGCCCGGCGTCGCGGGCCCGGCCGACCGCGTTCCAACCGGTTTCCGGGAGGTGGGTGGTGCCCAGGGCGAAGGGCACGGGGGCCGGGCGGGGTGGTGCGGTCGGTGGTGGGTCGGCGGTGTTGAGGAGGCGGAGCCAGCGTCGGAGGGTGGTGCGGAGGGCGTCGGCGGGGACGACGGCGTCGACCTGGCCGGCCGCGAACTGTCCCTCGGCGGAGTAGGCGTGCGGATCGGCGTCCGGCGGGCGCACCCGTGAACCGGCGAAGCCGACCTGGGCCTTGGGGAGCGCGAGGATCACATCGGCCCCGGCGCCCAGGGTCGCCCATCCGCCGCCTGTGGTCGGGTCGCGGACCACCGCGATCTGCGGTAGTCCGGCGGCGCGGTTCAGCGCCGACTGTCGCGCCACCCGCTGGAGTTGGGACAGCGCCCGCATCCCTTCCTGCATCCGGCTGCCGCCGGTGGCGATGAGGGAGACGAGGGGGAGGCGCCGCTCACGGGCCTTCGCGTAGGCGGCCTCCAGCCGGTCGCCGGTGCGCTCGCCGAGGGAACCGCCGAGGAAGCCGAACTCGAAGGCGAGCACCACCGCTTCGGTGCCGCCGAGGGTGGCGAGCGCGGTGACCACCGACTCGTCCTCGCCGGTCCGGTCGCGGGCGCGCTGCCGGGCGGCGTCGTAGCCGTGCCAGCCGAGCGGGCCGTCGGGCGGAGGGAGCTGGGCGGGCGGGGTGCCTGCGGTGCCGGGGGTGAGTTCAATGGCGGTGTCGGTGACGGCTGCGATGGCTTGGCGGGCCGTCAGGCGGAGGCTGGGCGGGGGAGCCGCGTCCCGCGGTGGCTGCTCATGCATCGCCGGCTCCTGCCGGGGGCGCCGCGGCGCGCAGGTCCCGCTTGAGGATCTTGCCCATGTCGTTGCGGGGGAGGGCGTGGAGGAAGTGGACGATGCGTGGCCGCTTGTGTGGGGCCAGTTGGCCGGCGACGTGGTCGGCCAACTCCTGGGCGGAGGGCGGCCGGCCGGTGTCGGCGCCGGACTCGGGCACGACCCAGGCGACGATCCGTTCGCCCAGGTCCTCGTCGGGCTCGCCGGTGACGGCTGCCTCGGCCACTCCCGGGTGGGCCAGCAGGGCGTTCTCGATCTCGCCGGCGCCGATCTTGTAGCCGCCGCTCTTGATGAGGTCGGTGGCCTTGCGGCCCACGATCCGGTAGTTGCCGGCGGGGTCCCGTACGGCCATGTCGCCGGTGCGGAACCAGCCGCCGTCGAACGCCGCGGCGGTGGCGTCGGGGCGGTTGAGGTACTCGGAGAAGAGGTTGGGGCCCCGCACCTGGATCTCGCCGACCGTTTCGCCGTCGCTCTGCTCGACGGCCTGGCCGGCGTCGTCGACGAGGCGCACGTAGACCCCGGGGAGGGGGACGCCGACCGTGCCGGTGGCGTCGGGGCCGTCCGCGCGGACGCTGGTGTTCATCAGCGTCTCGGTCATGCCGTAGCGCTCGATCACGCGGCGGCCGGTGGCGGCGGTGAGCCGCTGGTGGTCGGTGAGAGGGAGCGCGGCGGAACCGGAGACCAGGAGTCGGGCTCGGCCCAGGGCCTGGGCGAGGGTGGGGTTCTGCTCGGCGTCGAGGGCGAGTCGGTGGTACATCGTCGGGACGCCGAAGAGCATCGTGCCGTCCGCGGACAGTTCGCGGGCGACCGCCTCGGTGCTGAAGCGGCCCAGGTGGTGCACGCTGCCGCCGCGGCGCAGCGGGCCGAGGACGCCGAGGATCAGTCCGTGGACGTGGAACAGCGGCAGGGCGTGGACCAGTACGTCGTCGGCCGTCCACTGCCAGGCGTCCTCCAGCGCGTCGAGGGTCCGGGCAAGGGCGCGCCGGGGGAGGACGACGCCCTTGGGCGGGCCGGTCGTCCCGGAGGTGTAGACGATCAGGGCCGGGGCTTCGTCGCCCGGCTCCACGGGCAGCGGGCCGGGCACCGGCTCGTCGGCGGACGGGGTGGCTTCGACGTCGATGCGGGGCAGTGCGGCCAGGGGGTCCGGCAGGGTGGTGCCTGGCTCGGCCAGGACCAGTGCGGGAGCGCTGTCCGTCACGATGTGGGTGAGCTCGCGCTCGCCGATCTTCGGATTGATCGGTACCGCGGCCACGCCGGCGAGCAGTGCGGCGACCACTGCCACGGACGTCTCCAGCGTCGGCGTCGCCCAGACCGCCAGCCGGGGCGTGCCGCCGGGGGTGAGGCGGTCGATGCGCTCGGCGAGCGGGCCGGCCACCGCGGCCAGTTGGCCGTAGTCCAGGGCGCGGTCGCCGAAGCGCAGCGCGGGTGTGGGCGAGCCATCGCGCAGGGCGGGGAAGAGCACGTTCACCGGGTCTCCTTCGGTCGTGTCGGCTGCCGGCGCAGGTGGGCCGGAGCTGTCCCGATCCCGCACGCGCCGCCGCGCGGAACGGGCTGACGAAGACCACTTTCGCAGAGACCGCCGACGTGGTGATCGACGCGCGGTCCGCCTGTGGATAACTCGGCTCGCGCGGCGGGCCGGGGTGTTGCGTCCCGGCGGTCGCGCGAGGCGGGGTGCCGTGCGCTCAGCTAGGGATCTTGCGGAAGTCCCAGGACACCACCGACTCGGGCGTCAGGCGCAGCCAGGCGTGCCGCCCGTCGTGCGGCATCTGTGCGAGGCCGAAGTTCTTCTCCGCGAACGACCTTTCCGGAGCCTCCAGTTCCGGGCAGGGTTCGCCCGTGCGCGGTGCCTCGCCGACGCGTTCCGCGCGGCCGGTGAGTTCGACGCCGCGCAGTTCGCCGTACTCCTGCCCGTCGTCCACGACCACCGCGATCCGCGGGTCCTTGCGCAGCTGCGCCCACCGCTTGCTGCGGGTGATCGAGTACAGCCAGAGGGCCGTCCCGTCCCAGACGAACCACAGTGCGCCCACGTGCGGGGTCCCGTCCGGGCCGACGGTGGCGACCCGGCAGGTGCGTTGCGCGGCCAGGAAGGCGTCCAGCTCCGTCGGGGTCATCATGATCCGCCGGCCGCGGCGCTGGGGCGTGGCCTCCTGGGGTGGGTCGGCAGTCGTGAGCGTGTCGGCCGTGCGCGGTGCCTCGGTCATCCTCGCCGCCCTTCATCGTTTCTGATGGAGTGTCAGAAATGGGGTGTCAGAAATCATGGGGGCTCTTCCTGCCGAACGCAATGGTCGATACCCTCGCGCCTCCCGGCCCGCCGCCCCGGCGCGCGCCCGAAGCCGCGCACGCCGTGACGCCATCCGTAGCGGGTCTTCCGCAGAGGGGAACGCCGATGCCTTCGGACAGCCGGCTCGTCGAGCAACTGGACCCGGCCACGACGGTGCTGCTCACCGTCGAATGCCAGCGCGGTGTGGTCGGCCCCGACAGCGCCCTACCGGAACTCGCCGACGTCGCCCGCGCCTCGGGGGCGCTGCGGCGGATCGCCCACCTGGTGGCGGCGGCCCACGGCGCCGGCGTCCAGGTGCTGCACGCGATCGCCGAACGCCGCCCGGACGGCCGCGGCGCCAGCCGCAACGCCCGGCTCTTCCGCGCCGCCGAGCGGCTGCCGGTGCGGCAGACCACCGGGTCCACCGCGGTCCGCGTCGCCGACCCGATACCGGTGTCGCAAGCGGACCTGGTGGTGCGCAGGCTGCACGGCCTCTCCCCGCTCGCCGGCACCGACGTGGACGCCCTGCTGCGCAACCTCGGGTGCCGCACGCTGGTCGTCACCGGGGTCTCGGCGAACGTGGCGATCCCCAACGCCGTGTTCGACGCGGTCAACCTCGGCTACACCGCGGTCGTTCCGGCGGACGCGATCGCGGGGGTGCCCGCCGACTACACCCCCGCGATGGTCCGCAACACCCTGTCCCTGGTGGCCACGGTCACGACCACCGAGGACATCCTCGCCTGCTGGCGGCACCCCCGACGCGCCCGCTGACCACGCGCCGGGAGTGGCACGGATCAGCGCTCAGCCACCGCTCGCACCCTGTTCCGGGGCGGGCAGCGCCTCCTTGAGGAAGTCCCGTTGCGCGCGCAGCAGGTTGGCGTTGACGGCGTCGTCGGCGGGCAGGTGCGTGGCGCCCGGCAGCGGCAGTACGGTGTGCGGTCGCCCCGCCGCCAGCAGCTCCGCGGAGAACCGCAGGGTGTGCGCCACGGCGACGTTGTCGTCCGCCAGCCCGTGGACGAGCATCAGCGGGCGGCGCAGCAGGTGGCCCTTGCCCACCAGGGAGCAGCGCGCGTAGTTCTCCGGGACCTCCTCGGGATGGCCCAGGAAACGCTCCTTCCAGTGGGTGTCGTACAGCCGCATGTCGGTGGGCGGGGCGCCGGCGACCGCCGCGTGGAAGACGTCCGGATGGTGCAGCACGGCCGCCGCGGCCAGGAACCCGCCGAACGACCAGCCGCGGATCGCCACCCTCCCCAGGTCCAGGTCCGCGAAGCGCTCCCCGGCCGCCCGCAACGCGTCCACCTGGTCGGTCAACGCGGGCCCCAACTGGTCGCCGTGCACCGCCTTCTCCCACCGCGGCCCCCGCCCCGGAGTGCCCCGCCCGTCCGCCACCAGGACCGCGAACCCCTGCTCCGCGAACCACTGGGACACGCAACCGCTCCACCCCCGCGCCCGTACGGCGAGCTGCAACGCCGGCCCGCCGTACGGGTCGAGCAGCACCGGCAGCTTCCCGGTGCCCGGCCGGTGCCAGGACGGGAAGTACAGCACCGCCCGCAACTGGCGCTCGCCCAGGCGGAGGTGCGTCTGTCGGGGAACGACCAGAGGCTCCTCGGCGAGCGAGGCGATGGCCCCCGGGGGCCGCCGTACCGGTCCGTCGTCGTCCCCGAGGACGTGCACCGCGTGGCCCTGCTGCGTCAGCCCCGTCAGGACGGTCGTCCCCCCGCGTGACGTGCCGGTCCATACGCCGGGCTCCGCACTCAGCCGACGGCACCCGACACCGGGCTCGTGGCGCCAGACGTGCGTCTCCGTGGGGTCCTCGCTCGCGGTGAACAGGACCCGCTCGCCCTCGACCCCGAGGACCGCCCGCAGTTGCAGCCCCTCGGGCGTGACCCGCCGCCCGCCCACGGTCAGCCGGCGGGTGTCACCGTCGTCCTCGGGGAGCACCAGGGCACCGGAGGCCGTCCGGGCCGGAGTGCCGGGCACCAGCTCCACCCAGGCGGGATCGGTCCGCTCGTGCCGCACCTCGGTGGCGCCGCTCGCCGGATCGACGGCGAGCGTCCGCAGGACCCGCTGGTCCCGGCTCTGCACGGCCACGAACGGGCCGTGCGCGTCCCAACCCGCGTCGACGACGTACTCGTACGCCGCGCGGTCCCACGTCACTTCGGTGCGGCCGCCGTCCAGGGAGAGCAGGTGCAGCGTGACCTCCGCGTTGGCGGTGCCGGCCGACGGGTAGCGGATCACCTGCGGCGGCCGGCTCGGGTCCGCCGGATCGCTGAGGTAGCGCCGTGCCACGGGCGAGGTGTCGACCCGCGCCACCAGGAGGCCGCGGCCGTCAGGCGCCCACCAGTAGCCGCGCGAACGGTCCATCGACTCGGCGGCGACGTACTCGGCGAGCCCGTAGGACACCTCCGGGCCCTCCGGGCACGCCAGTTGCCGGTCGTCGCCGTCCAGCGCGACGACGTGCAGGGCGCGACCGCTCACGTAGGCGACGTGCCGCCCGTCCGGCGACGGCCGCGGATCGACCACCGGACCGGCCGCCGGCACGGCGAACGGCGCACCGCCGTCCGTCCGCACCGCCCACAGCGCACCGGACAGCGCGAACGCCACCAGCCCGACCGCGGCGTCGGTCGCGTACCCCACCACCCCGACGGAACGCTCGCGGGCCCGCTCGCGCCGCAGCCGCTCCTCCTCCGGGACGACCTCCGTACCCCCGCCCACCAGGAGCCTCGGATCGGCCAACAGCCGTTCCTCGCCGGCCTCGTACTGCCACAGCCGCCCTACGGGATCGCCGCCGGACCCGGTGCGCACGAACACCACCCGGCGTCCGTCCGGCGAGAGGGTGAACTGCCGCGGCACACCGAGGGAGAAGCGCCGGGTGTGCGCGAACTGCTCGGGGAAGCGGTCGGCGTCCCCGGTGCCGGTGCCGGTGTCGGGGCTGGTGTCGGCGCCGGGGGTGCGGGCGAGGTCGTCGGTTCGTCGTTTCACGGTGGTCGTCCTCCAAGGGGTGCGACGGGACGGTGGGCGCAGACCGGGACGGGAGCGCCGCTACGGGCCCGTTGACCGGGGCTGACTGTCTGGTGTGCTTGCTGCGTGCTCGTGGTGCGCCGGATCGCCCGACGCGCTCCGTGAGCCCGGTGTGCCTGAAGTGGCGGGTGCCTGGTGGTGTGCTCGACGTGCAGAGTGTGCACACGCCACGGGGCGGTTTCGCCAGGTGCGGGCACCAGGTGCCCGGCCACGGCACCGCGTTGCGGCGTCATGGGGACGCGGCGACCGGTGGATTCGTCGTCCTGCCGGGCGGCTGCGCGGCGACGACGGTGCCCTGCGGCGATCGCAGCGGCGACGGCGGAGAGGGCCAGCGGATCATAGCGGGTCGCGGCCGGGGCGCCGCCCGGCGGGTCGACAGACTCCCTCACCGGCCGCCGACGGGTCCCCGCGGCGGCCGGACGGCGAGCCGGGCGCACAGGGCGGCGAGGGGCAGTTCGGCCGCGACGGCCATGGCCACCGCGGCGGCCAACTCCGGTCCCGGCGCGGCGGTGGCGAGGTCGAGGCAGACGTCGGCGAGGAGGAGCACGGCTGCGGCCGCCGCGGGCGCACGGTGGCGGGGGTCGGCGCGCAGCAGGCGGGTGCCGGCGGTGAGCAGGGCGGCGGCCTCCAGCGCGTCGAGGGCGACCCAGGCGGCCGCCTCGGCGGGCGGCAGGGTGCCGGCCAGGTAGCCGAGCCACGGCAACAGGGCGAGGCCACAGGCGGCGAGTACCCGGCCCTGGCAGCGGCCCGCGCGGCCGTGCCGGGCCGATCGGCCGAGGCCGGTGCCGGCACCGGCCTCGGCGCCGGTCGTTGCGCAACGACCGTCGTCCGCACCGGGAGTGAAGGCGAGGAGGGCCATGGCCACGGAGGTCCCTTCGGGTCACGAACCCGGCTGTCGGGCTCATGATCAACACTCCGTCCTGCGCCTGATCCCGTCAGTAACACCGCTGTCCGACCTGGGGTGGCACTAGCTTCACCCCGGTTCCGGATGCAGGCGTGATAGCCGCTGCTGACCTGGGCGTTTACCGTCTTGCCCATGACCCGAACCGACGGGCGGCCGCGCCGCCCGGCCCGCGTACGAGCCCAGCTCGCCTTCCTGCACACCGGCGTGCTGCTGCACGGCGCCGCCTTCCTGCTGTGGGTGTGGTTCAGCGTCACCGTCGTCTACGCACCCGGCGGCTCCGTGGCCGCGCTGACCTTCGCCACCGTCGGTGTGTCGGCCGTGACCTGGCTCCAGCGCCGCCGGTTCGCGGCGTACGCGGCCACCGGCATCCCCCGTACCTCACCCGTCAAGGGGCGCAACGACCTCCAGCGCGCCTGGCGCCGGCTGTGCACCGGCGCGTACTGGCGCCAACTCGGCTACCACCAACTCGCCGGCCCGGTACTGGGCTTGGTGGAAGCCGCACTGCTCGCCCTGTGGCTGGGCAGCATCGCCAGCATCACCCTCTACGCGTGGTATTGGATGCTGCCCTCGGAGTGGCCGTTCTCCCAGTGGGTCGACACGGACGGCTGGATACCGGGGGTGGCCGGGCTGGCCGTGCTGCCGTTCCTCCCGGGCGCGACCGATGCGGTGATCCGCCTGGAGTCGGTGATCGCCCTGCGCCTGCTCGGGCCCAGTCGGGCCGAGGAACTGGCCCGTCGCGTCGAGGACCTGGCCGAGCGTCGGGCCGAGACGCTGGCCGCCGCGGACGCCGAACGCCGCCGCATCGAACGCGACCTGCACGACGGCGCCCAACAACGGCTGGTGTCCCTGGCGGTCAACCTGGGACTCGCCCGGGCCACGCTCACCGACCTGCCGCCCGAGGCCCGCGCCGTCATCGACGAGGCGCACCGCGAGGCGAAGGAAGCCCTGGAGGAGCTCAACCACCTGGTGCGCGGCCTGCATCCGCACGTTCTGGACGACCGCGGCCTGGACGCGGCGCTCTCCGGCATCGCCGCCCGCGCGCCCCTGCCGGTGCAGGTCACCGTCGACGTGGCCGAGCGGGCCGCGCCCGCCGTGGAGGCGGTGGCCTACTTCGTCGTCTCCGAGGCGCTGGCGAACGTCACCAAGCACGCCGGGGCGACCCGCGCCGAGGTCGTGGCCGTACGGGCCGGTGACGCACTGCGGGTGCAGGTCACCGATGATGGCCGGGGAGGGGCGGACCCCTCCGGGGGAACCGGACTGACCGGGCTCGCGCGACGCGTCGCCTCGGTGGACGGCACCCTCGCCCTCGACAGCCCCCCAGGGGGCCCGACCGTCATCACCGTGGAGCTGCCGTGCACGCTGTCAAGCGCGCTGTGATCGCCGAGGATTCCGTTCTGCTCAGGATCGGGGTGGTCCGGGTCCTGGAGACGGCCGGGTTCGAGGTAGTGGCCGAGGCCGGGGACGCGGAAGGGCTGCTGCGGGCCGTGGAGGAGCACCGCCCGGACATCGCCGTCGTCGACGTCCGGATGCCGCCCGGCTTCACCGACGAGGGGGTCCGGGCCGCGCTGGTCATCCGGCAACAGTGGCCGGACACCGCCGTGCTGATGCTGTCCCAGTACGTCGAGGAACGCTACGCCGCCGAACTGCTCGCGGCGAACACCAGCGGCGTCGGCTACCTCCTCAAGCAACGCGTGGCCGACGTCGAGGAGTTCATCGAGGCGCTGCGCCGGGTCGCGGCCGGCGGCACCGCCCTGGACCCCCAGGTGGTGGCGCAGTTGCTGGTGCGGCGGCCCAGCGACCCGTTGGAGCGGCTGACCGAGCGCGAGCGGGAGGTGCTGGCACTGATGGCCGAGGGCCGCTCCAACGCCGGGATCGCCGCCCAACTGGTGGTCAGCGAGAGCGCGGTGGCCAAGCACATCAACAGCATCCTGGCGAAGCTGGACCTGCCCAGGGCGGGCGGCGACCACCGGCGGGTCCTGGCCGTGCTGCGCTTCCTGGGGGTGGGCGGGTAGGGCGTCGGGCCGCCGCGCCGCGGAACGCCGCACGAGGCCGCCGGGAGCTCGTAAAGGAATCCTTGACGTCGATCGGGCTGTAAAGGCATCCTTTACGTGTGTTGGACGTGACGGAACCCTCGATGCCCCTCAACGCCCTCAGTGCCCTGCTGGCCGAACAGGGCACGGCCCTGGCCGCGGAGGTGGCGCGCAGCCCGTTGGCGCCGCCCGCCTACCTGGAACTGGTCCGGCGCTCGCGGGACGTCGACAAGCTGGCGGAACAGGTCCTCAAGCTGTGCGTGCAGCAGTGCCGGGACGCCGGCCACACCTGGCAGGAGATCGGCGACCTGCTCGGCGTCACCCGCCAAGCCGCCTTCCAACGGTTCGGCAAGCCCCTCGACCCCCGAACGGGAGAACCCATGGACAAGACCGTGCACCTGGCCGACGCCGCGGAACGCGCCGTCCAGATCGTCACCGATGTGCTGGAGGGCCGCATGGACGAGGCCCGGAAGACCTTCAACTCCCAGGTCCTGGAGGCGTTCACCGACGAGGTCAGGGGCGACGGGCTGGCCACGGTCGCCGGCATGGTCGGCGCGTTCGAGGGCTTCGGCGAGGGCGAGCCGTTCGTCCGGCGCATCGGCGACCACACGGTCGTCGACATCCCGCTGCACTACGAGGCCGGCGACATGAAGGCCCGGGTCGCCTTCGACGCGGACGAGAAGGTCGCCGGGCTCGTCATCATCCCGCCGGACGCCGCGTAGCCCACACCGCGCCGACGCCCGACCGGGCCTCCGCGACGGCAGACGACTGCAACTACGCGCCCGTCGCGCTCGTCGCGGTGCTCGCCGTGATGACGCTGTGGTGGTGGCGGGCCAAGCGCACCTACGCCGTGCCCGGCGGGCCCGCCGACCGTGATCCGGCCGGGCAGGAGAGCGGGGTCGGCTAGGAGGGCGGGTCGGGCCTGACGCGCGCTCAGTCGTTCCGCCACACCAGCGTGTACCGCCAGAACAGCCGTCGGCGCAGCCGGGCGCCGGGCAGGACGGCGCGGGCCGCGCGGACGACGTCGGGGAAGGACATCTCCGCCGGCCGGGTCCGGGCGGTCATCGAGACCGGTGCGGGCGCCGTGCGGCCGCCGTTCTTGAGCCAGCCGACGGCGGGGTTGAGCGGACTGGAGACGGCCGCGAGCAGGTGGTCGACGACAGTGGTGGGGCGGGACAGTCCGACCAGTACGAGGGTGCCGCCCGGCGCCACGTGCCGGCGGAACACCGTCAACGCCTCGACGAACGGCAGGTGGTGGATGACGGCGACGCAGGTGACGACGTCGTAGGTCCGGTCGGGGAGCCCGGTCAGGGCGTCCTCGGCGGCGAACGTCACGGGTGCTCCCGGCGGGGTCAGCCCGCGCGCCCGGGCGGTGATCGTCGGGTCGGCGTCCACGCCGTGCACCGCGTCGGCGCGGGTGGCCAGCAGCCGGGCCAGGTCGCCGCTGCCGGAGCCGACGTCCAGGGCCGCCGCGAAGCGCCGGGGGAGCCGTCGCAGGATCCAGCGGTGGTAGTGGGCGTTGTGGTCCCAGGGGTGGGCGGCGTTGAACCGTTCGAGGGCTTGAAGAGCGCGGTGCGGCAGCGGGGTCATGCCGCCACTTCACCAGATGCCCGATGTCGCCGGCACCACCGGTACCACCGGTACCACCGGCAGCGGTGGCTGCCGACAACGCCCCGGGCGACCGGGGTGGGCGAGCGGCCGTCTACCGTCCGGCCTGCCGCTCCCGCGCGACCCGGGCCAGCGCGTGTGCGAGGAGGGTCTCGGCGGCGGCGCGGGCGTGCCTGCCGTAGTCCGGCTCGTTCAACACCATGGCGCGGCTGGCCGCGCCGTCCGCGAGGGTGACCAACTGCTCTGCGAGCGCCTCGGGTTCGGGGCAGCCCAGTTCCGTCACGAGCGTGGTGACCAGTCGTACCATCAGCAGCTTCTGCTCGCGGGCGTAGGCGTGGATCGGGCTCTGCGGATCGGGGAACTCCGCCGCGGCGTCGATGAACGGGCAGCCGCGGACCGAAGGCGCCTCCGCATCGGGCTGATCGAAGAGCCGGAGGATCCGCTCCCGAGGGCTGAGTTCCTCCAGGGTCAGTACGCCCTCCAGGGTCTTCCCCGATGAGGCGAGCGTCTGCAGGTGGGCGATCACGAGGTCGCTCTTGGTGCGGAAGTGGGCGTAGAGCGTCCGCTTGGACACCGGTGCCTCCTCGGCGACCTGTTCCATCCCGGTCGCGGTGATGCCCTGTTGCGCGAACAGCCGGCCGGCGGCCACCAGGATGCGCTCCCGCGCGCCCCGCCCCCGCCGCTGTGTCGTTTCCTCGGTCGCACCCATGCGGCAAGTATACGTCTGCGTTTACTTTCGGTGCGGTGTGTGGGTAGGGTCGCTCCCGAGCAAGGTAAACGAATCCGTTTACTTAGTCCTTCGCCGAGGAGTGCGTCATGAAGCATGCGGGGTGCCTGAGGGATCCGGCCGGTCCTCCGGAGACGAGCGGTCACGTGGAGCGGCTGATCCGCGGCCGGCATGCGGTGCGTGCGTTCCGGCCCGACGCCGTGCCCGGGGAGACGATGCGCGCGATCTTCTCGCTCGCCGGCTCCGCACCGTCCAACTCCAACACCCAGCCGTGGCGGGTGGCGGTGGCCAGCGGCGCGGCGCGCGAGCGGCTGGCCGACTCCCTCCAGGCCGCCCACGCCGCGAACCACACCTCCGTGGACTTCCCGTACGACGAGGGCGCGTACGCACCGGCGCAACTGCGGCGGCGATCCGAGTTCGGCGCGCAGCTCTACGGCGCGCTGGGCATCGACCGCGACGACCACCCGGCGCGCGCCGCGTACGACGCCGAGAGCCTGCGGTTCTACGGCGCACCGCACGTCGCGTTCCTCTTCGTCGCCGACCGGGCCGACGCACGCCTGGCCGCGGACGTCGGCGCCTACCTCCAGACGTTGCTGCTGGCGATGGCCGGGTACGGCGTGGACAGCTGTCCGCAGGGGCTGCTGAGCTTCTACGCCGACACGGTGCGCGGCGAACTCGGCATCGAGGCGGGCAAGTTGCTGGTCGGCGTCTCGTTCGGCTACGCGGACGGCAGCGCACCGGTGAACCGCCTCAGCACCGGGCGGGCCGCGCTGGAGGCGACCACGACGTTCCACGGATAGCGCCGGCCACCGGGCCGGGCGTCGCGTTCCACCGGGCCGCCGGCCCGGTCCACGCGTGACGGGCGCCACCCGGCACCGGCCGCACCCCGCCTATACCCACCCTTTACACTGGGCGTGGCGAAGGGGAGTAGTCCCGAAACACCGCTGGTCGACACACTGGATGCCCCACGGGGCAACCCGGCCACCGGGCCGGCCGCGCAGGAGGGCCGGCGGACGAGACCTTCGGCCACGGCATGACCTGGCCTGCGCAAACGGCGCGGGCCACCAGCATGCCGGGCCGGAAGGGTTCTCCCGTCACCTCGCTGGGTGTCGTACGAGCCGGCGGCCCGGCCCCAGCAGAAAGCACCCGGATGACCCTCGACCCCCTGGCGATCGTCACCGCCTTCGGGCTGATCTTCCTCGCCGAACTCCCCGACAAGACCATGTTCGCCTCGCTGGCGATGGGCACCCGCATGCGCCCGCTGTATGTGTGGTTCGGCACCTCCACCGCGTTCCTCGTCCACGTCGCCCTCGCCGTCGGTGCCGGCAGCCTGATCGGTCTGCTGCCCACCATGGCGGTGAAGCTCGTCTCCGCCGCCCTGTTCGTGTTCGGGGCGTTCGTCCTGCTGCGCAACGGTGGCGACGACGACGAGGACGAAGCGGGAAGCAAGACCGTCACCGGGTTCTGGCCCGTCTACGGCACCGCCTTCATGGCCGTCTTCATCAGCGAGTGGGGCGACCTCACACAGATCACCACCGCCAACCTCGCCGCCACCAACGGTTGGTTGCCCACCGCCATAGGGTCGGCCGCGGCCCTGATGTCCGTCTCCGCGCTCGCGCTGGTCGTGGGCCGGTTCATCGCCAAGCGCGTCCCGCTGAAGACCGTGCAGCGCATCGGCGGCATCTGCATGGCCGTCCTGGCCGTCTGGACCCTGATCGAGGCCTTCACGGGCTGACGCGGCAGCCCCCCGTCAGGCAACGGGCCCGGCCTCCCGACGCGTCGGGAGGCCGGGCCCATTGCGGACGTCGCCGTTGACGTCCGCGGGGTGCGGCCGCTGCCGTCAGGTGCCGGTGCCGGTGCCGGTGCCGGTGCCGGTGCTAGTGCCCGGGCTGGTGCTAGTGCCGGGGCCCGTGCCTGTGCCCGTGCCGGGGCCTGTGCCTGTGCCTGTGCCGGGGCCTGTGCCTGTGCCTGTGCCGGGGCCTGTGCCTGTGCCTGTGCCTGTGCTGAGCGTGCCGACGAGGTGGGCGCCGTCCACCAACGTGCACGGCGCCGTTGGGGTTTGGGGGAGTTTGTTGAGGGAGAGCGTCGCCACCGCGTTGGTCACCGCGGCACACAGCGGAATGTGCAGGGCCCGCACGTTGTCGACGGTGTCCTCCACCACTGCCTGCGGCACGTCGACCCCGAACGGTGCGGTGCCGCCGCGTTGTTGGGGCGGGGGCGGGCCGGTCGGGAGCTGTGGCGGCTGCACGATCACGCAGTGCCCGGTGGGTTGCTCTCCCGGGTGCAGGGCCTGAGCGGTGACCTTGATGATGTTCGGGGGTTTGCTGGGGCTGGTGCAGAAGGCCACCTTGATCTGGGCGGCGTCCTGCAGGGAGCCCTTGAACAGCTCGACGTAGGGGATGGTGGGTGGGGTCGCGGCGGCGACCGGCGCGGAAGGCCAGGCCAGCAACGCCGCGGTCGCCGCGGGAACGGCGCAGAATGTGTGCGAAAGGCGCATGATGTCGTTCCTTTCCGACTATGAGCACTTTCATCGCATTGCCTGCCCCCGCCCGGCGTTGCGAACCGACGCACGGAGCGCCCCCACCCAAATGCAGGGCGATTTCGGGGCCGGAGCGGGCAGGCGAGGGAACCGCGCTTGCGGAAGCGTCTGCGGCGTGCTGCGGCGTGCTGCGGCGAGGGGCGTCCGCCGGTGTGGGCGCGCCTGGTGGCCGTGGCGCCGTGTCGCCCGGTCTCAGCGGCGGGACGCCAGGGACAGCAGCGGTGCGCCGGCCGGGAAGAGGTACTTGGCGGCCAGGACGGGGCGGCCGCCGGCCCACACGGTTTGGGTGAGCAGCAGGGCCGGCGTCTCCGGCGGGCGCGCGATGGCGTGGCCGCGTTCGGTGCCGAGCATGGTGGCGCCGAGCGTGCTGCGTGCGGTGAGCCCGTGGCCCTGCTCCGCGGCCAGGAAGGCGGCGAGCATGGTGCCCTCCGGGGCGTCGGCGGTCGCGGGCGGCCCGGCGGCGTCCGGCTCCGGCAGGGAGGCGCGGAGGGTGTCGGCGAGGTCGGCGCCGGTAGTGGTCCGCAGGACCTTGTCGTCCGCGGCCCACTCGTGCGCGAAGCACGCCGCCGTGCCGTCCACCTCGACCACGGTCTCCCAGAAGCAGGCGCGTTCGGTGGCGGCGAGGCGGAGGTGGTAGCCGGAGAAGTCGGTGGGTTCCTCCAACTCGGTGGCGAGCCGGCGGCACCGCACCGCACCGGGGCCGAGCAGGGACTCGACGGGCAGCAGGCGTTCCAGCCCGGGGGCCGGCGGCGGCTGGTTGACCGTGCTGCCGGCGCCCTGGCGACGGGTGATCACGCCGTCCTCCTGGAGCAGGATCAGCACCTCGCGCAGCCCGGAGCGGCTCACGCCCAACTGGCCGGCCAGTTGGGGCTCGGGTGGCAGCCGGGCGCCGGGTGGGAACGTGCCGTCGTCGATGGCGGCCACGATGCGCTGGTACAGCTCGACGCGCGAGGAGTGCCGGCGCGCTCCCTGACGAGGCATGAAAGCTCCCGAGGTTTTGTCGGACATTCTTCGGGGTCGCGGGGGCGGTGCACTCCGCGATCCACGTCCGGCCCTCCAGGTTAGCCGCCCGCTCCGCGCGGTCGTGCTGGTGGGGTGGGTCCGGGGAGGCGCCTGGCGTGCGGCGAGGTCGGTGGGGCGTCGGGGGGTGGGGGATTCCCCGTGGACGGACCCTTGTGTCGGCCGTGGACGCTGGCTAACCTCCCCTCCAATCGATTGTCCGACAATCTCGGGCATGGTGAGGTCGTGCGAGCCGTCCCCCGACCGTCCTCCCCACACCCCGCCCGTCCCGTCGGCAGCGCCCTTCGACCCGGAAGCACCACCCATGCCCGTCACCCCGCCCCGCCCGCTGCTCATGGACTGCGACACCGGCATCGACGATGCCGTGGCGCTCCTGTACCTGTGTCTGACCCCCGCCGTCGACGTGCGCGCGGTCACCACCGTCGCCGGCAACACCAGCGCCGAACGCGCCGCCCGCAACACCCTCCAAGTGCTGGAGGTCGCCGGGCGGCACGACGTCCCCGTCGCCGCGGGCGCCGGCACCACCCTGCGTGGGGAGACCCGCCCCGAGGCCGCGTTCGTGCACGGTGAGGGCGGACTCGGCGGGGTCGCGCTGCCCGCCCCCGCCGCCGCCATGGACCGGCGGCACGCCGTCGACCTCATCATCGACACCGCCCGCGAAGCCGGCGGCGAACTGGAGATCCTCGCCACCGCCCCGCTGACCAACCTGGCCCTCGCCCTGCGCAAGGAGCCCCGGCTGCCCCAGATGGTCCGCCGGGTCACGGTGATGGGCGGCGCCGTCCACCACCCCGGCAACATCAGCCCCGTCGCCGAGGCCAACATCGGCAACGACCCGGAGGCCGCGGCCCTGGTGCTGTCGGCGGGCTGGGACCTCACCCTCGTACCGCTCGACGTGACCATGCGCGAGAACCTCACCGAGGCGCACCGGCAGCGCCTCCTGGCCAGCGGCTCCCCGATCGGCCGGCTCGCGGGCGAGATCCTCGACTTCTACTTCACCTTCCACGAGGAGACCGCCCTGCCGTTCCGCGGCTCGGCGCTCCACGACCCCCTGGCCGCCGGGATCGCGGTCGGCGAGGTCGTCCCGAAGAGCGCGCCCCGCCTGGCCGTCACCGTCGACACGGCGGACGGCGCCGCCCGCGGCGCACTCGTCGCCGACACCCGGGGCATCCACCTCGGCTACCCGCAGCAGCCCGACGCCAACGCCACGGTGGTCCTGGAAACCGACGGCACCTTCCCCGAACTGCTCGTCGACCGACTGTCCCGGACGCCGGAAGGGGCCGCGAGATGACGGGGACCGTCGCCCCGGGGGCGGCCCCGACCGAGCGGAACGCGGTCGGCGTGGCGGCGATGATGACCGCGCTGCTGGCCGCCTGCGTGGCCTTCCAGCTCAACGCCAGCATGCTCAGCCCGGCCCTGGTGACCATGGCGCGGGAACTGCACACCGACGAGGCGGGCACCGGGCTCTCGCAGACCGCGTTCTTCACCGCGTGCGCGATGTTCTCGCTGTTCCTGCCCCGCTTCAGCGACATCGCCGGCCGCCGCCGGGTCCTGCTCGGCATGCTCGTGGTCCTGACCGCGGGCACGGTCCTGGCCGCGTTGTCCACGAACATCGTCGTGCTCGACGTCGCCCGGGTGGTGCAGGGCGTCTCCGGGCCGGTCGTCCAGATCTCCCTGCTGACCCTGCGCTCCCAGGTCACCGAACCCAAGCGGTTCGGCACCCTGATGGGAGTGGTCACGGCCGTCAACGGCGGCATCGCGGGGGTCGACGCCCTCGCGGGCGGGTGGCTGGCGAGCCACTACGGGTTCCGCAGCGTCTTCTGGGTGATCGCCGCCGTCGCGGTGCTCGCGGCCGTGGCCGTCGCGGTCGGCTGCCCCGAATCCCGCCCCTCGGCCGGCACTCCGATGGACTGGCCGGGCGTCGTACCGCTGGTGGTGGGCGCCGCCGCGCTGCTCCTCGCCGTCGACCAGGTGGAGAAGCTCGGTGCGGCCAACTGGCCTCTGGCGATTGCCCTGTTGCTCGTCGGCGCGTTCGCCTTCGCCGTGTTCTGGAGGATCGAGAAGCGCAGCCAGCATCCATTGGTGCGCATCGGTGACCTGCGTCAACGGGCCAGCTGGGCACCGTTGTTGACCACCCTGCTCACCCTGATCGGCGTCTTCGCGGTCGTCAACGGCGTCCTGATGTCCTTCGTCCAGAACGCCGAGGTGGGATTCGGGATGGGGGCGAGCCTGGCCTCGCTCGTCTTCCTCACCCCCTTCGCGCTGGTGGGCTGGCTCGTCGGGCCCTTCACCGGGCGCCTGGCGCCGGTCATCGGCTACGGACGCATGCTGCGCTGCGGCCTGTTGGGCAGCGCGCTGGTGCTCGGGGTGATGGCCCTGGTGGGCGTGCGGTCGTTGCCGGTCATGATCGGCTGCACGGTCCTGCTCGGCGCCGCCTACGCCGGCATCGCCAACATCGTCCTCAACCTGCTGGGCGTCGTCCTTGCGCCCAAGGACCACCCGGGCTTCCTGCCGGGTCTCGTCTCGGCGGCGTTCGGGCTCGGCGCGGGGCTCAGCTTCGCCCTGCTCTCCGCCGTCCAGGTCACCGGCAGCCCGCAGGGCGGTTCCTCGGCGAGCGGGTACGTGACCGCGATGCTCACCGGCGCCGTCGTGACGGCGGCGGCCTACGGCGCCTCGTTCCTGATCCCGCGCCCCCGGACGGCCGAGGTCACTGCCGGCGCCTGAAGCACCCGGGCCGGTGGTTCGTCGAAACGGCGCGTCACCGGCCCGGGCGCAGACTGCCGTGCGGCCCGTTCAGGAGAGCAAGTCGCCCACGAAGGCCGCCGCGGCCACCCAGAAGGACTGCCCGCCCGTGCCGAAGGCGGCCGCCAGCGCGTACCCGACCGCCGCGTCCTGCGGCAGGACCTCGGAGCCCGCCGGCCGGTCCTCCGGCCAAGTGGCCGACACCCGGCCGTCGCCGATGGAGGACAACTCGCCGATGGCGATGCCCTCCTTGAACAGCGTGCTCTCCTCCAGGCCGTCCGGCGTCAGCCGGTACCGGACCCCCGCGCACTCCACGTCCACCCGGTAGGAGCGGCGGAGGAACCGTCCCCGCGCGGGAGCGAGGTGCGCGGCCTCGCCGTCGACGGTCAGGGTGAGGGCCGCGGCGGAGCGGGTCCCGAGGGGAACGGCCTCGTCGACGTCCGTGCCCTCGGCGCGCACCAGCCTTACGGTGGGGAGCGCGTCCCCCGTCACCGTGAGGACGCCGCGGTCCGCTTCCAGCGCGACGTGGACATCGCCGAACAGCAGGTCATCAGCAGTGGACGCGGCTGTGCTCGGGTCGTCCTTCCGCAGACTGGGGAGGGGGCGCGGGTGCACGGACGGCTCCGGTGACGGCTCCGGTGACGGGTCCGAGGGCGTGGTGCCTGCGGTGGGCGGGAGTTGCCCCTGTCGGGTGCCGTGGGTGCCGTGATCGCCGTCGGTGCTTCGATCGCCGTCGACGCCTCGGGCGCCTTCGGAGGGCTGGGGTGGGTCCTGGGGGTCGGGGGGCGTCTGGTGAGGGGGGTGCGTGTTCAACGGGGTGCTGTGGCTTCCTGTCGCCGGCCGATACCCGTCCATGATCCACTAGCGCGGCCGGAGCGCCGGCACGAACGATGCGGAGCGCGCTGTTCGGCCCGCGACGGCGCCGCCGGCGACGGCACCACCCGGGGACGGCACCACCCGGGGGCGTCCCCCGTCGCGTCCGGCGGGCCTCGTCGCGCCCCGGGGTCTCACGCTTCGGCGATCCGGAAGACGGGGTGCCGGGGGGCCGCGGCGAGGAACTCCTCACGGGCGGACCCCGCCGTGAGGCCACCGAAGTACGACTTGACCTCCCACCCCCAGCGGTCGAGGTAGGTGCGCAGGAGCTCCGGGGTCTCGGCCGGCGGCAGTTCGACCGCGGTGAACGGGACCGCGCGGCGGCCGACGCGGAGCTGACCGCCGCCGGCCGCCCGCATGTTGCGCACCCACTCGGAGTCGCCGCGCGTCGAGACCAGGTAGCGGGCCCCCTGGTACGTCATGGGGTTGACCGGTACGCGGCGCCATTCGCCGCTCTTGCGGCCGCGCACGGCGAGGTCGGCGGAACCGGCGAGGCTGATACCGCGGCGGGCCAGCCAGCCGATGGTGCCGTTGAGTCGGGCGGTCAGCCGGCGCGGCTTCAGGTAGTGGGACATGGGGTTCTCCGTTTCGAGGTGGGGCGGGGTGGTGGGGTGCGGTGGGGTGGTGCCGGTGGTGCGGGCAGTGCGGGCGCGGCGACGTGGGCGGTGCACCGGTGGATCGATGCTCCATTGCGTGAGCGGTGCTCTCGCTTACGAGCAGTGTGCACGCGAAGGGTGCCCGTATGCAAGAGCACTGCTCTCGTTTTTGTTCGGCGCTCCGTCGGCTGTCACACTGCTCTCCATGACAGTCATCCGTGGAGCCAGGGAACGAGCCCGCAGCGAAATCACCGAGGCCATCAAGGACGAGGCGCGCAAGCAGCTCGCCGCCGAGGGAGCCGCCAAGCTCTCCCTCCGGGCCGTCGCGCGCGAGCTCGGCATGGCCTCGTCCGCGCTCTACCGCTACTTCCCCAGCCGCGACGACCTGCTCACCGCGCTGATCGTCGATGCGTACACCGCTCTCGGCGTGGCGGCGGAGCGCGCCCGCGACGCCCACACCGAGCCCCCCGGCGCACCCGGCACCACCACCTCCCGCCGTCCCGAGGGCGGTTCGACCGGCCGGTCCGAGAAGGCCGGACGCGGCGAGGCCCGCGCCAGGGCCGCCGAGAGTGCCCTCGCCCAGTGGTGCGCCATCTGCACGGCGGTGCGCGACTGGGCCCTGGCCCATCCGCACGAGTACGCGCTGATCTACGGCTCGCCGGTCCCCGGCTACCACGCGCCACACACCACCACGGAGTCGGCGGCCCGGGTCGGGCTCGCGCTCATCGGCGTCGCCCGGGACGCGCACGCCGCCGGTCTGCTGAAGGAGCCGGCCGAGCCGTTGCCCGATGCGGTGGTGGCCGATGCACTGGCCCTCGGCGCCGAACTGGACGTGGAACTGCCGCCCGCCGTACTGGCCCGTCTGATCGGCGTCTGGGCGCAGCTCTTCGGCCTGCTGAGCTTCGAACTCTTCGGCCAGTTCAACCGGGTCGTGGAGGCCCGCAGCGCCTTCTTCGAGCAGGCCGTGCGCCAACTCGCCGGCAGCGTCGGGCTCGTCGCCCCGGGGCCCCAGACCTCGACCTGAACCGGAGCCAAGCTGCTGCCTGGCACCCCGGCCCCGCCTCCGCCCGCGACCCGGCACGGCCTCCGCTCGCGGTCGGACGGTCGGACGGTCGGACGGTCGGATGGGCGGTCGGGCGGTCGGGCGGTCGGGTGGTGGGGCGGGCGGTGGTGCAAGCCGAATGCGTGCCGGGAGGCGCTCGATGCGCCTGCCGGCCCGTCGCCGGTGATCGGGGCATGCGTGACAGGAGCGGATCCTGAGGCGAAGTGGAGGCAGGCTTCCGCGCGTTCGAGGTGCCGGCGCCCGGCCGCAAGCGGACGGCACCGGCTCGTCGCCGTCGTCCGGGAGGGCGGCGGGCGCACGCGGCCCGGCGCGGACCGGTCAGGTGCCCGACAACACCATCGCCACCGCCACCAGGGCGAGCAGCCCGACGTAGGCCCGGGCGTAGAGGCGATCCGGGATCCGCGGCGGGCGGCGGCGCAGCACCGCGATCACCGGCAACGCCCCCACCAGCAGGGCCGCCGCGGCACCCAGGTCGACGAGACCCACCAGGTGCGGGTGCGCGCCACCGGCGGTCGGGAGCGCGGCGCCGGCGAGCGAGACCGCGGTGGCCGGCAGGGCGATGGCCAGCGTGAGGGGGTTGGCCAGCGCGGTCGCCACCCGCATCGGGTGCCCGGCCCGCCGGGCCGCGGGCACGGTCATGACGCTGCCGCCGACGCCGAGGAAGGCGGCGACCGCACCGATGGGCGCACCGAGCAGCGCCGGGAGCGGTCGCGGCGCCGCGGGAGCCGTCTCGGCCGGTGCGCGCGGACGCAGGAACCCGGGGCGTAGCAGCAGGTCGACGATGGTGAGCGCCACGTAGCCGACGAACGCCCAACGGACCAGGGGGGCCGGGGCGAGGCGGGTGGCCAGTGCCCCGACCGCGGCCCCGACCGCCATGAGCAGCAACAGCGCGCCGCTGCCGCGGAGCGCCCCGAGCACTCGCCGGGGCGTGACGGCCGTGGCGAAACCGGTGTTCACCACCATCACCAGGGCCGAGGTGGCCGTCGCCACCCGCATCGCGTCCGCGCCGAGCGCGGCGTCCGCCCACACGACCACCGGGACCGCGACGAAACCGCCGCCGAACCCGAACAACACGGTCGTCGCCCCGGTGAGGAGCCCGATCCCGATCAAAGCCATAACGTCCACGGGACCACCCCACCAGCTCCGCCGGCCTGCGCGCATCCGAAGGTCGGCACCAAACCTTCGCTTCTCGGCCAGTACCGTGACCGGGTGAAGAACGTCGCCCTGGACGCCGTCGACCACGTCGACCGGGCCGTCCTGCCCATCGGCACCGACTACCCGCCCGGTCATGTGCTGGACTGGCACGAGCACCGCCGCGCGCAGTTCCTCTACGGCGCCACCGGCGTCATGGTCGTCGACACCGCCGAGGGCACCTGGACCGTGCCGCCCGAGCGGGCCGTGCTGATCCCGGCCGCCACCCAGCACCGGGTCCGCATGCTGGGGGTGAGCACCCGCAGCCTGTACGTCGAGCCGGACGCCGTCCCCTGGTGGCCCGCCACCTGCACAGTGGTCGACGTGCCGCCGCTGCTGCGCGAACTCCTGCTGAGCGCCGTCGAGTTCGAGCCCGACTACAACCTGTCCGGCCGGGAGGGGTGCATCGCCACGCTCCTCCTCCACGAGATCGCCGCGCGCACCCCCCTCCCGTTCCACGTCGCGCTGCCCTCCTCCGCCGACCTGGCGGAGCTCTGCCGCGAGTACCTGGCCGCCCCGGACGTCGGCGTCACCAACGCCGCCTGGGCGGGCCGGACGGCCCTGAGCGAACGGGCCTTCACCCGGCGCTTCCGCTCGGAGACGGGCGAGAGCCCCGCGGTGTGGCGCGGCCGCGCCCGCCTGCTCGCGGCGGTTCCGCTGCTGCGCACCGCGGCGGTCAGCGACGTCGCCGGCCGCCTCGGCTACGCCTCGCCCGCCGCGTTCACCGCCGCCTTCACCCGCGCCTTCGGCCTGCCCCCGTCCCGGTTCACCGCGGCCCACTAGGACGGCCGTCCGCACAGTGCGTCACGTTCGGCGGGCGGATGGGGGCGGACGGGCCGGCCGGGCCCCGTCGATCTCCGCCAGTGGGAAGAGGACGAAGCCGTTCGCGGCCCGGAACGGGCTCAGGCCGGGGCCGTGTTGCAGGAAGAGCGTCCAGCACAGGAAGAACGCGTCGGACAGCAGACCGAGAACGATCTGAGCGGCCGGTCCTCCGGAGAACTGCCGGCGGTTGAACAGGGAGCGCGCCGCCAGCAGCAGTCCGAGGAACAGGTCGGCCTCGGCGAGGACGCTGCCCGGGACGGGCCCGGCGACGCCGCCGACCGACATGACGGTCCCGCACCGGCCGAACGCCTTGGTGCGGGTGCCGCCGTCGAAGGTGACGTGCGCGGCGGCGAGGACCTGCGGGACCATCGGCGCCGGGACGCTCGCCCACGTATCGGGCGAGCGTCCCGGCGACTTCGGCCCTCGTCCGCTCGCCATGGGGGAGGAAGCGGCAAGGGACGGGAACCGTTGTTGAAGTGGATTACTCGGGTGCCCAGTTGGTCAGGCTCAGTTGTCCGCGTCCGAGTAGGTCGAACCCGAGTAGAGGTCGCCGACGGCGTGCAGCGCCTTGCCGAAGGTTCCCACCACGGCGCAGCCTGCTGCGGCCGCGGGGGGACAGAGCTGCGGGTCCGCGATGTCTGCCACGACGGTTTTCGCTGCGGGGGCGGCGGTGGCTGCGGGTGCGATGAATGCCGTGGCGGAGACGGCGAGGGCGACGGCGGTAAGTACGGTGCGAGGCTTCGTCATGTGTTGAGCAACGACCGAATTAACGGTCGGTAACGTCACGCAACGGCAAACTCCCCCCAGGTCCAGGGTTCGGGAACCGGTATGTGGGCCGCCTGGCCGGCGCTTCGCCCTGGCCGTCTCCGCCGCTCGAAAGCGGAAACTGCTGGGCTGTCACGGCAACGTCGGGGGGGGCTTCGCGGGGTCAGTGCGCGGATCACGCGGGTCAGGTCCGCCGGGGCGGCCGCGAGGCGAACCGGCCTGCCCGCGTCGTCGAGTTCGGCGACGTGCCAGCTTCTGGGGATCCCGCCGTCGCCCCCGTCGCCCCCGTCGTCCGTCCCGACCGCCCCGGGTATACGGACCCGAGCGGCACGCCAGGCCAAGGCGAACAGGCCCAAGGTGCACAGCGAGCCGACGACCGCCCACGCGAGCGCGACGGGAGAGTCGAGCAGGGTCGTGGCGTGGAGATAGCAGAGCGGCAGGAGCCACAGGGCAGTGCCGGCGAGCGCGGGCGGGGCGGTGCCGCTTGTGGGGAAAGCGGAAGCCTTCTGGCGAACTACGTTGCCCAGGCGAAGGAATTCGCGCGGCGATCTGGCCGGGACACCGAAGGTTCGCCCTCCTCGATGGGGCCCGCGAGCAGTGAAGGCCCGGTGGAATCCACCGGGCCTTCACCGTTGAGTAGCGGGGACAGGATTTGAACCTGCGACCTCTGGGTTATGAGCCCAGCGAGCTACCGAGCTGCTCCACCCCGCGACGGCACCCTGAACCTTACGGCACCGACCTGGATCTGCCGAATCGGCTTCCGTCCCGACCCGACGGTGCCCCATCGGGGCACTGCTTCCGGCGCGGAGTCGACGCTCCTCGGTTAAGGGTCTCGGCCCCGTGGTACGACCGCGAGGGCCGCCCCGGCAGCCCCGTGGTGACCCAGGGCGCGAGGGTGTCAGGAGTTGAGCTCCTCCAGGGTCCTGCCCTTGGTCTCGACGGCGAACAGGGCGATCACCGCGCCGACCGCGGCCAGGCCGGCGAGTTGGGTGAAGAGCAACGTCAGGCCGCCGCCGGCCGCCAGGATCGCGCCGACGACGACCGGTCCGAGGATGACGCCGGCCCGGTTCCACAGTCCGCCGAACGCGGCGCCCTTGGCGCGGTTGCGGGTCGGGTACAGCTCGGGGGAGTAGAGGTAGAGCCCGGCGTTGAGCGCGAAGACGAAGAAGGTCGCGCCGGAGGCGAACAGGGCGACCCGGCCGCCGGAGACGGCTCCGGTCAGTGCGAGGGTGCCCAGCGCCAGTGCGGTGCCGCCGAACGCGGTGACCAGGGCCGGGCGGCGGCCGATCCGGTCGATCACGAGGGCGATCACCAACGTGCCCAGCAGGCCGGTGACGTTGCTGAGCAGCGTGTAGACCAGCGCGGTGGTCAGGTCCAGGCCGAACGTCTTGGTGTAGAGGGACGGCATCCAGGTGGCGATGCCGTAGTTGACGTAGTAGGCGGCGAACCACAGGGCGGAGACGACGACGGTGCGGCGCAGGTAGCGGCCCTGGAAGAGTTCGCGTAGGCGTCCCGGGGAGGAGTCGGCGGTGGCGGGGGGCGTGGCGGCGGGGGCGGGCTCCGGCAGGGGGGCGGCGGTGGTCCGGGCCACCTCCGCCTCGATCCGGGCGAGGACCCGTTCGGCCTCCGCCGTGCGTCCGCGGGCGGCCAACCAGCGCGGGGATTCGGCGACCTGGCGGGGGAGGGCGGCGGCCAGGAGCGCGGGCAGCGCGCCGATCACGAACATCGCGCGCCAGCCGAGGTGGGGCACGACCCAGACCGCGACCAGTGAGGCGGCGGCCAGGCCGGCCGGGAAGATCATCTCGTAGAGCAGGACGAAGCGGCCGCGCCGGTCCGAGCGGGCGATCTCGTTGATGTAGGTGGCGGCGACCGGGACGACGCCGCCGATGCCCAGGCCCTGGACGAGGCGGAACAGCGCGAACGTCTCGATGCCGCCGGAGAGGGCCACGGCGAGGCTGGCCAGCGCGGTGACGGCGACGCCCAGGGCGACGGTTCGCACCCGGCCGATCCGGTCGCCCAGTGAGCCCGCGGCCAGGGCGCCCAGGAGCATGCCGAGTGAGCCGGCGGTCACGGCGAAGGTGGCCTGACCGGTGGTCAGGTGCCACTCCCGCGTCAGGACGGGCAGCGCGGAGGCGGCCATCAGTTGGTCGAACGCCTCGAAGAAGGTCACGGCGCCGATCAGGAAGCGGACCTTGACGTGCCAGCGGGAGTGCGGCAGGCGTTCGAGCCGTGCGGCGATGGGTCCCGCGGGTTCCGCGGCGGGCCGGCCGGCCACTGTGGTCATGGAGGGGTTCCTTCCGCGAGCAGAGGAGTTGCGGAGACAGTAGGAACAGTTGTCTAAGTGGTCAATGGTTAATGGCAAAGATATTTTTCGCCGCCGGGGTCTTGTCCGGCAAATATTTAAGCCCTTAGATTCCTAGCGCTCGGAGTCAACGGGGCCCGCAGTGCGGCCCCTTCGTCGACCGGTCCGGGAGGTCCATCGTGTCGCATTTCTCCACCGACATCCTGATCGGCGGGCAGTGGCGCCCCGGCACGGGCGAACCGCTGACGACCGTCGACCCGGCCACCGGGCGGGTCCTCGCCGAGCTGCGGGCGGCCTCCGTCGACGAGGTGGACGAAGCCGCGCGGGCCGGTGCGCGCGCCGCCGCCGACCCTGCCTGGCGCGACCTCCTGCCCCACCGGCGCGCCCAACTCCTCCAACGCATAGCCGACTTGGTGGCGGAGGCGGCGGACGATCTGGCCGCGGTGCAGACCGCGGACACCGGCAAGACCCTCGCCGAGACCACGGCCCTCGCCCTCAGTGCCGCCGCGACCTTCCGCTACACCGCGGCCGCACTGGAGACCGCGCAGGAGGCGCTCACCCCGTCGCGCGGTGCCTACGTCACGATGAGTGTGCACGAGCCGATCGGTGTCGTCGCGGCCATCAACCCCTGGAACTCGCCGGTCGCCAGCGACGCGCAGAAGATCGCCCCCGCGCTCGCGGCCGGCAACGCGGTCCTGGTCAAGCCCGCGGCCTGGACGCCGTTGGTCTCCCTCGCGCTCGGTCGCCTGATCACCCGAGCGCTGGGTGAACTGGGCCTGCCCCCAGCGCTGTTGTCGGTATTGCCGGGCAGTGGTCGCGAGGTCGGTGCGGCGGTCGCCGCCCACCCGTTGGTCGGCCGGATCGGCTTCACGGGCGGGACCGGGACCGGTCGGACCATCGCCGCGGTCGCGGCCGGCAAGCTGATCCCCGCCTCGCTCGAACTGGGCGGCAAGTCCCCCACCATCGTGCGGGCCGACGCGGACCTCGAACAGGCCCTGGCCGGCGTGATGTTCGGGATCTTCTCGGCCAGCGGGCAGTCGTGCATCGCCGGCTCCCGCCTGTTCGTCGCGCGCCAGATCCACCGGGCGTTCGTCGACGAACTCGTAGCACGGGTAAGGGCGTTGCGGGTCGGGCCGGGCACCGACCCCGCCACCCAGGTGGGCCCGCTGGTCCACCACCGGCACCGGGAGGTCGTCGCCGGGTACGTGGACCTCGCCCGCGCCGAGGGCGGCCGGGTGCGGTGCGGCGGCGCCGCACCCGAGGGCGACGCGTACCGCGACGGCGCCTACTACCTGCCGACCGTCATCGACCGCCTCCCGAACTCCGCACGGGCGTGCCAGGAGGAGATCTTCGGCCCGGTGCTGATCGCCCTGCCCTACGACGACGAGGACGACCTGGTCCGGCAGGCCAACGACACCGTCTACGGACTGGCGTGCGGCATCTGGACGCGCGACCACCGGGCGGCCTGGCGCCTGGCGCGCCGCATCGACGCCGGCACCGTCTGGATCAACACCTACAAGCAGTTCAGCATCTCCACCCCCTTCAGCGGGATGAAGGACAGCGGCCCGGGCACCGAGAAGGGCCGCGACGCGATCCGCGCCTACCAGCGACAGAAGTCCCTGTACTGGGGCACTTCGGACGCGCCCCTGCCGTGGGCCGGGTAACCGCCGAAGAGCGCGAGCGACGCACCAACTCCACTGTCCCCCCACCCCGTTACCGGAGAAGGCCATGACCCGACCCCCCGTCGCCCGACTGCGCGCCCTGCGCGCGGTCGAACTGTTCACGCCCGCGCTCGGCGAAGCCGCCGACTTCTACGCCGAGGCGTGGGGCCTCGCCCCCGTCGAGTCCGAACGCGACGCCGTCTGGCTGCGCGGCACCGGCGAGGAGCACCACGCGCTGCACCTGACCCGCGCGGACCGCATCGGTCTGGGCCGGCTGTCGTTCGCGGTCGGCACCCCCGCCGAGGTGGACGACGCGGCCCGACGGCTGCTCGCCCGCGGGATCCCGCCGGTCGCCGGGCCCGGCCGCCTCGACCAGGTCGGGGGCGGCTACGGCCTGCGCTTCACCGACCACGAGGGGCGCCTGATCGAACTGTCCGCCGAGACCTGGGCCGTCCGGCCCGGCGGCCGGGACGCGGCGGTGCCGGTCGGGGTCACCCACGCCGTACTCAACACCGCCGACATCGACGCGTCCGTCGCCTTCTACTGCGACGTCCTGGGCCTGCGCGTCTCCGACTGGTCCGAGCACCAGATGGCGTTCCTGCGCTGCAACGCGGACCACCACTGCATCGCCTTCAACCAGGCCGAGTGGGTCTCGCTCAACCACGTCGCCTACGAGATGCGGTCGATCGACCACTTCATGCGGGGCCTGGGCCGCCTGCGCCACCACGGCATCACGCCCCACTGGGGGCCCGGCCGGCACGGCCCAGGCGACAACACCTTCTCCTACTTCACCGACCCGACCGGCCTGGTCTGCGAGTACACCTCCGAGGTCGCCCAGGTGGTGGAGGACCGCTGGATCGCCAAGGTCTGGCGGCGCACGCCCGAACTGTCCGACCTGTGGGGCACCGCCGGCCCGCCCTCCGCGGAAATCCGCCGCCACATGGCGGGCACCCCCGACCCCGGCCCGCTCGCCGCCCCCGCCGAGGAGACCACCGCATGACCCCCCGCACCCGCTTGCCCCGCAAGGTCGGCCTGGTCGGCTGGGGCGCCATCGGTCGGGTCGTCGGCGCCGCCCTGGCCGAACACCGCGTCCCCGGCGCCGCGTTGGAGTGTCTGGTCGACAACCGCCCCCTCGGCGAGGGCGCACCCGCCCCGCAAGTGACCTTCGAGGAGGCCCTCCAGCGCTGCGACCTGATCGTGGAAGCGGCCGGCCAGGGCGTCGTCCGCGCCTGGGGCGAAAAGATCCTCACCGCCGGCGCCGACCTGCTGATCGCCTCCACCGGTGCCCTGACCGACGAGGACCTGGCCGCGCGCCTGCTGGCGGCCGGGCCGGGCCGGGTGTACTTCACCGGCGGCGCCGTCGGCGGCCTCGACCTGCTCCAGGCGGTACGCGCCCTCGGCCCGTTGCACACGGTCGAGCTCACCACCACCAAACTGCCCGGCACCCTCGAACAGCCGTGGATGGACGAGGAGTTGCTCACCCGACTGCGGACCGCCACCGGCCCGGTCGAGGTCATGACGGGCACCGCCCGCGACGTTCCGACGCAGTTCCCCAGGTCGACCAACGTCGCTGCCTCCGTCGCCCTGGCCGTCGGCGACCTGGACGCCGTGCGGGTCCGGGTCGTCGCCGATCCCGACGCCCGCCATACCCGGCACGTCGTCGAGGCGTCCGGGCCGCACGGCACGTACCGGTTCGACGTCGCGCACCTGCCCGACCCCGGCAACCCGGCGACCAGCCGAGTCGTGCCGCACGCCGTGCTGCGCAGCCTCGCGGCCCTGGCCGGGCGGACGGGACAGATCCTGTGACCGCCGCCGTCCACCTCGACGAGGCCGGCGAAGACGGGCCGCTGCTGCTGTGCCTGCACGGCATCGGCTCCTCCTCCGCCGCCTTCGCCCCGCAACTCGCCGCACTGTCCCGACACGCCCGGGTCCTCGCCTGGGACGCCCCCGGATACGCCAAGTCCCCCGATCCGAAAGGCCCGTTGGCCCTCGACGACTACGTCGACGCGGCCGCCGACCTGATCCGTGCGCGCGGGGCGGACGCCCACGTCCTCGGCGTGTCCTGGGGCGGCGTGCTCGCGCTGCGACTCGCCGTCCGCCACCCCGAACTCGTCGCGTCGCTCGTCGTCGCCGACTCCAGTCCGGGCTCCGGCACCGACCCGGCGAAGGCCGCCGCCATGCGGGCCCGGGCCGACGAACTGGCCGAGGTCGGCCCCCGGGCCTTCGCCGAACGACGCGCCCCCCGGCTGCTCTCCGCCCGGGCCCCCGCCGCGCTGGTCCGCCAGGTGACCGACACCATGGCGGCCGCCGTCCGCCCGCCCGGATACGCGTCCGCCGCCGCGTCGATGGCCGCCGCCGACCTGCGCGGCGAACTCTCCCGGATCGCCGCGCCGACCCTCGTCCTCTGCGGCGACCAGGACCGCGTCACCGGCCCCGACGCCTCCCAGACGATCGCCGGCGCCGTCCACCCGTCCGCCTACGTGATCGTCAAGGACGCCGGTCACCTGGCCAACCAGGAGCAACCCGCGCGCTTCAACGCCTGGGTGCTCTCCCACCTCCGCATCACCGCCCGCATCCCCGCATAGGAGCCCACCATGCCGCTGACCACCACCGACTACGACAACGGCGGGGACCTCGCCGCGTACACCGACGCGCTCATCGCCACCCGGGACTCCCGCGAACCCGACTGGAACACCCTCGCCTTCCAGGCGAAGGCCGGCGACCAGTACCGCCGCGCACAGATCCGCTACGTCGGCTCCGGCGCCACCGGCAACCACGAGGGCGACAACCGGATCATCCCCTCCGGCGGGTTCACCTTCTCCAACATGCTGCTGCCGCCGGGCGCCGAGGGACCCGAGCACACCCACCACGACGTCGAAGAGGCGTTCTTCGTCCTGGAGGGCCGGGTGCGGGTCGGCATCCACCGCGGCGAGGACGAGGCGGAGTACCGCACCCTCGGCTACCGCGACATGATCGTCGTCCCGGCGGGAGTGGCCCGTTCGCTGAAGAACGAGGGCGACACCGACGCGCTGTTCTGCGTCGTCATCGGGACGCGGAAACCCCAGGTGCCGACCTACCCCGCGCACTCGCCGATGCGCGGCGTCACCCGTGACTGAGCAGCGCACGAGCGGGGACCGGACCGTCGTCGTCACCGGGGCGGGGCGCGGCCTGGGACTGGCCATGGCCCGCCGTGCCGGACGGGACGGCTACCGGGTCGTCCTCGCCGAGGTGGACGCGGACCGGGGGAGGGCGGCGCAGGCCCGACTGCGCGCGGCGGGCGGCGACGCCCACTTCACCCACTGCGACGTCGCGGACCCCGCATCGGTGCGGCAACTGGCCGACTTCTGCGCCTCGTTGGGACCGCTGTACGCCGTGGTGAACAACGCGGCGCTGGCCAACGGCGTGGGCGGCAAGGAGTTCTGGGACCTCGACGTCGCGGACTGGGACCGGCTGATGACGGTCAACGCGCGCGGCCCCTGGCTGGTCTCCAAGCTCCTGCTGCCGCAGCTCCTCGCCCACGGCGGGCCCGGCCGCATCGTCAACCTCGCCTCCGACGCCGCCCTGTACGGCTCCCCGCGACTGGCGCACTACATCGCCTCCAAGGGCGCCGTGATCGCCCTGACCCGGGCGATGGCCCGGGAGCTCGGCGACAAGAGCATCACCGTCAACGCGGTCGCGCCCGGCCTGACCGAGTGCGAGGCCACCGCGACCGTGCCCGCCGAACGGCACGACCTCTACCGCGCGGGCCGGGCCATCTCCCGCCCCCAGCAGCCCGACGACCTCACCGGCACGGTCGCCTTCCTCCTGGGCGAGGAGTCCCGCTACCTCACCGGACAGGTGATCGCCGTCAACGGCGGCTTCACCATGCACTGACCACGGTGCACCGAGCGAACAGGAGACACCTGACATGGATCTGGGCCTCGCCGACCGCACCATCGTGGTCACCGGCGGCAGCTCGGGCGTCGGCCTGGCCACGGTCCGCGCCCTCCTCGACGAGGGCGCGCGGGTGGCCACCTGCGGGCGCGACGCCGACCGGCTCGCCCGGGCGACGGCCGGACTCGACGGCGACCGCCTGCTGACGGCGGTCTGCGACGTCCGGGACCCGGACGCGGTGCGCGCGTTCACCGCGGACGCCGCCCGCGCGTTCGGCGGCATCGACGGACTCGTCAACAACGCCGGACAGTCCCGGATGAAGGGCCTCGACGCCTGCACCGCCGACGACTGGCGCGACGAACTGGAACTGAAGTTCTTCGGCGTCCTGAACCCGCTCCAGGCGGCCCGCCCGCACCTGACGGCGTCCCCCGCACCGAGCGTCGTCACCGTCAACGCCGTCCTCGCCAAGCAACCCGAACCCCGCCTGATCACCACCAGCGCCGCCCGGGCCGGCCTCCTCAACCTCACCAAATCGCTCTCCGTCGAGCTCGCCGCCGACGGCATCCGGGTCAACTCCGTGTGCCTGGGCCTGATCGACACCGGCCAGTGGACCCGCCGCCACGCCGCGGCGGACTCCGCACTGAGCCCTGCGGACTGGCAGGCGCGGCTCGCCGCCGACCGTGGCATCGCGCTGGGCCGGCTGGGCCGGCCCGAGGAGGTCGCCTACGCGATCGTCACGCTGCTCTCGCCGCGCGCCTCGTACATCACCGGCACCAGCATCGACGTGTGCGGCGGCGTCGGCCGCACCATCCTCTGAGGAGACCCCCATGCACTACGACAACGGAGGCGATCTCCTCGTCGCCGTCCTGCGGGAACTGGACATCGACACCGTCTTCGGCATCGTCAGCGTGCACAACCTGCCGCTGGTCGAAGCCGTCGACCGCGCCTTGCGGTTCGTCCCGGTGCGCCACGAGGCGACCGCGGTGAACGCCGCCGACGCCTACGGGCGGGCCCGCGGCGGCATCGGCTGCGCCCTCACCTCCACCGGCACCGGCGCCGGCAACGCCGCCGGATCGCTGATCGAGGCGCTCAGCGCGGGCACCGCCGTCCTGCACGTCACCGGACAGGTGGCACACCGCTACCTGGGCGGCGGCCGCGGCTACATCCACGAGACCAAGGACCAGTTGGGCATGCTCGCCGCGGTCTGCGCGCACGCGGCCACCGTGGACTCCGCCGCCGACGCCGGCCGGATCCTGCGCCACGCCGCACGGGCGGCCCGCACCGCACCCGGCGGCCCCGCGAGCGTCGAGTGGCCGATCGACCTCCAGTACGCGGCCCAGACCGATCCGCCGACGGAGCCGCCCGCACCGCCCGCACCGCCCGAGCCGACCCCCGAGCCCGACCAACTGTGCCCCGCCGCAGCCCTGTTGTCGTCCGCGCGCCGGCCACTGATCTGGGCGGGCGGCGGCGCCACCGGGGCCCGGACCGTCCTCGCGGAGCTGCTGGCCGCGACCGGCGCGGGCCTGCTCACCTCGAACTCCGGGCGCGGCACGGTGCCCGAGGACCACCCCCAGGTCATCGGCAACTTCGCCACCACCCCGCCGGCGCGCGCCCTGCTCGCCGACGCCGACCTGCTGCTGACCGTCGGCACCCACTTCCGCTCCAACGAGACCGCCGACTACGAACTCGAACTGCCCGCCGCCCACCTCCAGATCGACCTCGACGCCTCCGCACTGGGCCGGGTCTACCCGACCCGGCACCCGCTGCACGGCGACGCCACCGACGTCCTCGCCGCGCTGCTGCCGCACGCGGCACCGGCCGAGCCGGCCTGGACGGACCGGGTCGGCGCTGTCCGCGACCAGGTGCGGGCCGCCCTGCGCGAGGCCATCGGCCCGCACGCCGCGCTCTGCGACGCGCTGCGCGCCGTACTGCCCCGCACGGCCGTCGTGGCCCGCGACGTCACCATCGCGTCGAGCAGTTGGGGCAACCGCCTGCTGGAGCTCTACGATCCGCGCGACAACGTCTTCCCCCGCGGCGGTGGCATCGGGCAGGGTCTCGGCATGGGCATCGGAGCCGCCCTCGCCCGTCCACAGGACCCCACCGTCGTCATCGCCGGCGACGGTGGCCTCGCCGTCCACCTCGGCGAACTCCTCACCCTCGCCCAGGAACGCCCGTGCCTGACCCTGCTCGTCTTCAACGACGGCGGCTACGGCGTCCTGCGGAACATGCAGGACGCCCACCGCGCACGGCGTTCCGGCGTGGACCTGGCCACCCCCGACTTCGCGCGACTGGCCGCCGCGTGCGGGCTGCCGTACCGGCGCATCGCCGCCGCGGAGCACGCCGCGCCGGTACTCGCCGAGGCCGTCGGGTCGGCCGGGCCGGTGCTCGTCGAGGTCGACCTGGCGGCGCTGGGCCCGATGAGGCGCCCGTTCACCCCGCCCGTGAAGGTCCCCGGCCAGTGAGGAGCCAGCCGCGATGAGCGAGACGTCCCTGCACCTGATCGTGCGCCGGATGACCTGGGAGGCCGACGGGGTCCTCTCCGTCGAACTGGCCCGTCCCGACGGTGCGGCCCTGCCCGCCTGGACGCCCGGCGCCCACGTCGACGTCGACGTCGGCGGCCGGATCCGCCAGTACAGCCTGTGCGGCGACCCGCGCGCCGCCGCGACCTACCGGATCGGCGTGCTCAACGAACCCGCCTCGCACGGCGGTTCGCGCCACGTCCACACCCGGATGCGCCCCGGCGACACCGTCCCGGTCTCCCCGCCCCGCAACCACTTCGCCCTGGAGGACGCCCCCGGCTACCTGTTCGTCGCCGGCGGCATCGGCGTCACCCCGCTGCTCGCCATGGCCCGCGAGACCGCCCGCCGCGGCGCCGACTGGCGGATGGTGTACGGCGGTCGCAGCCGCGCCTCGATGGCCTTCACCGACGAACTGGCCGCACTGGGAGGGCGGGTGACCGTCGTCCCCCAGGACGAGCGCGGGCACCCCGACCTGGACGCCGCCCTCGCCGACCTGCCCGCCGGCACCCTGGTGTACTGCTGCGGCCCGGAGCCCCTGCTCGCCGCGCTCGCACGGAAGTGCCCCGCCGACCGCCTGCGCGTCGAGCGCTTCGCCGCGCCCGCGGTGGAACCCCGCGCCCACGACCGGGCGTTCGAGGTCGAGTGCCGGGCCTCCGGCCGCACCCTCACCGTCCGCACCGACACCTCGATCCTGGAGGCCGTGGAGGACGCCGGCATCCTCGTCGCCAGCTCCTGCCGGGACGGCATCTGCGGCTCCTGCGAGACCCGGGTGCTCGCCGGCACCCCCGACCACCGCGACCTCCTCCTCAGCGACGCCGAGCACACCGCGAACGCCACCATGATGATCTGCGTCTCGCGCTGCGCGTCCGACCGCCTCGTCCTCGACCTGTGACCCACCGTCCTGCGCCCCGCGCCTTGGAGGCCCGATGAGCACCGCCGACCGGCCGTACCTGGACCCGCACCAGTCCCGTACGCGCGAACCCACCCCCTACGAGTACAAGCTGGCCGCCACCCTCGAAGAGGTCTTCACCAAGGAGGGCCACGAACTCGCCGACGTCATCCGCGGACTGAACGACCGTCAGGTCAACGCGCCGGACGGCACCCCCTGGACCGAGGAGTCCTTCCGCGCCGAGATGCACCGCTTGGGAGCCTGACCATGACCCTGTCCTGCACCGACACCGCCGACCACATCTACGCCAACGGCCTGCGCAACCAGTGGCACCCCGTCGCCCCGTCCTCCGCCGTCGCCCCCGGCGCGATGCGCAAGGTCACCGCGCTGGGCGAACAGTGGCTGCTGTTCCGCCGCTCCGACGGCACCCCCGCCCTGCTCGCCGACCGCTGCCCGCACCGCGGCGCCCCGCTGTCCCTGGGCACGCACCTCGGGGACCGGGTGGCCTGCTGGTACCACGGCGTCGAGGTCACGCCGGACGGCACCGTCGCGTCCGTACCGGGCCTGCCCGGCTGCGCCCTCGAAGGCAGGAAGCTGGTCACCTCGCTGCCGGTCCGCGAGGTCGCCGGCGCGGTCCTCGCCTACTTCGGCGACGACCGGCACCCCGAACCGGCCGCGCTCACCCTCCCCGAGCCCCTCGACGACCCGGACGTCGAGGCGATCCTCTGCCACGCCGAGTGGGAGGTCCCCTGGCGCTACGCCATGGAGAACCTCCTCGACCCGATGCACGGCGCGTTCCTGCACCGCGCGTCGCACACCATGTACGACGGCGACACCACCGCCAAGTTCCGCATCCGGGAGACCGACCGCGGCTACTTCTTCGAGAAGACCAACCAGCGGGGCGTCAACTTCGACTGGGTCGAGCTGTGCCGCACCGGCGTGGACTGGGTGGACCTGTCCATCCCGTACCCGCCGTCCGCGGGCCCCGGCGGCGCCTTCGGGATCGTCGGCATGGTCTGCCCGGTGGACGCCGCACGCACCGGCGTCTTCTTCTGGCGCTACCGCCGCGTCCAGGGCTGGCAGCGCGACACCTGGCGGTTCCTCTACAAGACCCTCATCGAGGAACGGCACTGGGAGGTCCTGGAGCAGGACCGGGTGATGCTGGAGGCCCTGCCGGCCGACGCCGACCAGCGCGAGAACCTCTACCAGCACGACCTGGGCGTGGTCCGCCTGCGCCGCCTGCTCCGCGCCGAGGCCGAACGGCAGAGCACGGCCGCGACCACCGGGTGAGCCCGGGCCGCGGCCTCAGCCGGCCGGCTCCTCGTCCGACGCGAGGATCGAGTGCTCCAGCTCGTGCAGCAACCGGGCGAGCTGGCGGCACCCGGCAGGGGACATCCCCGCGAGCATCCGCCGCTCGTTCTCCAGGTGCTCGGCGAACACCTCGTCCACCATGGCCAGCCCCGCGTCGGTGAGCCGCGAATACACCACCCGCCGGTCCTCGGCGTCCCGCTCCCGCACGATCAGCCCGTCCTTCTCCAACCGGTCGATGCGCAGGGTGACCCCGGCGGACGACACCAGGCCCGAGTCGGCGAGCTGCCCCGCGGTCAGCCGGTACGGCCGGCCGGCCCGCCGCAGCGCGGTGAGCACGTCGAAACCGGCCACCGACAGGCCGTAGCGCTCGATGGACGCCGTCAGGCGGGCGCTGTACCGCAGGTACGAGCGGTGCAGCCGGGCCAGGACCGCCAACGGGGAGGTGTCCAGGTCGGGCCGCTCCCGGGCCCAGTCCTCGATGACCCGCGCCACCGCATCCGGCTCCGCCACCCTGCGCTCCGCCATCCCCGTCCCCTCACCCGACCCGCGGGACCACGCCCCCGCAGGTCATCCACGGCGTCCCGGCCCCTTAACACCCGAAAATCCTATCCCTGAGAGACCGCCCCCGAGCGCGGCCGGTGCGGGTCCGCACCCTGTGGCACGATTTTTCAGGTGACCGAAAGAAACCCTCCGGCGCAGCGCCTGCGGGACCTCGCGCTGCTGCGCCGGGTCCGCGACCGCATCGACCGGGAGTACGCGCGGCCGCTGGACGTCGAGGACCTCGCCCGTGGCGTGCACATGTCGGCCGGGCACCTCAGCCGCCAGTTCCGCCTCGCCTACGGCGAATCGCCGTACAGCTACCTCATGACGCGGCGCATCGAGCGCGCCATGGCCCTGCTGCGCCGCGGCGACCACAGCGTCACCGAGGTCTGCTTCGCGGTGGGCTGCGCGTCGCTGGGCACCTTCAGCACGCGCTTCACCGAACTGGTCGGCATGCCGCCCAGCGCCTACCGGCGGCAGGCGGCACGGTCGACGGTGGGCCTGCCGTCGTGCGTGGCGAAGCAGGTCACCCGACCGATCAGGAATCGAGAAGCGCCGCCCACGGGCCGCGGCTAGCGTGACGGCCATGGACATCACCCTTCACGTCAGCTCCCTCCCGCACGTCGACCCGGAAGCCTCCCTCGCCTTCTACCGCGACGTCCTCGGCTTCGAGGTCCGCAACGACGTCGGCCAGGGCACCATGCGCTGGATCACCGTGGGCCCCGCCGGTCAGCCCGACACCTCCCTCCTGCTGGCGCCGCCGGCCGCCGACCCCGGCATCACCGACGACGAGCGCCGCACCATCGCCGAGATGATGGCCAAGGGCACCTACGGCTGGATCCTGCTGGCCACCAAGGACCTCGACGCCACCTTCGAGCAGGTGCAGGCCAGCGACGCCGAGGTCGTCCAGGAGCCGACCGAGCAGCCCTACGGCGTGCGCGACTGCGCCTTCCGCGACCCCGCCGGCAACCTGATCCGGATCCAGGAACTGCGCTGACCCGCCCGACAGCCGCCGCCCGCGCCCCGCGGGCACCACCCCGGCCCACCCACCCGACCGCGGACCGGGTTCCCGCCCCGGCCGCCGCCGCGACGGCCCGGACACACCGCAGGCGGCCCCGCACCGCACACATGGAGACCCGAACAGCATGGCCAAGAGGACGGACCCGCAGGCGCCCGCACCGCACGCCGCCGACCGCCACGACCTGATCCGCGTGCACGGCGCGCGCGAGAACAACCTCAAGGACGTGGACGTCGAACTGCCCAAGCGCCGGCTGACGGTGTTCACCGGCGTCTCCGGCTCGGGCAAGAGCTCGCTGGTGTTCGACACCATCGCCGCGGAGTCGCAGCGGCTGATCAACGAGACCTACGGCGCCTTCGTACAGGGCTTCATGCCGACGCTGGCGCGTCCCGAGGTCGACGTCCTCGACGGGCTGACCACCGTGATCACCGTCGACCAGCAGCGGATGGGCGCCGACCCCCGCTCGACCGTCGGCACCGCCACCGACGCCAACGCGATGCTGCGGATCCTCTTCAGCCGGCTCGGCGCGCCGCACATCGGCCCGCCCAGCGCGTACGCCTTCAACGTCCCCTCGGTCCGGGCGTCCGGCGCGATCACCGTCGAGCGCGGCAACAAGAAGGCGGTCAAGGCGACCTTCAACCGCACCGGCGGGATGTGCCCGCGCTGCGAGGGCCGCGGCGCCGTCTCCGACATCGACCTCACCCAGCTCTACGACGACACCGCCTCCCTCGCCGAGGGCGCGCTCACCGTCCCCGGCTACACCGCCGGCGGCTGGAACTACCGCCTCTACGCCGAGTCCGGCCTCGTCGACCCCGACAAGCCGATCCGCAAGTACACCAAGAAGGAACTCCACGCCTTCCTCCACCACGAGCCGACCCGGATGAAGATCGCGGGCATCAACATGACCTACGAGGGTCTGCTCCCGCGGATCCAGAAGTCGATGCTCGCCAAGGACAAGGAGGCGATGCAGCCGCACATCCGGGCGTTCGTGGAGCGCGCGGTGACCTTCACGACGTGCCCCGACTGCGACGGCACCCGGCTCAGCGAGGGCGCCCGGGCCTCGAAGATCAAGCGGATCTCCATCGCGGACGCCTGCGCGATGGAGATCCGGGACCTGGCCGCCTGGGTCCGCGCCCTCAAGGAGCCGACGGTGGCACCGCTCCTCGCCAAGCTCCAGCACACCCTGGAGTCGTTCGTGGAGATCGGCCTCGGCTACCTCTCGCTCGACCGGCCCGCGGGTACCCTCTCCGGCGGCGAGGCCCAGCGCGTCAAGATGGTCCGCCACCTCGGCTCCCCGCTCACCGACACCACGTACGTCTTCGACGAGCCGACCACCGGCCTGCACCCGCACGACATCCAGCGCATGAACGACCTGCTGCTGCGGCTGCGGGACAAGGGCAACACGGTGCTGGTCGTGGAGCACAAGCCGGAGACGATCGCCATCGCCGACCACGTGGTCGACCTCGGCCCCGGCGCCGGTTCCGACGGCGGCAGCCTCTGCTTCGAGGGCACCGTCGAGGAACTGCGGGCCAGCGGCACCGTCACCGGCCGACACTTCGACGACCGCGCCGCCCTCAAGGAGACCGTGCGCGAGCCCACCGGCGTGCTGGAGGTCCGCGGCGCCACGGCGCACAACCTCAAGGACGTCGACGTCGACATCCCGCTCGGGGTGCTCACCGTCGTCACGGGCGTCGCCGGGTCCGGCAAGAGCTCACTCGTGCACGGTTCGATCCCGGCCGGCGAGGGCGTCGTCTCGGTCGACCAGAGCCCCATCCGCGGTTCGCGGCGCAGCAACCCGGCGACCTACACCGGTCTGCTCGACCCGATCCGCAAGGCGTTCGCCAAGGCCAACGGGGTCAAGCCGGCCCTGTTCAGCGCCAACTCCGAGGGCGCCTGCCCCACCTGCAACGGCGCCGGGGTCATCTACACCGACCTGGCGATGATGGCCGGCGTCGCCACCACCTGCGAGGACTGCGACGGCAAGCGGTTCGACGCGTCCGTCCTGGAGTACCACCTCGGCGGCCGGGACATCAGCGAGGTGCTCGCGATGTCGGTGGCCGAGGCCGAGGAGTTCTTCGGCGACGGCGCGGCGCGCACCCCGGCCGCGCACCGGATGCTCGGCCGGCTCGCCGACGTCGGCCTCGGCTACCTCAAGCTCGGACAGCCCCTCACCACGCTGTCGGGCGGTGAGCGGCAGCGCCTGAAGCTGGCCGTCCACATGGCCGAGAAGGGCGGCGTCTACGTCCTCGACGAGCCGACCGCCGGTCTGCACCTCGCCGACGTCGAGCAACTGCTCGGCCTGCTGGACCGGTTGGTGGACGCCGGCAAGTCGGTGATCGTCGTCGAGCACCACCAGGCGGTCATGGCGCACGCCGACTGGATCATCGACCTCGGCCCCGGCGCCGGCCACGACGGCGGCACCATCGTCTTCGAGGGCACCCCCGAGGAGTTGGTGGCGGCCTGCGCCACCCTGACCGGGGAGCACCTCGCGGCGTACGTGGGGGACTGAGCGGCCACCCGGCCGTCGGCGGGGGAGCGGCCTGGTCGGTCCGCCGCCCGCGGTCAACGACCGCAGTGCGGACCGCAGTTCGGCCGCCCGCCGAGGGAGGGCATCTATGCTGTGCCCCGCGGCCCCCCTGACCGCCCACGAACGGGCACCCCGCCCTCCCGGCGCGGCGGACAGGACGGGGCGCCGGGCGTGCGCGCGGCTCGACGGTCGGGGTGCCGGGCCGGTCGTTCCGGGCAGCGGGCGTTCCGCTGACGGTCCGCCCGGTGCGTGGATACGATCGCCCGTATGGACGCCCTGTACCCCCGGTTGCTCGTCGCGGACTTCGACACCGCGGTGCGTTTCTGGACCGAAGCGCTCCGCGACCTGCTGGGCATCGAACCCGTCAAGGTGATCGCCGCGGCCGGATACGCCAATTGGGACCTGGGCGGCGAAGCCGTCCTCGTGCTGTACGCACGCGGGACCATCGCCCGGACCATCGGCACCGAGGACCTGCCGTCGGCCGCGCCCGCCCAGGACGGCGCGATGCTCGTCCTGCGGGTCGACGACGTCGATTCCGCGGCGCGTTGCCTGGGCGGGCACGGCGCCGCGGTCCTCGCCGAACCCCAAGACCGTCCCGAGTGGGGCCCCGACCTGCGCACCGCGCACCTGAGGACGCCGGACGGCACGCTGGTGGAGCTCCAGTCCTACTAGCGCGCCGGCGCGGCGGAGCCCGGGGCGAGGGCGGCGTCCCCACCGCCCTGCGGTCCTCCGTCCCCGATGCCCTGCGCCCGACGGCCGCCCGACGGGCCTGGTTTCCAACCGGCTTACGGGGCAGGCGTGTTGGCTGGACGGCCGGGTCGGACCGGATCGCTTCGAGGAGTGCCGCCGCCGGCCGGGGAACGGCCGTCGGCGGCGCGGTGGGGCGGGGTGGTGTCCGACGGTCAGCCGGTGACGGTGATGGCGGACGTCGGGTCGGTGGTGTCGGTGACCTTGTAGGTGGCGTTGAACTTCGAGGTGGTCGCGGACGTCGGGCAGCCGAAGCCGCCCACCACCTTCACCGGCACCGACGCGTCGGTGAACTTCAGCGTGGACGGCGCGCCGTTGGTCCAGGTGCCGTTGACGGTCGCCGCCGCGGTCGGCGCGGCCGTCACCGTGCAGCTCGCCAGGCCGCTGGTCTTGAGGACGAAACCGGCCGTCGGCATGGTCAGCCCGGCCGTCACCGTCGGGCCGTTCTGCATGGCGACGGACCAGTTGCCGGTCGTGGTGACGGTGGCGCTGACGCCCGGCATGCTGGTGGTGCAGGAGCTGTAGGTGGGCGCGGAGACCGCGCTGCTGACCGGCCCGGCGGCGTTGGTGTTCGCGGGTGCGGCCGGGACCGTGCCGCTGGCGCCGGAGGTGGAACAGGTCACCGTCACCGAACCGGCGGAGAACGTCGCGGTGCCGGTGAGCGTCGCGCCGAAGGCGTGCCCGGCGGGCGTCACGGTGGTGGACGCCGCAGCCGTCCGGGCGCCGGGCGAGGCGGTCGCCGGACCGGTCACGGCCAGGGTGAGTCCGAGGGCCGCCGCGATGCCGGCCGACGCGGTGAGCACGGTACGGGGGAGGTGCTGTGCCATCACTGTCTCCTTCGTGCGGGGGTGCGCCCGGGGGCCCGGGCTGTATGAGGGGGGAGGTGCCGTGGTGGTGTCCGGCCGTGCGCGGTGGCGTAGGGGCGCCGGGGCGTGGGGAGGGGCGCGGGAAGGGGCGCGGTCGGCGCGCCGCGCGGCAAGCGGATCGGCCGGGCGGTGGCTGCGGTTGCCCGGCGGCCGGGCGGGGCGGCAGGGCGGTGAGGGCTGGGAGGGGCGCCGCGCGGGTGGGCCCCGCCCGGAGCGGTGTCGAAGGCACGGGAGTGCGCCGACCTCCGCACGGGCCGTTTGGGTGGCCGTCGGGGAGCCGTCCGGAGGGCTTCCCGACGGTCGCCGGCCCCGCCGGGCTAGGTGGACACGGCCGTGCCCGGGGCGGCGGGCGGTGGTCCGGCGTCCACCGGCTGCCAGGCGAAGATCAGCGCCCCGCCGAGGATGCCGAGGACGGTCCCGATCAGGAACCCGCCCAGGTTGGACATCACCAGGGCGGCCATGGCGCCCAGTACGGTCAGGACGCCCGCCAGGCCCCGGTAGTGCGGGGCGAACCACGCCGACAGGCCCATCAGGACCATCACCAGGCCCATCAGGACGGACGGGACGCCGGCGATGCCCTGCTGGAGCATGATCTTCAGCGGGGCCAGCGGCAGGGCGCAGATCTCCGCCCCGGCCAGCACCGCCGCCAGCCCGCCCCAGAAGGGGCGGCCCCGGCGCCAGCGCCGCCAGCCGGCCAGGGCTCGGGCGGCGCCCATCTCAGAAGCATTCCTTCGTGCCCTTGGAGACCTTCATGCTGAGGCCGGAGAGCCGGAACGTGCCGGCGTTGGTCGCCCAGGCGGTCTGCCGCAGGTGGTTGATGGAGACGTCGTCGGCCTGCTGAGCGAAGAGGTCCTGGAGGCCCTGGGCGTCGGCCGGCCCCTTGGTGAGCGTCGAGGCGTCCCGGCCGATCTCGATGTGGTGGAAGGACGCGTCGCCGGACAGCTGGGTGGCGTCCACGAAGAGGTCGGTGGCCCGCACGGGCGTGCCGTTGCCCGCCGTCAGCTTGAGCGAGATGTCGCCGAGGACCGGCAGGTGGGTGACGACCGACTGGCACAGGTGGTGCAGTTCGGCGGATTTGATGGCGGTGACGGCGACGGGCAGGAGCTCGCCGCGGGCGTTGGCGTCCACGCTGCCGTACTGGGCGAAGCCGTCGCCCGTGAGGCTGTCCGCGGACACCTTGAACTGCTGTCCGGAGACCGCGAACGAGGCCGCCAGGGCCCCGTTGGCCAGGGCGATGCCCAGGGCTGCGGTACCGGCGACGGCCGGGACGGTCAGCACGGCGAACCGCCGCCAGCTGATGCGTCCCGTGACGTGTCTGCCGTGTGCGTCCTTCACGTCGTGTCCCCTTCGAAGAGTCCGGTGGGCCGCGCTGTCGAACGTGTGGGGGGCGTAGCGGGCTCCGCGTGCAGGGCACGGCGCCGCCGCGCGTGGGGTGGGGCGGGGCCGTGCGGAGGTGCGGGGCCGCGGCGGCGAACCGTGCACGCCGGCTGGGCATCGGGTGCGTCGTACGCGGCGGGGCGGTGCGGGCACGCGGCGCCAGAGGGCGCCGCTGCGTCGTTGGTGCCGAACTACGGGTGTTACCCCGGGTGTTACCGGCGAGTTGAATGTAAATCCGCCGCTGTCCGCTGGCAAGGACGCGCGTGCGACGGTTTTCCGTCGACTGTGCGCACCGGTGGCGCGAAAGGGCCGGCCGCGGGGTGCTCGGCGGCCCCCGGCGCGCGACCCGGGAGGTCCGCGTGCGCCCCGGTCCGGCCCCGCAACTCCCGCACCCCGGAGGGATCTTCCGACCGTCGGGTAGCCCTGGCCAGAGCCCTCCCGTTCCTCCTACGATGCAGGGAACGGGGAGGGGGACTCAACGTGGAACAGCGTGTGGGGCGGGTGGAGTTCGTCGTCGCCTGGGCGATCAGGAACCTGGACGGACTCATCGCCGTGGGGCTCGGCGTGACCATCGGCCTGATGGACGTCCTCGGCGACGTCATCAGCGACAAGGTCTCGTCCGGTGCGACGCTGCTGGTGCTCGGCACGCTCGCGGTCGGCTCGATGACCGAACGGCTGCGCCGCAAGTCCGACATACAAGAGGCGTACGCGGACACCCGGCGCGCCCTGGAGGACCTCGCGATGGTCCGCTCCCTGTCGGGGGACCAGGTCGGCGACGCGCTGGAGCGGGCCCGCGCGCAGACCAACCTCTGGTACTTCAAGGGCGGCACCGGCACCTACCTGCGGGCCGTCACGCTGCCCCGGTGCGTCGAGGCCGCCACCCGTCAACGCGCCCAACTCAGCATCAAGATCGACATCATCAACCCGGCGGAGGAACAGACCTGCGCCGCCTACGCCCGCTTCCGCCAGACCTTCGCCCGCCGCCGCAACGAGGACGCGGCGCACGCCTGGACCGCCGACCGCACCCGCAAGGAGGCGTACGCCACGGTCCTGGCCGCCTGCTGGTTCCGCCAGCGGCTCGACACCCTGGAGATCAGCGTCCACCTCTCCTCGGGCGTCCCCACCCTCCGCTTCGACCTCTCCGAGACCTGCCTGATCATCACCCAGGACGACCCGAACCGCGTCAACCTCCTCGTCGCCCGCGACCAACCGCTCTACGACTACTACGTCACCGAGTTGCACCAGAGCCGCGAACAGGCCGTCCGCCTCGACCTGCGCGGCGTCGCCCCGCTGGGGGACGAACCGACCGTCGACGAGGTCCGCGCGGTCTTCGACGACGTCGACCTGCCCCTGCCCTCGGTGTTCAGCGACGCCGACGTCGCGGAGATCGTCGAGAAAGCCCTGCACGCTGAGGACCCCTACCGGAGGTGAGACGCCTCGGGCGCGGCTCATGGACTACGACACGCTCGACCGACTGCTCCGGCCCGGCACCCCGCGGGAGGCGCCCCGCGCCAGCGTCACCGGCGCCCTGGAGGACATCGCCCGCGGCAAGCGGGAGTTACGCGCGGTCCGCCACCCGCTCGGCTTCCTGTGCCTGCCGCTGGTCCGCGACGGCGCCCGCGGCGTCTGCGTCCACCTCTTCGGCACCGGAGCCCCCGCCGACCCCACCGCCTCCCCCATGCACGCCCACAGTTGGGAGCTGCGCAGCTACGTCCTCTACGGCCGGGTCGGCAACCTCCCGGTCGCCGTGACGGACGAGGCGCGCACCCCCACCCACCGGATCTTCGAGGTCTTCAGCGCCCCCTCGGGCGTCGACGAACTGCGGCCCACTCCCCGGCTGGTGCACTGCGAACCGGGCCCGGCCGCCTCCAGCGGCAGCGGCGAGACGTACAGCCTGCCGGCCGGGGAGTTCCACGCCACCGTCGTCACCCGCGGCCAGCCCGCCGCCACCTTGGTGCTCGGGCGGTCGCTGCCCGGCCACACCGACCTCTCCCTGGGGCCCCTGCACGGCCGCGGTCACCGTACGGTGCGCCGGCTGTGCGGGGCGGAGCACACCGAACGGACCGTCCGCACAGCACTCAGGAGGATCCATGCCGAGCAGCGCGAGTGACGTGGAGGCCGCCCCCTACGCGAGCGAGACGCGGGTGGCCGTCGCCGCGGCGGAGGAGGCGGGGGCCCTGCTGCGCGGCCGGTTCGGCGCGGCTCGCGCGGTGGGCGTCAAGGACGCCGAGGGCGACGTCGTCACCGACCTCGACCTGGCCGCCGAGAAGCTCATCCTCGCCCGCCTCCAGACGCACTTCCCGCACGACCGGATCCTGTCCGAGGAAGCCGGCCTCCTCGACGCCGTGAGCCGCCGCACCTGGCTGGTGGACCCGCTCGACGGCAGCAACAACGTCGCGATCGGCCTGACCGCCTACGCCGTCGGCATCGGGCTGTGCGTGGACGGCGCGCCGGTCGTCGGGGTGGTGCACGAACCGGTCACCGGCTCCACCTGGCGGGCCGTCCGCGGCCAGGGCGCCGCCTGCGGCCCCGACCCGCTGCTCGGGCCGCACGGTGCGGTGCCGCGCAGCGGTCCGGTGGTGGCCTGGACCCAGGGCCACGCGGTGCGCCGCACCGACCCGGTGGCCGCGGGGCTGCGGGGCCACCTGGAGCGCCGCACCCGGCGGGTGCTCCAGCTCTGGGCGCCGCTGCTGGGCTGGAGCATGCTGGCGCGCGGCGCGATCGACGGCTTCGTCGGCTACCGCGCCGAGGGCATCGACTTCCCCGCGGGCGCCCTGCTGGCCGTCGAGGCGGGCGTGGAGTTCCGCACCCTGACCGGCGGCCCCTTCACGGTGGGTTCCACCGGTCCGGACACCGACCGCAGCTTCGTCGCCGCCCGCGGCGACACCCTGACGTACCTGCTCGACGTGGTCGCCGGGGCGCGGGCGGCCTGAGCACGGTCGGCGCCCCGCCGCTCACCCCACCGCCAGTGCCGCCGTCGCCGCCAGCGTCGCCGTCACGGCCAGGACGAGCCCCGTCCCCATGAACCGCCGCAGCGGGATGACGGTGCCCTGGCCGCGGCACCGCTCGAACCACAGCAGCGTCGCCAGCGACGCCCACGGCGTGACCAGCGGGCCGACGTTGGTGCCGATGAGCAGCGCCAGCAGCTGGTGGTGGTTGCCGACCGGCACCGCCGCCTCGCCCGCCATGTAGACCGGCAGGTTGTTGAGGACGTTGGACAGGCCCGCGCCCACGCCCGCCGAGCGCAGCATGCCGGCGAGGCCGCCGTCCGGTCCGACCGCCGCCGTCAGCAGCGCGTGCAGCCCGTGCGCGTTCACCGTCTCGACGACCAGGAACATCCCCGGCACCAGCACCAGCAGCCGCCACGGCACCAGCGACCAGCGCAGTTCGGCGGGGCGCCGCACCGCGAACGCGACGACCACGATCAGCATCGTGGTCAGCGACGCCGACCACAGCGGCACGTCCGCGACGAGGATCGCCACCAGGAAGCCCACGCACGCCAGCGCACACACCCGGAACAGCACCGGATCGGCCGGCGCCCGCCGCTCGGGCGGCAGGTACCCGTCGGCGCCCCGCCGTCCGCGCCGCCAGTAGAACCCCCACAGGCACGCCATCGTCGCGGCGACGGCGGCCAGCTGGGGCAGGCCCATCGTGGAGGCCATCGCGGTGGGGGAGAGGCCGACCCGGTTCGACGCCAGCAGGTTCGTCAGGTTCGACACCGGCAGCAACAGGCTCGCGGTGTTGGCGAGCCAGACCGTCGTCATCGCCAGCGGCACCGGCGCGATGCCCACCCGCCCGGCCAGCGCCAGCATCACCGGCGTCAGCAGCACCGCCGTGGTGTCGAGGTTCAGCGCGATGGTGGTGACCGAAGCGAAGAGCACGCACAGCCCGAACAGCCGCGGATAACTGCCCTTCCCGGTCCGCGCCACCCAGGACGCCACCGCGTCGAACACCTCGGCCCGGCCGGTCAGCTCGGCCATCACGATGACCGTCGCCAAGAACACCAGCAGCGGCCCGACGCGCGCCATCGCCTCCCCGGCGGGCGCCGTCGGCAGCAGCCCCGTGGCCACGCACAGCAGGCCGCCGGCGAGCAGCCCGCCGGCGAGCCAGTCCAAGGGATGCAGACGCTTGAGGAATCGCACGCCCGACAGCGTCGCACACGCGAGCGGACGGGGACGGGGCGAGGGGGAGATCGCCGACCGGGGCCGGACGCCTCCGGCGTGATCCTTCCAACCGCCTGTCCCGCCACCTCCCGAACTCCTACGATGGGGACATGGCGACTGACGGGGAACTGCTCGGCCGGACACGTGACTTGGACTTCTTCATCAGCTACTCGCCCGCCGACGAACAATGGGCGTCCTGGATCGCATGGACCCTGGAGGAAGCCGGGTACCGCACCGTCATCCAGGCATGGGACTTCGTCGCCGGCACCAACTTCATCGACTTCATGGACCGCGGCGTCAGCGAATCCGTCGCCGTCATCGCCGTCCTCTCCGGCCACTACGGCCGCTCCACCTACGGCCGCATGGAATGGCAGGCCGCGCTCCGCGCCGAACCGGAGGAGCCCGAGCGCAAGCTGCTCACCGTCCGCGTGGAGGACATCCCCATCGAGGGACTCCTCGCCACCATCACCTACGTCGACCTCGTCGGCGTCGCCGACGCCGCGACCGCCCGCAGCATGCTGCTCACCCGCGTCGGCCAGGCCGTCGACGGCCACGCCCGGCCCGGCCGCCGCCCCGGCTACCCCGGCTCCGCCACCCTCGCCGAATCCGTCCACCTGCCCGGGCCCGCCACCCCCGCCGACGACCGGCAGCGTCCACTCGGCCGCACCGGCTGGTCCGGCCGCCGCCGCCCGGCCGGCGCGCCCCGCTACCCCCAGGCCCCCGGCGCGGCCCGCGACCAGGGCGCGCTGACCGTCCTGCACCTCGCCGGCCCCGACTTCGGTCGCGGCCGCGAACCGGACGCGCTGCGCCGGGAGATCCGCGGCGACCTCGTCGAACTGAAGGACGCCGGCGCCCCCGCGCCCGACCTCCTCGTCGTCACCGGCGACCTCACCGCCTCCGGCAGCCCCCGCGAGTGCGACCAGGCACTCAGCTTCCTCACCGGACTGCGCTCGCAGCTCGACCTGCCGCCGCAGCGCGTCGTGGTCGTCCCCGGGAACCAAGACGTCAGCCAGGCCGCCTGCCGCGGCTACTTCCACACCTGCGAGGCCGACGAGATCCCGCCGCAGCCCCCGTACTGGCCCAAGTGGCGCCACTACACCCGGCTCTTCCGCGGCCTCTACGAGGGCCTCGACACCGTCTTCGACAGCGACCAGCCCTGGACCCTCTTCCCGGTGCCCGAACTCCACACCGTCGTCGCCGGGTTCAACTCCTCCATCGCCGCCAGCCACCGCCCCGACGACCAGTACGGCTTCCTCGGCCGCGACCAGGCCGCCTGGTTCGCCGAGGCGCTGCGCGGCTACGAGGAGGAGGGCTGGTTGCGCATCGGCGCACTCCGCCACCCGCTCACCGGCCGCCGCCGCCCCCAGGACGCCCCCGGCGGCCCCGGGACGCTCCGCGACGTCGACACCTTCACCCGCCTCGCCGCGCCCCGCCTCCACTTCGTCGTGCACGGCCCCAGCGGCGGCCCCCGCACCACCGGTGGCGAGCCCTCCCACGACCACCTGCCGCTCCACGACGGCAGCCTCCCGCTGTACGGTCCGGCCGCCCCCGCCGGGTTCGAGCTGCTGCGCGTCGCGGCCGACGGCGTCACCCGCTGGACCGGCGACGGCGGCACCGAACCGGCCGTCTTCCCCGTCAGTTGGCACGGCGCCGGACGGATCTTCGGCACGCCCGACGAGCCCACCGCCCCGCCCGCCGCCGCGCCGCCCGCCGACAACCGGGCCGTCGACGAGCCCGCCGACTCCCTCGCCGAACGCGTCAAGGAGGTCTGCCGCGCCCGGCAGGAAGGCGTCCGCCTCCGAGACGTCCCCCGCAGCGCCCCCGACGACCTCACCCAGATCATGGTCACCTGGAGCGACGAGGGCGTCGTCCGCCAGCAGCGCGTCGCCGTCCACCCCGGCACCCCCACCGACGCCGAACTCGACCGGTTCCTCGCCCAGGCGCACGCCACCGACACCGGTTCCGAGGCCGAGCTGGTCCACGACGGCCCGCCGCCCGAACAGTCCCTGCGCGAACGCGCCGGGCGCCGCGGCGTCCGCGTCCGCAGCTTCCTGGAGTTCCAGGGCCTGCTCGACCTGCGCGGCTACGTCACCGCCCAGACCGCCCGGCTGAGCAACGACGACCGCTACGCCCCCGACCTCTACCTCCCGCAGCGCTACCGCGACGCCGAACGCCCCGACGCCGACGAGCGCGACCACCTCGTCGAGGCGATGCTCCAGCTCCTGGAGACCGACCACGGCCGCTTCCTGCTGCTCCTCGGCGACTTCGGACACGGCAAGACCTTCGCCCTGCGCGAGCTCGCCCGCCGCATCCCCGAACGCCTCCCGCACCTCACCCCACTCCTCATCCCGCTGCACACCCTCGACCGCGCGCACAGCCTCGAAGGGCTCGTCGCCGCCCACCTCGCCGGCCACGACGTCGACACCATCGACCTGCGCGCCCTGCGCTACATGCTCGGCCAGGGCCGCGTCGTGCTGCTCTTCGACGGCTTCGACGAACTCGTCAACCGCGTCAGCTACGACCGCGCCGCCGACCACCTCCAGGTCCTCCTCAACGCCGCCGTCGACAACGCCAAGATCGTGGTCAGCAGCCGCACCCAGCACTTCAAGTCGCAGGACCAGATCCTCACCGCCCTCGGCGAACGCGTCGGCCTGCTCCCGCAGCGCCGCATCCTCGCCGTCGAGGGCTTCGTCCCCGAACAGATCCGCGCCTACCTCGTCAACCGCTACGGTGACGAGGAGACCGCCGACCGCCGCTTCGCACTCCTCGGCAACATCCCCGACCTGCTCGCCCTGTGCGCCAACCCCCGGCTGCTCAGCTTCGTCGCCGACCTCGACCCCGACCAGCTGCGCGCCGTCGCCGGCGCCGGCCGCGCACTGAGCCCCGCCCGGCTCTACGAGGACGTCTTCACCGCCTGGCTCGCCCACGAGGAGCGCCGCGGGCAGGGCGGCCCAGGCGCCGCCCCCGGCCTCACCCTCGACCACCTGTGGGCCGCCGTCACCGCCCTCGCCCGCCGCCTGTGGGAGACCGGCCGCGGCGGTCTGCACCTCGACGAACTGACCGACACCGTCGCCACCGCCCTCGCCGGGCTCGCCGGCACCACCCTCACCACCCAGGAGAGCGCCCAGGCCGTCGGCGCCGGAAGCCTGCTGATCCGCACCGACGACGGCCTGTTCCAGTTCATCCACGGCTCGGTCGTCGAATGGCTCATCGCCCGCGCGGCCGCCGACCGCCTCGCCGACGGCGACAGCACCCTCCTCGCCGCCCGCCCGCTGAGCGCCCTCGCCGTCGAGTTCTTCTGCGACCTCGCCGACCACGACCTGAGCACCGCCTGGGTCCGCACCGTCCTCAACGCCCCCGGCCCCGGCGTCAGCGACGCGGCGCGCGCCAACGCCGTCCGCGTCATCGACCGGCTCCGCGTCCCCGCCGGCGCCGACCTGCGCGCCGCCCGGCTCTCCGGCGAGGACCTCTCCGGCCGCGACTTCTCCGGCGTCGACCTCACCGGCGCCGACCTCACCGACACCCGCCTCATCGGCGCCAACCTCTCCGACGCCGTACTGCGCGACGCCCACCTCAACGGCGCCCGCCTCGACCACGCCGACCTCTCCGGCGCCGACCTGTCCGGTGCCGACCTGCGCGGCGCCCGCCTCACCCGCGCCGACCTGCGCGGCGCCCGCCTGACCCGCAGCCGCTGGCACCGCGCCGCGCTCATCGACCCGCTCACCGACGCAACGGTCCGCGCCGCCCCCGAACTGCGCACCGCGGCCCTCGCCCCCGGCATGCCCGTCGAGGTCGGCTTCCGCCCCGCCGCCGTCGGCGTCCCCTACGGCTTCGACATGCGCACCAGCCGGCTGCCCGAACCCCTCTCGTACAGCCCCGAGGGCGAACTCCTCGCGGTGGGCAGCGAAGACGGCGGCGTGCTGGTCTGCGCCGCCGACACCGGCCGCGCGATGCGCACCCTGCACGGCCACGAAGGCCGCGTCTACGCCGTGAAGTTCCGCTCCCGGATCCTCGCCACCGGCGGCGCCGACGGCACCGTACGGCTGTGGGACCCGGTCTCCGGACGCCAACTGCACCGCCTGGACGTCCACCCCGGCGGCGTCTGGCCGGTCTCCCTCGACGACGCCGGGACCGTCGTCGCCACCGGCGACGCCGACGGCCTGGTCACCCTCTGGGACACCGCCACCGGCGAACCGCTGCACCAGCTCCCCGGCCACGCCGCCCCCGTCTACACCGCGGTGTTCAGCGCCGACGGGCGCACCCTCGTCACCGGCGACGCCGCCGCCAACCTCCGCATCTGGGACACCCGCACGGGCCAGTGCACCGGCCGCCTCGACGGCCACGAAGGAGCGGTGTTCCGCGCCCGGTTCAGCCCCGACGGCACCCTCCTGGCCACCGGCGACCACGGCGCCGACGGCCACGGCACGGTCCGCGTCTGGCACGTCGCCGAACGCCGCCTGCTGCACACCTTCACCGGCCACACCGGCCGGGTCTACACCCTCGACTTCCACCCCGAGGGCACCCTCCTCGTCAGCGGTGACACCGACGGCCAGGTCCGGTTGTGGGACCCCGTGGTCGGCGCGCCCGCCGGAGCGCTGGAGCGGTGCACCGGCGCGGTCTACCAGGTGATGTTCGGCAACGGCGGACGGCTCCTCGCCGCCTGCGACAGCGACGGCACCGTCCGCCTGTGGCGCGTCGCCCTCTCCGGCGGCCACCGCGCCATCAGCCTGCTGCGCCAGCAGCCCGTCGAGCACCGCGGTTCCGCCTGGGCCTGCCGTTTCCGCCCGCAGGGCAGCCAGCTCGTCACCGTCGGCAACGACGGCGGTGCCCAGATCTGGAACGCCGACACCGGCCAGGGCCAGCGCATCCTGCGCGGCCACGGCCGCCGGGTCAACACCGTCGCCTTCAGCGGCGACGGCTCCCGCCTCGCCACCAGCAGCAACGACGGACTCGTCCGCCTGTGGGACGCCCGCACCGGCCGCCGCACCGCCGAACTCACCGGCCGCGGCGACCGGTTGATCTCCGCGGTCTTCAGCCCCGCCGGCCCGATCCTCGGCACCGCCAGCAACGACGGCGACGTCTACCTGTGGAACGCCCTGACCGGCGAGTACCTCCGCGAGATCGACGTGGAGACCGACCACACCTGGGCCGAGGCGTTCAGCGCCGACGGCACCCTGCTCGCCACCGCCAACGACGACGACTCGGTCCGCCTGTGGTGGCGCGCCACCGGAGCGCACGTCGTCACCCTCTCCGACCACCGCGGCCGGGTGCGGTCCATCGCCTTCCGCGGCGACGGCACCGCCCTCGCCACCGGCTGCGACGACGGCCGGGTCCGCCTCTGGCACCAGGAGGGCGGCGGCCTGACGGCCGAACTCGACGGCCACAGCGACCGTGTCTACGCCGTCGCCTTCGGCTCCGACGACGACTGGCTGGTCAGCGCCTCCTGGGACAGCACCGCCATCGTCTGGCGCGACGGTGCGCCGCAGCACGTCCTGACCGGACACCGCGGACGGCTCTGGGCGGCCGTCGCCCACCCCCGGCTGCCGCTGCTCGCCACCGCCGGCGACGACCGCGTCATCTGCCTGTGGGACGCCCGCACCGGCCGCCGCACCGCCCGCCTCACCGGCCACACCGGACGGATCTTCTCCCTCGCCTTCAGCCCCGACGGCACCCGGCTGGCCAGCGGCGGCGAGGACGGCACGGTCCGCCTGTGGAACGTCCCCGCCCCGGACGGCCCGCCGCCCACCCCGCACGCCACGCTCATCGGCGTCCCCGGCGGCTGGGCGGCACTGACCCCCGAGGGCGGCTACAAGTACGAGGGCGAGGTGGCGGGCGAGTTCTGGCACGTCGTCGGCATGGCCCGGTTCACCCCCGGCGAACTCGACGAGTACCTCCCCGGCGTCCACCGCCTCCCGCTCGACGCGGAGTTGTGACGCCACGGGGGCAGCCGCCCTGGCTCCACCGGGCGGCACACGTCACTTCGGCGCGCCGAACCAGTGCCCGAGCGCCGCTTCCGGTCCGTCCGGGCCGCCGGCCCAGCACACGTACCCGTCCGGTCGTACGAGCATCGCCCGCGTGCCACCGATCCGGCTCACCCGGTCCACCCGGTCCGACCAGAGTTCGGCGACCTTGGCGAACCCGTCGGCCGGGTCGAGCAGGACCCCGCGCCCCGACCGCAACAGTTCGTGCAACGGGACCGGCCCGAGGCCCGGGTCCGAGGCGGGCAGACCGACCAGCGGCTCGTCCTCGGCGCCCGGCATCGCGTAGCGGATGCCCATGCCGGACAGCATGTCGTCCAGGTGGTACTGGACGTCCCGCAGGCGCGTCATGCCCGCGAACAGTTCCCTGGCGGCCCTCACGTCCGGGGTGCGGGTGCCCTCCGAGTCCATCAGCAGGCTCTGCGCCTGGACGTTGCGCAGCACGCCCGCCCCGACCGGGTGCCGTTCCCCGTGATAGGTGTCCAACAGCCCTTCCGGGGCCCAACCGCGCACGGTGGCGCCGAGTTTCCACCCGAGGTTGAGCGCGTCCTGGATCCCGGTGTTCATGCCCTGCGCGCCGATCGGAAGGTGCACGTGGGCGGCGTCGCCGGCCAGGAACACCCGCCCGTGCCGGTACCGGGCGACCTGGCGGGCCGCGTTGGTGATGCGGCGGGCGTAGCGCAGTTCGAGCAGTTCCACCCGGGACCCGAGGACGCTGCGCAGGCCGTCGCGGATCTCGTCCGCGGTGACCGGGACGTCCCTGGGCAGCGACCGGCCCGGCCCGCCCATGGCCAGCCGGCGCAGCGGCCTGCCCTGCGGATCGGTACCCAACGGGAACACGTGCACCCAGTGCCCGTCCGGACTCCAGGTGTGCGTCGGGACCTCGTCGCCGCCCAACCGCACGTCGGCGGCGACCGTGGTCGCCGTGCCCGGCCGGCCGGGGAACTCGGCCCGCAGCAGTGCCCGCACCGTGCTGTGGGCACCGTCGGCGGCCACCAGGTACCGGCAGCGGATCCGCGCACCGTCGGCGAAGGCCGCGGTGACCCCGTCCGCGTCCTGGACGAGGTCGGTCAGTTCGTGGTCGCGCCGGACGCGGCTGCCGCACGCGGCGAGGTGCTCTTCGAGGAACCCCTCGATCGCCACCTGCGGTATGGACCGCCAGGGCAGGCGGTGCCGACCACGGGTCAGCGGCAGCGGAATCCCGGCGAAGTGCGCGGTGCCGGCCGGGTAGTTGCCGGTGGCCAGCAACGGTTCCAGCAGTCCGCGCTGGTCGAACGCCTCCTGCGTGCGGGACTGCACGCCGCCGGCCTTCGACAACTCGCTGCGCCGCGCGAGCTTGTCGACCAGCACGGCCGACACCCCCGCCACGAGCAACTCGTTGGCCAGCGTCAGGCCGGTCGGACCCGCGCCGACGATGAGCACATCGGTGTCCATGACTTCCCCTCTGGACGTCTCGATCAAGGCGACTGCAACACTCCGCCCACCGAGCCCCCGGAGCCACCAACCGGCCGCCGCACGGCGCCATCCGACACCACCCCCCGCCCCCTCGGCAGAATCCGACCACGCCGACCACGCCGACCACGCCGACCACGCCGACCACGCCGGCCGCGCCAGCCGGCGCGGACCACGGCCCGGCTCAGCCCGACGTGGATCAGTGGTGGGGCGGCCCGCCACGGCTGTCGGGCCAACACCGCCAGCAACGTCGGGCCGTGCAGTCGTTCCAGCACCAGGTCGGTGTCGGTGACGTCGTACACCTCCGGCACGGGATACCCGTGAGCCGCCACGTGTGCCATCAGCCGCGCTTCCCGCGCCGTCGGCCCACCCCGCCGATAACGCCGCAACACCCTGGACCCGTCCAGGGCATACACCTCGGCGTCCCGCCCTGCACCAACAACTCCACGCCTCACGCTGCGTCTTGACGGGGCATCAGAGACCAGGACGCAAACCCGGGCCTGACGTGCCACCTCCGGGTTGGCGTTCCCGGAACAGCGGGAAGGCGTCGACGCGGACGGGGCCACCGGTTCGCGTCCGCCGCGCGGAGCCCTGCGGCCGCCGGAGGCCCTAACGCGGTGCGGCCGCCTGGCGCAGGTGGTGGCGCACCTCGCCGACCAGGTTGATGCGGACCCTCCGCTCGACGAAGCGCCACCGGCCCTCGGCGCGCTCGAAGCGGTCGTGGTACCGGCCGGCGGCGATGGGCTGCAAGGGCAGGTCGGGCAGGGCCTGCAACACGGTGACGTAGGAGCGCGCTTCCGCCGTGTGGGCCTGTTCGTCGACCTCGATGGCCACGTTGGTGACGACGTGCTGGGTCCGCGGCGTGCCGTCGTCGTAGACGATCAGCGTGTCCCGGAACGTCTTCTCGATCGCGTCGCGCCCGTGCACCGGCCCGCCGCTGCCGACGAAGGTGGCGTCGGCGAGGAGGACGCCGAGCCCGGCGAAGTCACCGTCGTCCACGAGCTCGGCGTAGCGGGCGATCAGGTTCTCGATGGCGCGACAGCTCGCCGTCGGCTCGGCCGCCGTGCGGTGGGACGTGGACATGGTTTCCCCCAAACGAGACGGTGGCCCGCACCGTGCTGGCCGCAGCGCACCCGAGGTGGCCGGGTGATGGGTCATGACGCGTAGCTTGCCATGGTGGTGGGCCCGGGGAGGCCCGCGGCGGTCGGGGGCCGGGTGCGATCGGGAACCGCTAGCGGGGCGGCCGGCTGGCCCCGTCCCCGCCCCGGACCGACCCCGCCCGATCGGCTGCGGTGTGCCAGTCCGTGTCCTGCCGGGCCATCTCGACGCTCAACTGGTGGCCCAGTTCCTCGAAGCCCAAGGAGGCCGCCACCCGGCGCGATGCGGGCCGCCGGGCCCGCCACTGCGGCAGCAGTCCGGCAGCGAGGGCGTGTGCCACCGCGGCGGAACCCGTCACACGCGCCAGACCCCGCCCCCGCGCCGCCGGCGCGGTCAGCACACAGAGGTGAGCGGTCCGGTGCGGCCAGGCACCGTAGCCGGCGGCCGCAACCACCTGGCCCTGCTCCCGGACCACGAAGGCCGGCGACGTGATCTCGTCCAGTGCGGCCTCGCCGGCGTCCGCGTCACCAGCCCGCCGCTCCAGACGCCGCAACTCCCGGTGATCTGAGGGAAGTTGCGAGACCGGCAGCGCGCCGGATGTCAGCGGACGGAAACCCCGCGGGGACACGTACGACAGCGCCGCCGGCCCGAGCGTCCTGGAGACGGGCAGCACCTCCCGCACCGACGTCCCCTCCACGACGGCCGCCACCGGCAGCCGCGCCAGGGCCGCACGCACGATCCCTGCGGTGCTCTCGGTCGGTGCGGTCACGAGCGCCGATCCGCCCAGGGCCACCACCCCGACCCAGCCGGCCGGGCACATCCCCGACGCCGGCGAGACCACCACGTTCACCTGGCCCGACGGCGGGAACGACGCCGGCACCCGGGCCAGTTCCTCCCACAGTCCACGGGCTCCGAGCAGCAACGCATCCGTCGTCATGACGGCGATCCTGCCAGCCGAAACCTCATCATGCTGCCCCTCCCTGGGCCCGGGGACCCGGGCGTCGTTGTGTCCGTGTGCGCAGCCCTGCCCGGGCGGCCTGCCGTGCCTGGTTCAGTTCGGGACGCCCGACTGGCGACGGAACTCCTTCGGCGTGGTGCCGTACGCGTTCCGGAAGGCGCGACTGAAGTCGGCCGCGCGGCCTTCAGGCGCCGGGTGCGCATCCAGGCGCCGACGGTGGCCTCCTCCTGCTGGAAGAGGCGGTGCAGGTAGCTGGTGGAGATGTGGTGCGGCGGCGACGTCCGCCGGGGTGAGGTCGGCGTCGCCGCCGAAGACGGCGCCGTAGAGGTAGACGGCGGTCAGGTCCACGGTGACCGCTTTGACGGCGAGCATGGCGCCCATCACCAGCGTCGCCCACAGCAGCACGGATCGACTGAGCCCCGTGTGGGCGGCCCACCTGCCGGCGAGGTAGGCGTTCAGCCCAGAGCAGAGGGTGGTCAGGAGGGTGGTCGTGCCGACCAGTCGGGCGTCGGCCCAGTCCGCCGCGGTGCGTTCGTCCGGGCCGCGCAGGTCGACGACGCAGCGCAGTCCGGGAGCGGCGGTGGCCAGTTCGGCGGTGGTCAGTCCGGTCGGGCGGGCGGAGCGGTAGAGGAGGCCGGGGCGCAGCCGCGGACCGGCGTTGTCCGCGACGTCGCGGAAGTTCACGAGAGGCATGGAGTCATCTACATGACTTTCCGGTCGTGGGGCGTCAGCCCAGAGAAGCCCGCTACCGCGCGATCGCCCGCGAGCTGGCCCAGCGCATCGAATCCGGCGACCTGCCGCCCGGCTCGCGGCTGCCCACCGAGGAGGCGCTCGCCGACCAGTACGCCGTGCACCGACTGACGGGCCGTCAAGCCATGGTGGAGCTGCGCACCACCGGCCTGGTGGAGACCCGGCACGGCAGCGGCAGTTACGTGCGCGCGGTGCAGCGCCGGTTCGAGGTGGCGATCGCCCCGGAGACCCGACTGCATCGCCCCGGTGTGGCCGACGCCGTCGCCGCCCGCTTCACCGACGGTGAGGAGCTGCGCGCGGCGGGGCTGCGGGAGGACCCGGCCGGCGCCAGGGCCCTGGGGCTCGCCGCCTTGACGGGCCGCGCTGCGCGGTATGTCCGCATCGTGGTCGACGCGGAGGGCCCGCTGCGGGCCCGCGTTACGATCCGGAGATGTCAGGCACGTTGAACGCAGACGGTATCGAACAGGCGGCGCGACGGCTTGAGCCGGTGGTGCGGCGGACGGCGTTGGAGGAGAACCAGCGGCTCTCGGAGCTGCTCGGAAGCCGGATCCTGCTGAAGCGGGAAGACAGTCAGGTCTGCCGTTCGTACAAGGTCCGTGGCGCCTTCAACCTGGTCTCGTCGCTCACCGACGAGGAGCAGCGGCGCGGCGTCGTCTGCGCCAGTGCCGGCAACCACGGCCAGGGCGTCGCCTTCGCCTGCCGTCGGCTCGGCATCCGCGGCCGGGTGTTCGTGCCGTCCAACACGCCGCGGCAGAAGCGCGAGCGCATCGCGGCGTTCGGCGGCGACATGGTCGAACTCGTCGTGGTCGGCAGCACCTACGACGAGGCCAGCGCCGCGGCGCACTGGGACAGCGAGCGCACCGGTGCGGTGTACGTCCACCCCTTCGACGACGTGCGGACGATGGCGGGGCAGGGCACCGTCGCCCGCGAGATCACCCAGCAGTGCGACACCGCCGTCGACACGGTGGTGGTGCCGGTCGGCGGTGGCGGCCTGATCAGCGGAATCGCCGTCTGGTTGCGCGCGCACTCGCCGCACACCCGCATCGTCGGCGCCGAGCCCGCCGGTGCCGCCAGCATGCGGGCGGCGCTGGAGCACGGCGGGCCCGTGGCACTGCCCGAACTCGACTCGTTCGTCGACGGGGCAGCCGTGGGCAAGGTCGGCGAGCGGGCCTTCCCGCTGGTCAAGGAGTTGGTGGACGAGGTCGTCGCGGTCGACGAGGGCGCCGTGTGCACCGAGATGCTCGACCTCTACCAGACCGACGGGATCATCGCCGAACCGGCCGGTGCGCTGGCGAGCGCGGCGGCCCGGCAGGTGGTGTCCGGCACGGGACCGGGCACCGTGGTCTGCGTGGTGTCCGGTGGCAACAACGACGTGAGCCGCTACGCCGACGTGGTGGAACGCTCGCTGGTGCACGTGGGCCTGCGCCACTACTTCCTGGTGACGTTCCCCCAACAGCCGGGCGCACTGCGGCACTTCCTCGACGAGGTGCTCGACAAGGGCGAGGACATCGTGGCCTTCGAGTACGTCAAGAAGAACAACCGGGAGACCGGCCCGGCCCTCGTGGGCATCGAGTTGGAGCGTCCCCAGGACCTCGACAGCCTGTTGCGGCGCATGGGGGACAGTCCCCTGTCGATCGAACGGATCGCCCCGGGCTCCCCGTGGTTCTCCTTCCTGCTGTGAGCCGCGCGGAGCGCCGCGTCCTCCCGGGCACCCCGCCCGCCGCGCCTCAGAGGCGGTACAGGCGGGCGAGGGTCCCCTCCAACTCGGCCTGCAACGTACTGCTGGCGGTGTCGGCGTCGCCGCGTTCGACGGCTCGCACCAGAGCCTCGTGGGCCGTGTCGCCGTGTTGGGGCTCGTGGGTCCGCAGGTCGAGGATGTCCAGCAGGTCGATCAGCCCCGTGCGCAGCGCGGGGACGAATTCGACGAAGAGGTCGTTCAGCACGGGGTTGTGGGCGGCGGTGACGACCGCGGTGTGCAGGGCGATGTCGGCGTCGACGAAGCCCGCGTCATCGCCGGCCGCCGCGGCCCGGCGGGCCTCCAGCGCGGCCCGCATGGCGGCGATGTCGGCCTTGGTGCGGCGCTGTGCCGCCAGGCGCGCGGCCTGCACCTCGACGAGCATCCGGACTTCGTAGACGTCGGTGACCGCGGCGCGCCGTAGCCGGGTGGGCCAGTCCTCCTCGGGTTCGGTGGCGATCACGAAGACGCCGGCGCCCTGGCGGGCCTGGACCAGGCCGGCCCCGGCCAGGGCGCGCAGCGCCTCGCGCACCGTGGAGCGGCCCACGCCGAGCGTCTTGGCGAGGGCGGTCTCGGCCGGGAGTTTGGTCCCCACCGGCCACTGTCCACCGGTGATCTGGTCGCGCAGGTGCTGGGTGGCCTGTTCGACCAGCGGACTGGGACGGAGGGCGCCGAGCGGCATTCCGCCATCACCTCTCAGGTTGTCTGATGATTCGGGTGGTGAGTCTACTCGCGGTGGCGCTGCTGTCGGGCGCCGGCGGAGGCGGCCGGGTGGCGCGCGTCGCGGTGGGTCGCGGGGGAGGGGACGCAGTCCGGTCCGGCGATCTCCGGTCATTCCGCGGTCTGGTCGCACCCCACGCCCGTCGCTCCTCCCGCACACCCGACCCTGGTTCCACGCCAAGCACGCGTCACACCAAGGACGTTGACCGGAGGCGTCCGCCCCGATCCACCGTCACTCACCAGCGCATCAGGTTGTCTGAGGAGTTGGAAGCGACTACTGTGCTCGCCATGCCGCTGATCGAAATCCTCCTGCTCGGTTGCCGCTGCGGGGCCTGACGCGACCAGCGCCCCGCAGCGGGGTGGTGGGACGTTCGACCGGCTGGCCGTCATGAGGTTCGGTCGCCACCCGGCTCCCCTGTCGTCGCTCGTTCGTCGAAACTCCTCTGAGGACCCGAGGAGTACGGGTGTTGGGCTTCCCCGCAAAGAAAGAGAGTGGTGTCCCCACCATGAAAAAAGGGCAACTCGGTTTCCTGGCCGGCACGCACGTGGTCAACGACCTCTCTCAAGGGGCGATCCCCGCGATGCTGCCGTTCTTGGTGTCCCAACGTCACTACAGCTACGCGGCGGTCTCCGGCCTGGCCTTCGCGGCGAGCGGCCTGTCCAGTCTGCTCCAACCGGTGTTCGGCGCGCTGTCCGACCGCACACCACGGCCCTGGTTGGTGCCCGCGGGATTCGGCACCGCGGCCGTGGGCGTGGCGGCCGCGGGGCTGTCCGGGAGCTACTGGGTCACCTGGTTGTGCGTCGCGCTCGCCGGCATCGGCATTGCGGCCTACCACCCGCCCGCGACCAGCCAGGCACGCGCCGCCGGTGGTTCGTCGCAGAAGGCCATGAGCGTCTTCTCCGTCGGCGGAACCATCGGCGGGGCCCTCGCGCCGACCCTGGTCACCCTCGTCATCGGGGGAGCGGGATTCGGCGGCAGTTATCTGCTGGCGGTCCCCGCGCTGGTCATGGTGGCCCTGTGGCTCCTCAAGGGCCCCTGGATGCGCGCACGGGGCCACGTGCCGGCCGCGCCGCTGGCCACCGGCGCGGCGGCTAAGGCGGGGGCGGGTGGCGCGGAACGGGCGGATGACTGGCGTGCCTTCGCGCGGCTGGTGGCCGTCATCATCGGATGGTCCGTTCCCTACGTCACGGTCACGTCGATGGTGGCGCTGCACGCGCAGCGGGATCTGGGGGAGTCCACGGCGGCGGGTGCCGCCGTGCTCAGCACGTACACCGCGGCCGGGGCGGTCGGCACGTTGCTCGGTGGTTGGCTGGGGGACCGGTACGGCCGGATGACGTCGCTGCGGGTCGGCTACTTCGTCGCGTTCCCCGCACTGTTGGGCATTGCCTGGGCCCCCGTGTTCCCGGTCCTGGTGCTGAGTGCGGCGGTGTTCGGCGTGGCGATGTTCCTGCCGTTCGCCGCCCAGGTCACCTTGGGCCAGGACTATTTGCCCCATCGCCCGGGCACCGCCAGCGGGCTCACCCTGGGACTGGCGATGGCGGCCGGCGGACTGTGCTCGCCCGCGTTCGGATGGCTCGCCGACGCGCAAGGTCTGCCCGCCGTCTTCTACGCGCTCCTCGCGGTCTTCGTCCTGCCCGTCGTCATGGCCACCCGGCTGCCGGACCGGACCCTGACGGCGCCCGACCCGCAAGCTCCCTCACCGGCCGAAACCGCACACACCGCTCAACAGTCGCAGTAGGGGACTCCGTCGCCAGCAGCAAGGCAGTTCACGCGCGCCGGGTCCGCATGCCGAATCCGCATGCCGAGTCCGCACGTCGGATCCGCATGCACGCACCGTTCCTGTGGCGCACCCCGGATCTTCGTTTGCCTGGTAGGTCACCGCGAAGGACCTGCCGGCCGAGGTCGCAGCGGAGGTCGTGCGAGTGGCCTGGTGGCCGTCAGGAGGACGGCGGCGGGCGTGCCCGTCAGGCGACGGCCCCCGGGCTGCCGTACCCGACCGGATACGGCAGCCCGTCGTGCCTGGACCGGAAGCGAGCGGAAACTCGGTCCGGACGCTCCGCGGCGCACCTCGCCGAGCCCTCTCCACCCCTGGGGCGGTGTTGGAGCTGGCCAGGGCGGGTAGCTCAGCCGGTTCCCGCTGCTGGCCCGTGCTCATCGGCGCTGGCTGGTGTCACTGGTCCGTGCCGTCACCGGGGACGGTGCCGTCGGGGCTGGTGTGCCAGTTGGTGACGATCGGCTTGTCGATCTTGACGGGGCCGGTGGTGACGTTTGCGGGGTTGGGGTCGGAGGTGCCGATGCCCGCGATGAGGAAGGTGAACTCGACGCTGTTGTCGTCCTTGGTGGTCTTGGGGTTGATTCCGGCGTAGGCGGTCTTGGAGCCGCCGAGCTCGATCGCCGGGCCGACGGACTGTTCGGCGGGCTGGGCTTCGATGCCGCCGGAACCGAAGGAGATCGAGGGCAGACCGCTGGGGATGGTGCAGGTGATGCCGGACTTGGCGCGGGCCGCGAGCAGGATGTAGCCGCCCGCCTGGGACTTGGAACTCGCGCTGAACGTCAGGTCGTTGGCCCCGCAGGTCTGCCCGTAGCCCTTCTTGCCGTCCGACGGCGCCGATCCGGTGCCCGCGGAGGAGTCGCCCTCCTTCGCCGTCTTGCCGTTCTCGCTGCCGCTGGCCTTGTCGGAGGTGTCCTTGCCGGCAGTGTCCTTGCCGGTGTCGCTCGACGCGGCGTTGGTGGCCTTGCCGGAGGCGGCGGAGTCGCCGGAACCGCTGCCGTCGGCCGGGCCGCAGGCGGTGACGGTCACCGCGAGTGCCGCACCGGCGGCCACGGTGAGGGCCACGTGTCGGACTCGGGCGGTGTAGGTGCGGTTCACGGTTGTTCCTCGTTTCGTTCGGGCATGCACAAGGGACGGGCCACAACAGTGCCGTTGCCCCGTTCATCGGATGACTTCATCTTCTCCCACGCCGCTATCAACTCGCTAACGCGTCACTGACGCTCCTTCAGGCAGCTGTGAGAAAAGACTTGTTCGACGTCGAGTGCACGATCCCCATTAGGGGGTTTCTTTCGAATCATCTGAGCATTGGTCCGATGTGTCGTCACTCCATGCCCAACGGGACTGTTTCAAGCGGCAGTTGTCGACTCGGACTCCGAAGTGAGGCGGGTGGTGGCGTGATCGCCATCACCCTCGCGATCACCGCCAACCGGTCGGCAAGACAATCCGAAGGAAACGGTCTGGGGCCTCCATCACGCGCATGATGCATTTGATTCACCATGCGTGCGCCTTTCGCGCGGCTCGGGCATGCGGTCGCTTTCCCGTAAAGCGGTCCGCTTTCGCGGTGGTCGCATTCGTTGAGGCGCAGCGCAGTCGGCACGAGTTCCCGTCCAGGTCGTCCGGGGTCAACTGGCCGTCGGCATCTGGGTGCTCGCCGCCGGCCGTTGAGAGCGCGGCATCCGGTCGGTCGGGACACGGTGCGCTCGGTGGCGGCTCGTCCGCCCCGAGCCGCCCACCAGCGACCGCGCCGGGCGTTCGCGTGGCGACGGCTTCACCCAGGGCAGAACGCCGGTCCCTTCCCCCGGAGTCCAGGATCCCTAGGCTGAGGGGGTGACCACTCATGCGCCGAACGAAGCCCGCGTCATTCCCCTGCGCACGCAGCCCGCGCCGCCCGCTTCGGGTGGGGTGGACCGTGCCCCGCACCGGCCGGCGGAAGCCCCGCGGACACCCGCACCGAGGGAACCGCTGTGGCGCGACCTCGTCGGCGACGTGCTGCGGCGCGAGCGGCTCGCCCAGGAACGCACGCTCAAGGACGTCGCGGAGGCGGCCCGGATCTCGATGCCGTACCTGTCGGAACTGGAGCGCGGCCGCAAGGAAGCCTCCTCCGAGGTGCTCGCGGCCGCCGCCCAGGCACTGGGGCTCGGCCTCGCCGACCTGCTCCAGCGCACCCAGGACCACCTTGCCCGCCACGCCCGGAGCCGGGTGGCCCGGGGCCGTACGTCCCCCACCGCGCAGTACGACGGCCTCTGCCTCGCCGCCTGATCGAGCCGACGGCCGGTACGTCGGGGCGCACCACCGTCGTACCGGCCGGCTCGCCGGCCCCGGCCACGGCCGCGCGTGGTCAGACGAACGCGAGTCGCCGGCTCAACACCTCGTCGGCCAGCCCGTAGGCGACGGCCTCTTCGGCGGTGAGCACCTTGTCCCGGTCCATGTCCGCACGGAGCGTCGCCACGTCGTGGTGCGTGTGGCGGGACACGACCTCCTCCACCTGCGAGCGGATGCGGACCATCTCCTTGGCCGCGAGGCTGAGGTCGGAGACCGTGCCCTGCCGGCCGCCGCTGGCCGGCTGGCCGAGCAGCACCCGGGCGTGCTGGAGCACGAAGCGCCGTCCGGGATCTCCGCCGGCCAGCAGCACCGCGGCCGTCGACGCCGCCTGGCCGACGCAGAACGTGGAGATCGGCGACTGCACGAACGTCATCGTGTCGTAGATCGCCATCAGCGAAGTGAACGAGCCGCCGGGCGAGTTGAGGTAGATCGAGATCTCCCGCTCCGGGTTCGCCGACTCCAGGTGCAGGAGTTGCGCGATGACCACGTTGGCGACGCCGTCGTCGATCTCGGTGCCGAGGAAGATGATCCGCTCGTTCAGCAGTCGGCTGAAGACGTCGTAGGACCGCTCGCCCTGTGCGGTCCGCTCGATCACGTAGGGAACCGTGTACGACCCCATGTCACAACCCCATCCGTCGGCGCGACGCGGCCGGGCGGATGTCGGCGAGCGACTCCACCACCCGGTCCACGATCCCGTACTCCTTGGCCTGTTCGGCCGTGAACCAGCGGTCCCGGTCGCCGTCCCGCCTGATCGTCTCCTGGCTCTGACCGGTGTGCTCGGCAGTGATCCGTTCGATGGCCTGCTTGGTGAATTCGAGGTTCTCCGCCTGGATCTCGATGTCCGCGGCGCTGCCGCCGATGCCCGCCGAGGGCTGGTGCATCATGATCCGTGCGTTCGGCAGCGCGAACCGTTTGCCGGGCGTCCCCACGGCGAGCAGGAACTGGCCCATGCTGGCGGCGAACCCCATTGCCAGCGTCGAGACGTCGTTGGGGATGAGCCGCAGCGTGTCGTAGATGGCCAGGCCCGCGGTGACCGAACCGCCGGGGCTGTTGATGTACAGGCTGATGTCGGTGCGCGGGTCCTCCGCCGAGAGCAGCAGCAGCTGCGCGCAGACCCGGTTGGCCGACACGTCGTCGACCTGCGTGCCGAGGAGGACGATCCGTTGGGCGAGCAGCTGGGCCGCGAGGTGGTCGTCGAAGCGGCTGGGCGGTGTGTCGCCCTCCTCCGCGCGCAGCGGCAACGTGGCGAGTGGATGCATCGGGTCTCCTTGTCGAGGCGGGCATGCCGTCGACTCCACTCTTGACCTCGGGAGACCCCCGGATGCGGTTTCTCTGCCCGCAGCAGATTCGCCACCGGCAGAGGCCGGGGCCGGCGGCGGGTTCGACGCCGAGGCCGCCGCGAGGTACGAGCCTGGTGGGGCCTCGGACCGGCCCGGCGTCCGGCGGTTGTGAGGCGTCGACGCCACCGACAGTGCGTCACCCCGACGGGACCCCTCCCGCCGACGGGCCTGCACGGGCCCGCACGGACCTCAACGGTCTCCTGCTCGCGTCGGTGGTGCCTTGCGTTGGGCTGACTAACCGTCAAGCACTCCGCCGTACGAGCGCGCGAGGTTAGCCGGGTGTTAGCGGAGCGGCAGTCTCGCGATAGCGGTCCCGACCAGAGTGGGTGTCGTAGCGAAGAGACCTCGTCACCGACTTCCCCCGGGGGCCCCAATGAATTCCAAGACCGTTGTCCGTAGCGCCCGTCGTCGCCGTACCCTGCGCGTTGCCGCGGCGACCCTGACCGCCGCCGCTGCCCTGTCCTTGACCGCGTGCTCGGGTTCGGACGCCGGTGGCGGCAAGGCCGCGGGGCAGGCGGCCACCGCCGGGTCCAACGGCGCGGGCTCCTCCGCCGCGGCACCGGCCGACTCCCAGGCGGACTCCGGCGCGAAGGGTGACACCAAGGGCGGCGGCACGGGCGAGGCGAAGTCGAGCGCTGCGGGCACGCAGTCGGGCGGTTCGCGCGCCGGCAAGGGCACGTCACCATCCCCGATCCGCACCGTGAAGTTGGTGGACGGCAGCAAGGCGGAGGTCTACGACCTCGGGAAGCAGCGCTACCGCGCCAAGATCATCAGCAAGGGCTCGGTGCTGGCCACCATCGAGACCACCGGGCAGGAGATCGACGCCGGGCTGGACGCCAACGACATGTTCGTGGTGCTCACGATGGGCGGCGAGGTCCACTCCTGGATGGGTGGTGGGCAGCAGGGGCCCGGCACGTTCCACCTTGCCGGTGGTTGGACCGCCAAGGTGACGAAGATCGGCGAACTGCGGTACCGCGCGCAGATCATCGGCCACGACGGCTCGGTGGACGCCACGTTGGAGACCAAGGGCCACGACGTCGGCCTCGACGCCAACGGCGTCTACATCGTGCTCAGCACCGGCGGCATCATCAGCGCCCACGAGTGAACCTCGGGACCGCCCCCGGGCGCTGCCTCCCCGTCGCGCGGGCGGGCCTGACGGCCGGGTGGCCGGAGCCCGACGCGGGACCGGCGGTCACTCGCGGTGCCACAGCGCCGACACGTTGGGCGGCTCCCAGCCCACCATCGACGTGTGGGCCTGCACACAGCGGTACGTGCCGCCCTGGTAGGTGACCCGGTCGCCCGGGGCGTAGGCGCGGCCGGGCGTCCAGGCACCGCTCGGCGGATCGGCGGGCGGTTCGGTGGGGTCGCCGGGCCCCGGTGTCCCGTCGACGTCCAACACGAAGTCGAACGTGCCCTCCTTGCCGGTGCCGGCCCCGCGGACGTTCATCAGCAGCGCGGCGTCGAAGAGGGCGTCGGTGGCGTTCCGCGGCTCGCCGGGGAAGTACAACTGGCTGGTCAGCACGGACTCTCCGGGGGCCTGCGCCTTGACGTGGAGGTGCCGCGTGCGGCCCGGGTACAGGCCCGGCACGATCGTGGTGAGCGCGAACGCTCCGCGCGCATCCGTGAACTGGTGGCCGCGCAGCGTGTAGCCGGCCATGTCGTAGCTGCCGGCGTCGTCGGCCTGCCAGAAGTCGAGCAGCACGCCGGAGAGGGGGGCGCAGTGCCGGCCGAAGACGTATCCGCTGACGGTGAGCGGGGTGCCCGGCATCCCGGCGTCCACCAGGTTCGTCCGCAGCGGCGAGTTGGGCTTGAAGTAGGGGCCCTCGATCTGGTCGTGGGTGGGGCCGTCGCCGTCGTCGCAGGCGGGCGTCACGGAGAGCGGGCGTCCCTGGCCGGCGGAGTCGCGGGCGAGCGCCATCGTGCCCGACGACAGCAGCGGGACCGTGGCACCGGCGGCGACGGCCGCCTTCAGCAGGCTCTTGCGGCTGATCGGCCGGCCGGATCTGGTGTCGCGGTGCGGAGGGGGTGTCATGGCGATTCCTCGGTCTCCTGAGTAGGGAAGGAAGAGGGTCGGGGCGTGCCTGACGGGTGACCGGCGGTGTGCGGACGTGCGGACGTGAGCACGACGGCCGGCCCACGCCGAGGGCACCGCCGCGCAGACCGCGCCATGCCGTTCGGAGGGCCGCCCTGGGCGCGATCACCACCGACGACGGTAGGGGCAGCGGCGGTGGTTCAGCGAGATACCGCCCGATCCCCCTGGGCGGCGTTATGGAGCGGAATGAGCCTGCGGTGGCTCCCGCCTGCCCGAGGTTCACGCCGGGGTGCGGCAGGCAACGCTCGCGCCGGGGCGCCTCACATGCACCAGAACTGCCCCGTGATACTCAACTACCTTGCCAAATAGTCGACTTGACTGAGCAGGGGCAACCGGGGAAGGGCTTGTCGAGCCCCGGTGTGCGGGTTGCTCCGCTGACCGGAGCGTGGTGCGGCGCCGCGACTCGCCGCGGACGTCAGACGGCGTCCTCCTCCAAGGCCACGGCGCAGCAGGCCGCCGGCCGGATCCCGTGGCCCGCCCGGGCCCGCCAGTCCGTGTACGTGTCGCAGCGCGCCGCCGTGCGCGCGTGTGCCCGCAGTGCCTGCGCCAGCATCGTCGCCGCGACGTCCGGCCGCTGGTTCGCCGGGTGCCAGCCCAGCAGATGCCGCCAGTGCAGCGGCGTACCGGCGAGGGGGCGGGTCGTCAGGCCGGGGGTCGGCGGGAACGTGGCCCGGCACAAGCCCACCGCGCGCCCCACCTGCACCAGGTGCGCGCAGGAGGCGGTGTCCGTCTCGTACATGCGGCGGGGGCTGAAACCGGCCCGGGCGCAGGCCACGGTGAAACAGTCCCCGAAACAGCCGTCGCCCGGCACGCACGCCCACGTCTCCTCGGCCAGGGCGGCCAGGTCGACCTCCCGTTGGTGGGCGAGCGGATGACTGTCGGCGAGCATGACGAAGACGGGATCGACGGCGATATCGCGCCAGACGAGATGAGGGGCGCCGGGTGGCGGCGCCGACCCGCAGGCCCCGGCCAGCGCGAAGTCCATGCGCCCGTCGGCCAGCAACTCGGCCAGCTCGCGCTCGGACCACGAGACGTGGGTGGTCACCGTGGTGTCCGGGGCGGCGTCGGCGAGCCGGTCCACCAGTGCGCCCAGCAGCGGGCCGTGCGTCGCGCCCAGCCGCAGCCGCGCGGTCCCCGGCCTGGTGAGCGCGAACCGGGCGGCTTCCCGCTGGAGTTCGCTCACCGCCGGCAGTACGACCCGGGTCCGCTCCAGCACGAGTTCCCCGAGCGCCGTGGCCCGCACGCCGTACCGCCCGCGTTCGAAGAGCGCGCCGCCGAAGGCGCGCTCGATCCGTCTGAGCTGTGCGCTGAGCGCGGGCTGGGCGAGCCCGAGCGCCGTCGCCGCTCTGGTCAGACTTCCCGCGTCGGCGATCGCGCGGAGGATCCTCAGATGTCTCAACTCCAGTTCCATGAAGGGAGCTTGCGCAATACACGGACAGCGGACAAGTAGTTGTTGAAAGTTCAGGCGTCGGGGTCGCGCGCGCCGCTCTCCAGCGCTTACGGCCTGCACCTGGCCGAATTCGTGCGTCGTTGGACCACCGGGAAAGGCGTGCCGACGCCCGCCCCCGCGTCCCGCACCGGACTTTCCGTCGATCCAGGGGAGGGGCGTCTCCAGGTGACGGCGACGGCCCTCGCCGCATCGCGACGAGGGCCCCGGATCCCGCCGGGCGGGCGGCGCGGGCTCAGACTCCCGCGATCGACTTGATCCAGGAACGGTACGCGGTCACGTTGCTGTACGCCGTGCTCGTCTGCCGGTCGCTGGTGGAGGCGACGCCGACCTGCACGCCGTTCGCCGTCATCGGTCCGCCGGAGTCGCCACCGGCGGTGATGCCGTCACCCCAGGAGGCGCAGATCGCGGAGCCCCCGTAGGCGTCCGTGCCACCTCGTAAGGGGTGTCTGAACGGAGGAGCCCACCCAGCAGCCAGTTGGGCACTACCTCCAAGCCCGGTCCTTCAGGGCCGGGTCAAGTTGACGTACTGGGACTGGCAGTTGATCTCCGAACCGCACTGGGAGGTGGCGCCCCAGCCGTACACCTGCACGTTCTGCCCGACGCGCACCGAGCCGGGCTGTCCGAGGGTGGCATAGGCCGTGGACACGGAACGGTCGAGACGGACCAGCGCCAGGTCCGCTCCGTGGGTGTAGGTCTGCACGCCGTTGGCCGTGGTGCCGCCGCTGTACTGGTCCAAGCTCCCGATGCGGAACGACAGGGCGCCGCCGGCGACGCAGTGCTTGGCGGTGAGGATCCACGTCGGGGCGATGATGGTGGCCGAACAGGTCTCCTGGCCGTTCGAGTACAGCCGGGCGGCCCAGGGGCCGCTGTTGGCGTATTGCCCACCGATGATGGGCTGCGGCCCCTTGGTGCCTGGGGGAACCGGCGCCGCGCCGGCGGTGGGGGCGACGAGTGCGAGGACGGCGACCGCTGCGGCGGCGAGAGCGGGCACGAGCTTCGATATGCGCAAGGTTCCTCGATCCGGAAGGCACGCCACGTGAGACGTGCGTGTGCGGGGTCGATGGCCCGATGGGCCGCGCTCACGGCGAACGCCCGGGGCGAAGGGGCCGTTCGCCATGAACACGACCATGCTCCCGTAGGGATTCGTGAACGGAGTACTAACGCTTGTCCATAACACGGAAGTTATGGCGCGCCGACTCGGCAGTCGGGGGTGGGGTCCCGTGGGCTGGCTGCCCGGCTGCCCGGCTGCCTGGCTGTCTGCTTGGCTGGTGGTGGCCGGCGCGGGGACCTGTGCCGGCCGAACGCGGTGAAGGTGCGGGCGGCGGCGAACTCGACAGGCATGTCTGCGGCCCGGTGGCGGCGGCTCAACCGCTACATCGCACGAGAGCCCTCGGGCACCGACACTGTGCGCACCCCCATGCAGGCGCAGGTCTCGGTGGGGCAGCAGGAGCCGTCGTCTGTGCGCCCTACCCCGCGGCGGCCGATGCGGTCGAGGGCGCCTGGACACCAGTCGCCTGTCGCCCGATGATCAGGGGCCCCGGCTGGCTCACGCCTGGTACTCCGTGAGGTCGATGCTGTGAACGCGCAGCGGATGGCCGTGCACCGGGTGGGTCGTCTCGCGCTCCAGCACCATGCCCAGCTTGCGGATGACGTTCTCGGAGGCCGCATCGCCGGCCCGGCTGATGCTGATGACGTGGTCGAGGCCGCGGTCCTGGAGTGCGAACTCCAGCGTGGCCTGGGCGGCTTCGGACGCGTATCCCTGGCCCCAGAACTGTTGGCCGAGCCGCCAGCCGATCGCCACGGCGGGCCCCACCTCCGGCAGGAAATCAGGCACGTACAGCCCGGTGAACCCGGCCAGTTCCCCCGAGGCGAGCAGTTCGACGGCGAAGAGCCCGAAGCCCTCCTCGTCCCACTCCTCCTCCCATCGCTCGATGGCCTCCGCCGTGTGGTCCAGGTCGTGCACCGCGCCGTCGTCGACCCAGTGCATGACCCGAGGGTCCGCGTTGATGTCGGCCATGGGCACGAGGTCGTCGTCGTCCCAGCGACGGAGCAGGAGGCGGGGGGTGCGGATCTCAGTCATGGCCCCCATCCTGCCGAAGACAGGGGACCCGTTGGTAATCGGGACTCGCCGCGCCGCCGCCCAGGCTCCCACGGCACCTTGCGTCTGATCGACGGATCAGGGCAGCGCCCGGGTGAGTGCGCCTGGGTACCGGCGACGCCTGGGTCAGACGGCTCGGGCTTCGGCGATCGAGGACAGAGCGCGGGTGCGGCAGCCGGATCATCAACGCGAACATGGCAGGCGGTGTCTTCACAGGGGGACAGTCAGGTGACCATCGGCCCGTCGTTCGCTACGAGGCCGGTGTGGGATCCGTGCGGGCGTCGTAGGCGGCGCGGGCGTCGTCGATCCGGACGAGGTGCGCGATGCTCCATTCGAGCAGGGGCGCGGTGGCCTCGCGCAGGGTGATGCCCATCTCGGTGAGTTCGTAGCTGACATGCGGCGGCATCACTTCGTAGACGGTCCGGGTCAGGATTCCGTCACGTTCCAGGCTGCGCAGGGTCACGGTGAGCATGCGCTGGCTGATTCCGTCGATGGCCTTCTTGAGTTCGGTGAAGCGGCGCGGTCCGTCCCTGAGGTTGCGCACGACCAGCAGCGACCACTTGTCTCCGACGATGTCGAGTACCACCCGGGTCCGGCACGCATCACTGGGCCGCGCCACCGGTTTCGGCTCGTCTCGCGCCGCGTTCATGGTTACCTCCAGAGAACCGGGGCACCGGAAAGTGCCTTATTGCCTGCGGCGCGTTGCGTGCGCCAGCATGCTCGTGGTGCTCAAACCATACCGAGGCACTAAAGGTAACCATCAGCCGCGAACCGTCGGCATGCGCGTGGTCCGCGCTCTTCTGCTGCTACGAAGGAAGGTTGATTCACGCATGTCCATATTTCTGCTGGTACACGGCGCTTGGCACAGCGGACGCTGCTGGGAGCGGGTGGTGCCGCTGCTGGAGGCCGCCGGGCGCCAGGTGTTCGCGCCGTCCCTGACCGGCTACGGCGACAAGGCGCACCTGCTCGGGCCGGAGGTGGGGCTCGACACGCACGTCGACGACGTGGTCGGGCTGGTCGCCGAGGAGAACCTCGGCGACGTCGTACTCGTCGGCCACAGCTACGCGGGGCTGGTGATCTCCTCCGCCGCAAACCGGATTCCGGAACGCATCGCGCACCTGGTCTACCTCGACGCGATGGTCCCTCAAGACGGCGAGTCCGCAGTCGACGTCCAACCCGTGACACGGCAACTCATCGAGCTCGCCGAGAAGTCCGAGAGCGGCTGGCGGGTGCCGCCGATGCCCGAGCAGCCCGCTCCCTTCGGCCTGTTCGGCGTCACGGACCCGGTGGACGTTGCCTGGCTGCGCGGGATGCTCTCGGACCAGCCGGTGCGTTGCCTGCAGCAGCCGGTGCGACTGGACAACCCGGCGGTGAACGCGATCCCGCGCACGCACATCCACAATGTCGGTGCCGTCCCGGCGGGTGTCACCCGCCGTCCCGTCCCCCCGATCCAACCCAACGGAACCGCCGCGCGGGTCTGGGAGTTGCCGACCGGCCACGACAGCATGATCACCATGCCGGGCGAACTCGGCGAACTGCTTCTCAAGCTCCCCTAGCGCCACATCAGGCGGTGATCGGGTGCCGGCACCCAGCCGCGTTCACCGCTTGGCGGCCAGCACCGCCGCGAGGCCCTCTCGCAGGTCTTTGACGAAATACTCGGGGACCTCCAGCGAAGGGAAATGTCCCCCGCTTTCTGGCTCCGTCCACCGGACGATCTGCCGGTACCGCTCCTGCGCCCAGGGGCGCGGACTCTTCTCGATATCGCGGGGATACATGGTGATCGCCGACGGGACGTCGACCCGAAGTTCGGGATCGAGGGAGTTGTGGCTTTCGTAGTAAATGCGCGCCGATGATGCGCCGGTCCGCGTCAGCCAGTACAGCGTGACGTCGTCAAGAATCCTGTCTCTGGAAATCGTCTCGAACGGGCTGTCGTCGGTGTCCGACCACTCGGCGAACTTGTCGAGGATCCAGGCGAGAAGCCCGACCGGTGAGTCGACGAGCGAGTAGCCGATGGTCTGCGGCCGGGTCGCCTGCTGCTTCGCGTACGCCGCGCGGTGGCGCCAGAAATCGCGGGTCTCCTCGGTCCACCTGCGCTCGACCGCCGTGAGCCCGTCCGCCGTCAAGCCGGGCGGCGCCTCCGCGAACAGGGTGTGGATGCCGAGAACGTGCGCCGGGAACCTGCCGCCGAGAACCGTGGTGATGTTGCCTCCCCAGTCGCCGCCGTGGGCCACGAACCTGTGGTAGCCGAGCCTTCCCATCAGTTCCACCCACGCGGCCGCGATCTTTTCGGTTCCCCATCCGGTGGTGGTCGGCTTGTCGCTGTAACCGAAACCCGGTAGCGACGGGACCACGACGTGAAACGACGGCGTGTCCGCATCCTTCGGATCCGCCAGTTCGTCCACCACGTCGACGAACTCGGCAATGCTGCCCGGCCAGCCGTGCGTCAAGAGCAGAGGAGTGGCATCCGGGCGGGCGGATCGGCGGTGCAGGAAATGGATTCCCAGATCATCAATGGTCGTGCGGAACTGGCCGATCCGGTTGAGGCGCTCTTCGAACGACCGCCAGTTGTACCCGGTGCGCCAGTAGTTCACGACATCGACGACGGCCGGGCGCGGCGCGGTGGACCGTCTCGGCCTCCGGTAGCCGCGCCGCGGCCAGTCGCGCGCGCAGATCGTCGAGGTCGGCGTCAGTTGCGTGGGCTTCAAATGCTTGCACGTCGCTGGTGGGATGGGGCATGAGACCTCCTGGCCATCGCGGAACCGGCTAAGACGGTTCTAGCAGTCGCCCGAGCCGCGCCGCAACCGGCTAAGGTGGTTCCATGCATGCTGGGTTTCCTGACTTCCGTCTCGGCAAGGTGCTGGCCACCAGCTTCACGGGGACCCTGTCGGAGCGTCATGGTGACGCCGTGGAGCGCATTCCCACGCCGCACCGACTCATGGACTGGCTGGCGGTGAACGGCCTCGCCGTGGACTCCTGCACCACTGCCCAGCTCGACCTCGCTCGCGAACTGCGGGAGTCGATTCACGCCGCCGCGACAGCGGCCGCGACCCAGGACGCTCTCCCCGCGTCCGCCGTCCACGTCATCAACGACTGCAGTGCTCAGGGCCGGGCCGCGGCCGTCCTGACGCCCGAGGGTGAGCGGCGATGGCGGCTCAGCTCGGCTTCCTGCGTGGAAGACGCCCTCGGCGTGATCGCCGCCGACGCGATCAGCATCATCGCCGGCGAACGAGACGGGAAATTGGCCTTGTGCGCATCGCCAACCTGCCGAGCCGCCTTCTTCGACACCAGTCAAAGTCGCACCCGCAGATGGTGCGACATGAACACCTGCGGGAATCGTCAGAAGAAAGCGCGCTTCAACGCCAACCAGCGCAAAAACCCCAGATCGGCGGAGTGATCGTTACCCCGGTACATTCTTGCCGTCGTCGCCCCAAGTCCGCGCAGGCCGAGGGCGGCTACCGGGAGGCCGTGGCCTGGGCCCGTTTCGGGTAGGGGCCGGCACGGTCCGGTCTTTTTCCGTTGCCTCGTATGCCTGGTGATGCTGGAGTGAGCGGATGGATCAGGACACAGTGCTGGCGCTCTTCGACCGCGAGATGCGACGCGGCATCCAGGCCGATGGGCCCGGAGCCCGGGTGGAGCGGGTGGGCGGCGTCGTACGCCATGTCGGCGCGGACGCCGACGGCTGGAACGGAATCGTCTGGTCGGACCTGGACGAAGCCACCGCGGACGCCGCGGTCGCGGAACAGATGGAGTACTTCACCTCACTGGGGCGCGGGTTCGAGTGGAAGCTGTACGGCCACGACCGGCCGGCCGACCTACCGGGACGGCTGCGGGCAGCGGGGTTCGTACCCGAGCCCGAGGAGACGCTGATGGTCGCCGAAATCGACGACCTGCCCACGCGCGTCGAACTGCCCGAGGGTGTGCGCCTGCTGCCGGTGACCGATGCTGCGGGGGTCGAGCTCGCGGTGGCCGCGCAGGAGCGGGCGTTCGGCGAGGCGCGGCCGTACCACCGGCAGCTGTTGCTGGGCCAGCTGGCCGCCGGCCTGCCTCCCGCGGTCGTCGCCATGGCCGGTGACGTGCCGGTGAGCGCGGCGCGGATGGAGTTGCACCCGGGTACGTCCTTCGCGAGCCTGTGGGGCGGGGGCACCGTGCCGGAGTGGCGCGGCCGGGGCGTCTACCGGGCCTTGGTCGCCTTCCGTACCCGCATCGCGGCCGAACACGGCTACCGCTACCTTCAGGTCGACGCGTCCGACCAGAGCCGTCCGATCCTGCGACGCCTGGGGTTCGTACCGCTGGCCACCACCACCCCGTACGTACGCTGACCTCACCCGAAACGCGGCATCGACCGACGGGGCGTCGTGCGACGTCACCGCGGGACCACGCCGCTGGAGCAGACCGGCCCTCCGCTCCAGCGGCCCTTGTGAGAGGCGTGGTTCAGCGGCAGAGGGCCGTGTCCACGACGCTTTCGAGATGCTTCGTGGCCGCCTCGTCGGTCGGGATGCTGGTCACTGCGATGTTGGCGGCGCGGCCGTCGTCGGTGGCTCCGCCCCGGGTCTCGTATCCCGGGATGTCACCGCCGTGGCCCCAGTAGACACCGCCGCACGACAGTGGCCTGCTGATGAGCCCCAGTCCGTAGCCGGCGCCGGTGTTCCCGATGGGGACGGTGGTGCGCATCTGGGCGAGCTGGGCAGCTGGGAGGAGGCGGCCGGCGAGGAGCGCGGTGAAGAACGTGTTGAGGTCGGAGTTGGTGGAGGTCATCTGGCCTGCGGCCCAGCCCGCGGAGGGGTCCAGTTCCGTGATGTCGCGTAGAGGTCCGCCCGCTGGACCCCTTTGGTAGCCCTTGGGATGGGGTTCCCGGATGGTCCTGTCACCAGGGGCGGGGAAGTAGGTGTGGCGCAGCCCGACGCGTTGGACGATGCGCCGGTCTATCTCCTCGGCGAGGGGCCGGCCGGTGACCTTCTGGACGACCAGGCCGGCCAGCACGTAGTTCGTGCTGCTGTACTCGAATTTCGCCCCGGGGGTGAAGTGGGCCTTGTGCTGGAAGGCGATGTCCAGGAGGTCGTGGGGATCGAAGTACCGGTGCCGCATGGTGGCGTCCTCGATGGAGTCCTCGTAATCGGGAAGGCCGCTGGTGTGCTGGAGGAGCTGACGGACGGTGATGCGGCGTCCGTCGATCCCCTCCCCGCGTACGAGACCCGGCAGATAGGTGTCGACCGGTTCGTCGAGGCGGATCCTCCCTTCACCGACCAGTTGCAGCACGACCAGCGCGGTGAACGTCTTGGTGTTGCTGCCGATCCGCACCTGGCTGTCCCTGGGCACCTTCGAGCCGGTGGCCAGGTCGCCGACCCCCGCGGTGTAGGTACCGGCGCGGCCCTCACGATTCGTGACGCTCGCCAGCGCGGCAGGCAGGCCGTCGGAGCGCACCAACGCGTTCAGGCCCTGCTGGACGGTGCCCGGCCTGACGGCAGCAGACGCGGCGGGCGGCGCCAGGGCACCCATCGTCATGATGCCGATGGCCACGGCGGCCGTGGCCGGCACGGCTCGTCGCCGACCACCCTGCTGCCGCCTGGAAGAACGAACCCTCTGCCATGCCTGCTCATCCATGAGTCAACTCCTGTGGAATCTCGGGGGAAACGGCGGTAGGTGCCGAGCCATCGGCGGGGCCGGCCGCCCGTCAGTCACTGGTGAGCTGCTGGTGGACGCATTGCTGGTACTGCCGGAAGCTGTCGGGCCGGTAGCACTGCTGCGTCTGGTTGGCGTACCACGTCATGAAGAGGGCGACGAGGACGGACACCACGATCGCGATGAAGGACGTCACCACGCCGGTGAGGGACTCGCCCCGGCCGATGCCGGTCCGTTTGACCGTCCTCAGGGCGACGATGCCCGTGATCAGGCCGATGACGCCGAGCAGGCCGCCGATGACGATGATCGAGGTGAGCAAACCGGTGAGGCCCAGCACCATGGCGGCCACCGCCAGGCCGTTCCTGCCGGCCGGAGGCGGTGCCGTTCGCCTCGATGCCGTCCGACTCGGTGCGGTCCGAGTCGGCGTCGATGTCCGCCGACCTGACACGGCCTCAGTTGGCGCCGTGTGATGCGGTGGCATCGCTCTCCCTTGGGTGTGCATCAGCCGTCCTCTCGTCAACCGGGCTGAACACGATCATGGGTTCCGGTGACGCGGGTGCGCATCGCGGGAAGGTGGGAGAAAAGGCTCCCTCGATCGAGGGAGACCACCGCTGAGCTGCCCGGTCATACTGGCAATCGTGATCAAGGGAATCCGGCCGTTGCTGCGCGGCTCCACGTATGCGGGTGTGCTCTTCGCCTATGGCGGCGCGTTGGCGAGCCTGCCACTGCTGCCGTTCGCCATGCTGCCGGCGCTGGTGTGGCGATCTGCTGCCTATGGAGTGCAGGTCGTTGTGACCTTGCTGGTCTGGGCAGCACTGATCGGCGCGGTCGGGCTGGCCCGCACCACGCGGCGGGCGTTGATCGCGTCCGCCCGTCGCATGCTGGGGGTGCCGTTGCCGGATCCGGTGGCCGGTCGTCGGTTGGCGAGCTCACCAGGTACGGTGCCGACCCCTACGACGCCGGCCCCCGCGGTGCCATCCGGCGCCGACCGCCTGCGGACGCCGCTCTGGCTGCTGCTGCACGTGGCCCTGGGGTGGACGGGGGCGCTGGTGAGCGGTGTGCTGCTCCTCGCGGGCCTGTCGCTGCCGGGGGGCTGGCTCGGCGCCGAGGCGCGGCTGAGTCTGTTCGGCTGGTCGGTGCGGGTGGCGGGCGGCTGGTGGAGCTGGGTGGTGGCGGTCGGCTGCGTGTTGCTGGCGGCGCTCGGGTGCGTGGCGGTGACGGGCGCTCTGCGGTGGTTGGCGCCAAGGCTGTTGGGGCTGTCATCGGCCGAGCGGCTCGCGCTGGCGGCCGAGCGGGAGCTGCTGCTTGCCGAACGCAACCGATTGGCCCACGAGTTGCACGACTCGATCGGGCACACGCTGACGGCGGCCACGATTCAGGCGGCGGTGGCGGGGGAGGTGCTCTCCGCCGACCCGTTGGCGGCGCGGGCCGCCCTGCGCAGCATCGAGGAGTCGACCCGGGCCGCGCTGGAGGACCTCGACTACGTGCTGGGCGTGCTGCGCGACGAGGACGCGGGGACGGCGCCGACCCGGACCTTGGCCGACCTGCCTGAACTGCTGGACCGGTTGCGGCATGCCGGCGCGGTGGTGGAGCCCGAGCTGTCGGGCGAGTTGGCGCAGGTGCAGGGGACGCTCTCCCGGGCGGCATACCGGATCCTGCAAGAGGGGTTGACGAACGCGTTGCGGCATGGGGCGGGCGGTCCGATCGAAATCCGGGTCGTGGCGGCACCCGACGCACTGGAGCTCCGTGTGGTCAACCGCATCGAGGTGCGCACGGGCATCGGCACGGGCACGGGTGCCTTCCCGACGTCCGGGCACGGCCTGCCCGGGCTGGCCGAGCGCGTGCGGCTGCTCCACGGTGAGATCGAGGCCGGCCCGGACGGGCCGCAGCGCTGGCGGCTGGCGGTCCGGCTGCCGGTACGGGTGTCGGCGTGATCCACTCCGACGTGAGCGAAGCCGCCACCAGCGCCACCAACACCCCCGTCACCCTCCTGATCGCGGACGACGACGAGGTGACGCGCAGCGGTCTGCGTACGCTGCTCGCGGCCCAGCCGGGGATCGCGGTGGTCGGCGAGGCCGCCGACGGTGTCGAGGCGGTCGAGCAGGCCCGGCGGCTGCGGCCGGACGTGGTTCTGATGGATGTGCGGATGCCGCGGCGCAACGGGATCGAGGCCACCCGGCAACTGCTGGCCGAGCCGGCCGAACCGCCGAAGGTCGTGATGATCACCACCTTCGAGAACGACGGCTACGTCACCGCCGCGCTCAGCGCGGGAGCCAGCGGGTTTGTGCTCAAGCGGCGTCCGGTCCGGCAGATCGCGGAGGCGGTACGGGTGGTGGCGGCCGGGGAGACGATCCTCTTCCCGGCGGCCCTGCGCCGGATGGTCGCGGCCCGCCCGCTGGGCTCCGCCGAGGCGTTGCCGAGGGCGGCGCTGACGGGGCGGGAGGAGGAGGTGCTGCGGCTGATGGCCACCGGCCTGTCCAACCCGGAGATCGCCCAGGCGCTCACGGTGACTCTGGAGACGGTGAAGACGCACGTCGGGAACGTGCTGACCAAGCTCGGCGCGCAGAACCGGACGCACGCGGTGGTGATCGCGTACGAGTCCGGTCTGGTGGTGCCGGGGCTCGCCGGCTGACTCGGTCTCGTCCCCGTTGCGCATCCCGCCCGCCAGGCCACCGACTCCCTTCCCCCCGTTCCCACGCCGTCCTGACGTGTGGGGCGAATCCGAGGCGGTGCCCCGCCGAGAGCGGGATTCGGAACCAGGGTGTGGCGGTTGCGGTGCGGTAGAACTCGGCTGCGGTGACGGTGGCGGGGACGCCGAGCTCGGCGGAGACCGCGGTGATCGCGCTGTCGCCGACGGCGAGGTCGGCGTGGCCGTCGGTGGTGAAGTACGGTGCGATGAACCTGGCGTAGTGGGCCCGGACTTCCTCCTCCGTCTGCCCGCCGAGGAACGTCCGCATGTGCCGCACGGTGGTGTCGGGATCGTTGTGGATCACCTGCAGGGCGCGCCGGTCGGCTCGGACGACGGCCTGGACCGCGGGGTCGTCCGGCGAGATGTAGCTGGGGTCGACGGCCACCCCCACCGTGGGGATCTGGAAGTGGTCGCCGACCCAGGCCGGCACCTGCCAGCCGTGCTCGGCGGCGACCGCCTCGGGTGCCATGGTGCTGCCCACATAGGCGGCGTCGATGCTGCCGTTGCGAAGATGGCGCAGGTCCATGCCGTAGTCGCCGGGGGAGCGGACGGCGGTGTGGACGTCGCGGTCCGGGCGTCCCCAGCCCTGTCCGCGCATGGCGGGCAAGACGGCCTTGGCCACCGCGAACGCCGCATGCATCTCGGCGTCGATCTTGCCGCCCAGTTCTTCCCACGTCATGTCCTGGAACGACTTGACCGCATACGGGATGAGCGCGTTGTGCACGAGTACGTCGATGCCACCCCAGGCCGCCTGGACCTGCTCGACCATGCGCTCGATCGCCGCCGGCTCCCGCACGTCGGCCTGCACTGCCATGGCCTGGCCGCCGGCCGCCTCGATGGCGGCCACGACCTCTTCGGCCGCCGTGGTGTTGCGGAGGTAGTTGACCACCACGCGCATCCCTCGCCCGGCCAGAAGACGTGCGGTGGCCGCGCCGATTCCGCTGCTGGCCCCTGTCACCAACGCCACTCTGCCGATTGCCCCGGTCATGGCCCCACCTCCTGTTCGTCGTCGCGTACCGTCGGAACGACCGCCCGGAGGGCTGCTGTCGGCACCGGCTGAGCTGCCGAGTGAGGTCACCCGCGGGGCGTTGGAGCGGCTGCGCGACTCGCAGTTGCCGCACGAACTCGCCTGGATCGCGGCCGACCTGCTGCGGACGAGCGTCGACACCGTGCTCCACCGGGCACTCCGCTCAGCAGATCCCGGCGCTGACGGCGGTGCCGGCGCCCGTCCCGGAACAACTCGTCGAGCCTCCGGTGGACCACCGCACCCACACGCTGCTCCACATACCGGCGCAGCATCGCCCCGTCACGAGCTGAGCTGCGCCGATGCGCCCCAACCACTGCCACCAGCGTGCGCTCTACCGCCGCGAACTGCCGGTCAGCACTTGAGAAACTGGTTGGGTTTCGATGGTTCTCATGGTGGCTCCCCGTCCCTGCACTGTGCAAGGCGCACCTTCTGGGCAGGAGGTAGGGCTCTCACGGAGAGCCACAGACGCCGTCTGCCAGTCACCCTCCGTAGGACGATCGTTGACGACACACGGCAGCTCATCCATACCGCCCCATACCGCCCCGTGTCGCCCTGTACCGCCTTCAGGGCCCACATCATCCACATTCGACGGTTTGATTGCGAGGGAACCGCCGCGCTCGTGTCCCGTACGCCGTGTGGCTCGCCTTGGTGCTCAGCTGGGTGGTGTGGGGCGGGGGAGAGTGGTCTGAGGCGTTTGGCTGTACTGCGCGGCCTGCATCTCGTAGAGCGCGCGGTAGTGCCCGCCGTCCAACTCCATGAGGTCCGTGTGGCTGCCTTGTTCCACGACGCGGCCGTGGTCGAGCACGTAGATCAGGTCGGCGCTCGCGGTGGCTGCCAGGCGATGGGTGATCAGCACTACCGTCGTGGTGTCATCGGTCAGCGACCGCAGTGCCTGGAACGCCTCGATCTCCGCTCGTGGATCCAGGGCCGAGGTCGGCTCATCGACGATCACCAGGGGCGCTCGTCGATACCGCGCCCGAGCGCTCCCCATGCGCTGCCATTGTCCGCCGGAGAGTTGGGTGCTGCGCTCGAAGCCGCTGACGATGATGCTGTTCCACTGCTCGGGTAGCGATTCCACCACGTCCAGCGCATCGGCCTCGTGGGCGGCCTGTTCGATCCGGGCCTGGTCCAGGTCGATTTCGGGGCGGCCGATGTGGACGTTGGCACGAGCGGTCATCGGCCATCGAGGGAAGTCCTGACAGAGGAGGGCCACCTTGTCGAAGACGGCGTCGCGGTCCGCTTCACGAAGGTTGACGCCGTTGACGAGCAGTTGGCCCTTCGACGGGAGGTAGAGGCCGGCGAGGAGTTTGGACAGTGTCGTCTTGCCGGAGCCGTTCTCCCCGACCAGTGCGACCACCTTCCCCGCAGGGATCGTCAGCGACACCTCCGACAGGGCGGCCTTGTCGGCGTCCGGGTAGCTGAACGAGACGTTGTCGCACCGCACTTCGACGGGTCCCGAAGGAAGCGGCTGACCGCCGGCGGGGATCGCGTCGGCCTCCGCCACCTCGTACGCCTTCTCCAGGTCGGACAGGTACATCGACTCCTCGTAGAGCCGATTCATCGTCTGCACCAAGCTGCCGAGGTTCTGGCTGGAGGTGCGCACCGCGACCACCGCGGTACCGGCAGCCGCCAGTGGGATGTCGCCGTACCACAGCAGGGCCCACAGGGCTCCGTAGGAGACCAGTGCGGCCATCCCGGACAGCACCGCGGCCATCAGGTCCGTGCGGGCCTCGGCGTAGGCCAGGCGCTGCTTCTCCTGGGCGGATGTGGCGGCCATGTCCTCGTAGGCGCCCGCCAGCAGTTCGCCGGCCCGGTGGGCTTTGACCTCTGGACCAGCGGTCGGTCGGGACAACTGGTAGGTGACCATGTCGGTGGCCCGTACGTGGTCGAGCCACGCTCTGCGTGAGGCGTAGGCGCGGCGTACGACCGCGACCGCACCCCAGGCTTTGGGGGTGGCGATCAACAGCAGGGTCAGTACGAGGAGCGGATGCAGCAGGGCCAGAACGCTGGCTGCCGCGACCAGTCCGACGAGGGTGTTGATGACCTGGATCGTCGAGCCCAGCATCGAGCGAATGGAGCGGATCCCGTACCGGCCCGCGTCCAGCGCGCGTTGCGCCTCCTTGTTCTCCAACGTGGCCAGTTCGACCCGGGCCAGCCCGCGGTAGTAGCGGGCCGTGCACGCCCGCTCGATCTTCGGCTCCAATCGGCCGGAGGCCGCCACGCTCACGGCCGACAGCAGGGAGGACATCGCGGTCACTGTGGCGGCCGCGAACAGCGCTGGAGCAGCATCCAGCAAACGCCGAGTGGTGGGTCCGCCGGAGAAGACGGCCACGAGCACCTGGTTGGTGGCCACGAGCGTGAAGGCGCGCATCACCCCGATCCCCAACTCCGCCGCGAGCAAGGTCAGCAGGGCGCGTAAGTCCTCTCGCCACGCGGCCCTCGCGACGATGGCCATCATCGCCGGGAACTGGCGGGCCATCTTCCAGAACGACAGCCGCAGCAAGGGATCCTCGTACTGCGCCCACGCCTTGTCGTGTCGGAGGACACCGCTGAACAACAGCTTCTCGCTCTTCGAGAGCGCCGGTTGCCGCGTCGGCTTGCGCCAGAGGGAGGCGATCATGCCCACCCACCCGCATCCGAACATGCTGAGTCGATCATGTCCGCGTCGCGGCGGACGTGCGCGGCTGTCACGGGCGGGATGCCGGGGGAGGCGGTCCGGACGGGGGCGGCAGGTTGAGGGGTGGGAGCGGTGCGGGCGGGGAGCGGGCACATGACGGTCTCCAGACGGTGAGAGGTCGGGATGTCGTCGCGTTCAACGAGAGCGACCGGCCTTTCGAACTCCTGTGTTTCGGACGCGATGAGAGTCCCGCCGGAGAGCGAGAGAACGTTCGTTCCGGGTGCCTGCCCCTTGTCCGAAGCGGGATGTCCTCCGGACGGTCATGGCCGAAACGCCGGGCTTGAGGCACCTGGGTTCAAAGGAACTTCCGAGCACTGTGTGGCAGTCCGCAGTCCGCAGTCGGCGCCGAAGGACGGGTTCCACGTGCTGTGGCGCGCCTACGCCTCCCTGTTGTCGGGGGGGCCGGGGAGTCCCCGGCGGCCGTCGCGCGGTGGTTCGGTCACTCACCCCCGGCCATCACGCTCGGTTACTATGCTCACTTCATGCCGGAGGCCGGAAGTGAAGGTCGCACCGCCCTCGACGGGCCGCTCGGGCGAGTGGGGCGAGCCGTGTGCCGGCCGATTCTCCCCAGGTTCTCCCCGGGGCTGATCGGGGGCGGTTCCGGGGCGTGTACCACTGTGAAGCCGACCGTTGACTCTAAGGAAAATGACCCGTGGGGCCTAGGAAAGCGTTGAGGGAGGTCGTTGCGACCCGCTATGTCACGCCCTTGCGTGAGGGTGGGTCGCTCCCCGGGATCGTCGAGGGGGACGACCTCGGTACCTACATCATGAAGTTCACCGGCGCCGGGCAGGGGCGCAAGACGCTGGTCGCGGAGGTGATCTGCGGGGAGTTGGGGCGGCGGCTCGGGTTGCGGGTGCCGGAGTTGGTGCAGATGGAGCTCGACCCGGTGATCGGGTTGAGCGAGCCGGACCAGGAGGTCCAGGCGCTGCTGAAGGGCAGCGGGGGGTTGAACCTGGGCATGGACTACCTCCCGGGATCGCTGGGCTTCGACCCGCTCGCCTTCGAGGTGGGCGCGCGCGAGGCGGGTCGGGTCGTGTGGTTCGACGCGCTGATCAACAACGTGGACCGGTCCTGGCGCAATCCCAACCTGTTGGTGTGGCACGGTGAGCTGTGGCTGATCGACCACGGTGCGGCGATGATCTGGCACCACAACTGGCCGACGGCGGAGCGGGCCTCGGCCCGGCCGTACGACGCCTCCGACCACGCGCTGGCCACGTTCGGGCCGGACGTCGCGGCGGCGGCCGAGGAACTCGCGCCGTTGATCACCGAGGAACTGCTGACCGAGATCGCCGCGGAGGTACCGGACGTGTGGCTGGACGGCGAGCCGGGTTTCGACGCCCCGGACGAGCTGCGGCAGGCGTACGTGCGCACGCTGCTGGCGCGGGCGCGGACGATCAGCGAGCACATCACCATCGGGGAGCCGACGAAGGACAGGCCGTCGCAGGCACCTCAGTGGCTGACCGGCAAGGCGCCGCGGAGGGCCGTGAAGTGAGTGGACTGCACAACGGGCGCGACGTCTTCGAGTACGCGCTGCTGAAGGTCGTCCCGCGGGTCGAGCGCGGGGAGATGATCAACGCGGGGGTGGTGGTGTACTGCCGGGCACGGCGGTTCGTCGAGGCCCGCACCCACCTGGACGAGGCCCGGCTGCTGGCGCTGGACCCCACGGTGGACGTGGCCGGCGTGCGGGCCGCGCTGTGCGCCGTGGAGGGCATCTGCGAAGGGGGCGCGCGGGCCGGCCAGGCGTCGGGCGAGGACCCGGGGCAGCGCTTCCGCTGGCTGATCGCGCCGCGCAGCACCATCGTCCAACCGGGCCCGGTGCACACCGGGCTGACCGCCGACCCCGCCGTGGAGGCGGAGCGGCTGCTGGAGCTGCTGGTGCGCTGAGCGCGCCTGGGCGCGCGGTGCGTGGGGCGGGCCTCCCTTTTGGGGCCCGCCCCACGCGTCGTTCGCGGCGGGTGTGCGGTGGTGGGGCGTTGACAGGGGGTGGTCGGGCTTCTAGCGTCAGCCCTGCTGAGGCTACTAAGCGGTTGCTCACCCGGATCGGATCGGGGCCGACCGCCGGTCCAGGTGTTCGAGGTTTTTCGACGATCGAGGGTGAGGAGAACCCGCATGTCCACCACCGAGCAGCGCGTTGCCATCGTGACGGGCGCGGCCCGCGGCATCGGCGCGGCCACCGCCGTCCGCCTGGCCGCCGAAGGCCGCGCCGTCGCCGTACTCGACCTCGACGAGGCGGCCTGCAAGGACACCGTCGAGAAGATCACCGCGGCCGGCGGCAAGGCCCTCGCGGTCGGCTGTGACGTCTCGGACAGCGACCAGGTCGCGGCCGCCGTCGAGCGCGTCGCGGCGGAGCTGGGCGCGCCCACCGTCCTCGTCAACAACGCCGGTGTGCTCCGCGACAACCTGCTGTTCAAGATGACCGACACCGACTGGGACACGGTCATGAACGTGCACCTGCGCGGTGCGTTCCTGATGTCGCGGGCCTGTCAGAAGCACATGGTGGACGCGAAGTTCGGGCGGATCGTCAACCTCTCCTCCAGCTCGGCGCTCGGCAACCGCGGCCAGGTCAACTACTCGGCGGCCAAGGCCGGTCTGCAGGGCTTCACCAAGACCCTCGCCATCGAGCTCGGCAAGTTCGGCGTCACCGCGAACGCCGTCGCCCCCGGCTTCATCGCCACCGACATGACCGCCGCCACCGCCGAGCGGGTCGGCATGGACTTCGAGGACTTCAAGACCGCGGCCGCCACCCAGATCCCGGTGCAGCGCGTCGGCAACCCCGACGACATCGCCAACGCGGTCGCCTTCTTCACCGCCGAGGCCGCCGGCTTCGTCTCCGGCCAGGTCCTGTACGTCGCCGGCGGCCCGCTCTGCTGACCGCCCGACCGACCGCAGGAGCACAGGAGCAGGAGGACTCGACATGACAGCGCAGGACAGCGGGCTCCCCGAGCCCTCCGGCAAGGTCGCCCTGATCACCGGGGCCAGCCGTGGCATCGGGTACGGCATCGCCGAGGCCCTGATCGCCCGCGGGGACCGGGTCGTCATCACCGGTCGCAACGAGGACGCCCTGAAGGAGGCGGCCGGGAAGCTGGGTGCCGACCGGGTACTCACCGTCGCCGGCAAGGCGCACGACGAGGCGCACCAAGCCACCGTCGTCGAACGGGCCATGGAGACCTTCGGCCGGGTCGACTACCTCGTCAACAACGCCGGAACGAACCCAGTGTTCGGCCCGATCGCCGACCTCGACCTCAACGTGGCGCGCAAGGTCTTCGAGACCAACGTCGTCTCGGCGCTGGGCTTCGCCCAACGCACCTGGCACGCCTGGCAGAAGGACAACGGCGGCGCGATCGTCAACATCGCCTCGATCGCCGGCCTCGCCCCCTCGCCGTTCATCGGCGCCTACGGGATCAGCAAGGCGGCGATGGTGAACCTCACCCTCCAGCTGGCCCATGAGTTCGCACCGGTGGTGCGGGTCAACTCCATCGCCCCCGCGGTGATCAAGACCAAGTTCGCCGCGGCGCTCTACGAGAACCGCGAGGAGGAGGCGGCGGCCGGCTACCCGATGGGGCGGCTGGGCGTCCCGGAGGACATCGGCGGGGCCGCGGCCTTCCTGTTGTCCGAGGCGGCCGGCTGGATCACCGGGCAGTCGCTCGTCGTCGACGGCGGACTGTTCCTGAACGCCGGGGTGTGACGACCCGGGGGCGCCGGCGCGGGCGGCCCCGACCGGGCTTGCCTTCGTGTGCACTCCAAGCGGCAGAGTCCGTGGTGCCGGTCCCGACGAGGGGGCCGGCACCACTCGTGTCCAGGGACCTGTCAGGGAGAGACGCCATGCACCACCGCACGCTCGGCGGCGACGGACCGCGGATCAGCGCCCTCTGCCTGGGGGCGATGCCGTTCGGCACCACCGTGGACGAGCGGACCGCGTTCGCCCTCCTGGACCGCTTCGCCGACGCCGGCGGGACGTTCGTCGACACCGCCAACAACTACGCCTGCTGGGTGCCCGGCGCGACCGGCGACGAGAGCGAGACGGTCCTCGGACGGTGGTTGCGCAGCCGCCGCGCGCGCGAGCGCACGGTGCTCGCCACCAAGGCCGGCGCCCGGCCCGACCCGGCCCGCGGCCCCCACTGGCCGGCCAACGCCGAGGGGCTCGGCGCCCGCGCCCTGCGCACCGCCCTCGACGGCAGCCTGCGCCGCCTGGGCACCGAGCGGGTCGACCTCTTCTACGCGCACGTCGAGGACCGCACCGTCCCGCTCGCCGAGACCGTCGAGGCGCTGGCCGGATGCGTCCAGGACGGCCGGGTCGGCGCGCTGGGGGCCAGCAACCACGCGACCTGGCGGCTCGCCGAGGCCCGACAGCACGCCGCCGCCCGCCGACTGCCCGGTTTCCGCGCCGTGCAGCAGCGGCACACCTACCTCCGGCCGCGCCCGGAGCCGGCGGCCGGCCTCCAACGGGAGACCGACGAGGAACTCCTCGACTACGCCGCCGCGCACCCCGACCTGACCCTGCTGGGCTACTCGCCCCTGATGGAGGGCGCCTACACCCGCCCCGACAAACCGCTCCCCGAGCGCTACGACCACCCGGGGACGGTGGTTCGCAGCCGGGTGCTCGCCGAGGTGGCGGCCGAGTGCGGGGCCACCGCGAACCAGGTGGTGCTGGCGTGGCTGATGGGCGGCCCGGTGCCGGTGGTGCCGGTGCTCGGGGTCAGCTCGGTGGCCCAGCTGGACGAGTGCCTGGCCGCGCTGGACCTTGCCCTGGACCCGTACCAGCGGGCCCGGCTGGACACCGCCTGAGGAGTTGGGGAGGCTGTCGTGCGGGTCGGCGGACGGCCCGTTTCGGGGACTGTCAGTGGTCGCCGGTAGGTTCTCCCGATGAGAACGGAACGCACACCGGAGGTTGTTGACGTGGTCACCGACATGCTGCCCGAGTCCTGGCGCGGGGTCCTGGGCGAGGAGTTGGAGAAGCCCTACTTCAAGGAGCTGATCGACTTCGTCGAGCAGGAGCGGGCCGCGGGGCCGGTCTACCCGCCCCGCGAGCAGGTCTTCGCGGCGCTGGAGGCCACGCCCTACGACCAGGTGAAGGTGCTCGTCCTCGGCCAGGACCCGTACCACGGCCCCGGCCAGGGGCACGGCCTGTGCTTCTCCGTACAGCCCGGGGTCAAGACGCCCCCGTCGCTGCGGAACATCTACAAGGAGATGAAGGAGGAGCTCGGCCACCCGGTTCCGGACAACGGCTATCTGATGCCGTGGGCCCAGCAGGGCGTCCTGCTGCTCAACGCCGTGCTCACGGTCCGCGAGGGCGAGGCCAACTCCCACAAGGGCAAGGGCTGGGAGAAGGTCACCGACGCGGTGATCCGCGCCGTCGCCTCCCGCCCCGACCCGGCGGTCTTCGTCCTGTGGGGCAACTACGCCAAGAAGAAGCTCCCGCTGATCGACGAGGAGCGGCACGCCGTGGTGCAGGGCGCCCACCCCTCCCCGCTCTCCGCGAAGAAGTTCTTCGGCTCCCGTCCCTTCACCCAGATCAACGAGGCGATCGCCGCCCAGGGCCACGCCCCGGTCGACTGGCGCATCCCCGACCTGGGCTGACCGGCCGCCCGGCAGGTCGCGCACGCCGCGCGGCGCGTCCCGGTGGCGGTTAGCGTCGGGGGAGCCGGTGGTGGCGAGCGACGACGGGAAGTGCGCGGTGGTGGAGCAGCGGCCGGAGGCGGAGCCCGAGGACGGCGTGCTGACCCGGCTCGGTCAGGCGATCATGCTCCACCGCGCCGGCGACCGCGAGGAGGCCCGCAACCGGCTCGCCGCGCTCTGGCAGGAGATCGGCCCGCGCGGCGACGCCTTCCACCGCTGCGCCCTCGCGCACTACTTGGCCGGCACCCAGGACGATCCCCGGGACGCCCTGGACTGGGACCTGCGGGCCCTGGCGGCCGCTGAGGGCTTCGTCACGGAGCGGCCCGTCCGGGCCCGGCCCGCCGCCGCACCGGCCGGGGGCACGGGCCCACGCCACCCGTTCGCCGCGCTCCGGGCGTTCTTCCCCGCGCTCCACCTCAACCTCGCGGCCGACTACGCCGGACTCGACCGCCCGGCGGACGCCCGTGCCCAGCTCCGGCGGGCCCGCGCCTCGGTGCGGTCCCTCGCCGACGGCGAGCACCGCCGACGCCTCACCGCCGCGATCGTGCGCCTGGAACTCCGGATCGAGGGCGCCCCCGGGGCCACCAGGTAGCGGCGTCCGCGCGGGCCGCCGCCTCAGTTCCGCAGCATCCCGTCGAGCACCTCCGCGCACGAGGCGCGCAGCGCGCCCCGGGTGGGCGGCGCGGCGTGGAACTGCCCCGCGACGCAGGAGAACAGCACCCCGTCACACCAGGCCACCAGCGCCAGCGCGTGCCGCTCCGGCGCGGTGGACCCGGCTGCCGTCAGCAGCGCCACCACGGGCTCCCGGAAGGTCCGGCCGGCCCGGTCGTAGACCTTTCGCAGCTCCGGTCGGCGGGTGGCCTCCAGCGCCAGTTCGTAGCGGGCCACCAGCAGCCCGCGGTGGTGCGAGAGGTAGCGGTGCAGGGCGCGCGCCAGGGCGTCGGCCAGGGCTGCCGGGGCGGCGGCCGTCGGGTCCGCGGCGCCCAGCAACGCGTCCGGGGCGAGCACCGCCGCCTCGCGGTCGGCCAGCCGCCGCACCGCGGCCTCCAGCAGCGCCGCCCGGGTCCGTGCGAGGTTGGACGTGGAGCCCTGCGGCAGCCCGGCCGCCTCGTCGACGGCCCGGTGGGTCAGCCCCCGCATGCCGCGCTCGGCGAGCAGGTCCAGCGCGGTGTCGGCGATCAGCCGTTGGCGGGGGAGCGGGTCGGGGGAAGCGGCGGCCTTGCGGACGTTCATGCAGGTGAGCCTAGTGGCGCCGAGCAACGCTGACTACGTCCGTAGTGCGCCTGTCGCCACGGTCACTACAGGTGTAGTCTCATGGCATTCGGCACTACAGATGTAGTCACATCGGGGTCGGGGTGCACGCCATCCGTCCGCGACTACCGGGAGGCGGCACCATGCGGCAGCGCACCGCGATCGTGATCGGCGGCGGGATCGGCGGGCTCACCGCCGCGGTGGCCCTGGACCGGCGGGGCTGGCGGGTCACCGTCCTGGAACGGGCCGCCGCCCTGGAGCCGGTCGGCGCCGGCATCGGACTGGCCCCCAACGCCCAGCGCGCCCTGGACACCATCGGCGTGGGCGACGCGGTCCGCGCCATGGCCTCCCGACAACTGACCGGCGAGATCCGCCGGCCCGACGGACGCCTCCTGGCCCGCACGGACAACGCGGCCGCCGTCCGGCGGTTCGGCGGGCCGGTCGTCATCGCCCACCGCGCCGACCTCATCGCGCTGCTCGTCGAACGGCTGCCCGGCACCGCGGTCCGCACCGGCACCCCGGCCACCCTCGTGGACCCCGGCGATCCGCTGCGCGACGACCGCCCGGCCCGGGTGCGGACCACCGCCCCGGACGGCGCGTCCGCCGACCTGACCGCGGACCTCGTCGTCGCCGCCGACGGCATCCACTCCGCCGCCCGCCGGGCGCTCTTCCCCGACCACCCCGCACCCCGCTATGCCGGCTTCACCACCTGGCGCTTCGTGGTGCCCGCCGCCGGTGCCGCGGGGCTGGCCGCACCCGACACCGCGCACGAGACCTGGGGACCGGGCGGCCTGTGGGGCACCCTGCCGCTGCACGACGGGCGGATCTACGCCTACGCCACCGCGGCGGTCCCGCCCGGCGGCGGACGGTCCGGCGCCGACGAGCGCGCCGAACTCCTGCGCCGGTTCGGCTCCTGGCACCGACCGATCCCCGAACTCCTCGGCGCCGTCGGCCCGGACGCCGTCCTGCGCAACGACGTGCACGCCGCGGCCGCCCCGCCGCCCGCCTTCCACCACGGCCGGGTCGCGCTGCTCGGCGACGCGGTGCACCCGATGACCCCCAACCTCGGCCAGGGCGGCTGCCAGGCCGTCGAGGACGCCGTGGTCCTCGCCCACGAGGCCGCACCGGACGCCACCCTCCCCGCCGCGCTCGCCGCCTACACCCGGCAACGGCTGCCCCGCACCACGGCCGTGGTCCGCCGGTCGGGACGGATCGGCCGGCTCACCACCTGGCGGTCCCGACCCGCCTGCGCACTGCGCGGCGCCCTGGTCGCGGCCACCGCCCGGCTGGCCCCCGACCTCGCGCTGCGCGCTCTGGACGGCATCGCCGACTGGCGGCCACCGACCGCCCCGTAAGCTGCGATGACCGGACGCCCGGCCGCCCGATACCCGGGCACCGGGACCGTGGAACCAAGGGAGAGACGCGTGAAGGTCGGCTGCATCGGACTCGGCGACATCGCACGGAAGGCGTACCTGCCCGTGCTGGGCGCACGGCCCGGGATCGAGCTGCACCTGCAGACCCGCAACCCGGCCGCCCTCCAACAGGCCGGCGACGCCTACCGGCTGACCGCCTCGCACCTCCACGCCGACCTCGACTCGCTGCTGGCGGTCGCCCCGGACGCCGTCTTCGTGCACGCCGCGACGGTCGCCCACCCGGAGATCGTGACCCGGCTGATCGAGGCAGGGGTGCCGACCTACGTGGACAAGCCGATCGCCTACGACCTCGCCGACACCCGGCGGATCGTCGCCCTCGCCGAGCAGCGCGGCGTCAGCCTGGCCGTCGGCTTCAACCGCCGCCACGCCCCCGGCTACGCGCAGTGCCGCGAGCACCCCCGCGAGCTGATCCTGATGCAGAAGAACCGCACCGGCCTGCCCGAGGATCCGCGCACGCTCGTCCTGGACGACTTCATCCATGTCGTGGACACCCTGCGGTTCCTCGCGCCGGGCGAGATCGACCACGTCGACGTCCGGGCCCGGGTCCGGGACGGACTGATGGACCAGGTGGTGCTCCAACTCTCCGGCGACGGGCGCCTGTCCGGGCACGACGGGTTCACCGCGATCGGCATCATGAACCGCCGCAGCGGTTCGGCCGAGGAACGCCTCGAAGTGTCCGGAGGGGACACCAAGCGCGAGGTCGTGAACCTCGCGGAGGTCATCGACCACAAGGGGCAGCCCACCGTCCGACGGCGCGGCGACTGGGAGCCGGTCGCCCGACAGCGCGGCATCGAGCAGGTCGTGCTCGCGTTCCTCGACGCGGTCCGCGCCGGCGAGACCGTGAGCGCCGCCGACGCCCTGAAGACCCACGAACTCTGCGAGCACATCGTCCGCGAGGCGACGCACGGGGGGTGAGGGCGGGGCCTGGTCGTCGTCCCCTGACGGTTGATTTCTTCGCGGCCGGTCGAGTTGCCGGCCGTCCCAGCCGACGCGTTGGCGTCGACGGCCGGTGCGTGCAGTCCGTGCCTGCAGCTGCCAGGGCCACGGGGCGCCGGCGCCACGAGTTCCCCGGACGGCCGGGGCGATATCCCGTGCCGCGTTTCCGGACGGGTTGGTGGGCTCGTCGGCCCAGTGCGTCACCGTCGTCGAGGCGGCCGTCTCCGCGGATTTCGTCGTGGTCTCGGTCGCTTCGGGCACATGGGCCGCGCTCTCCGCTAGCCGAGGCCCCTCGGAGTGCCCATCCCAGCAGTCGATAAAGACCCTGTCATGGTGCTGCGGGAACCGGGGCCGTGTGCGGTCTCGAGTGGCGACAGCGCAAGGGGGTGCAGGGCCCACTGCTGCGGCTTCCCTTGTACGCGTACCCCCTTCTGGGCGCAGCCGCTGGGCGACCGGCTCCAGTCGAAGGCGGCCGCACGTCGTCCGGATGCCCGCAAGGCTCCTGCCACGAAGTGCCTAAAACCGGCAATGGCGATGCAGTCCGACTTCGCCCTCTCGGTGGCAACTTCGCCAGTTTGCCAAGATCATTTCTGCTTATATACCTTTTGCCGAGATCGCGAGGCATGGCGCCGGAACGGCGTCTTTGGTGAGGGAGGGACCTTTGGTGATGAAGAAGGCGATCGTGGGGTGTGTCGTTGCCGGAGTGGCGCTGATGGGGGCATCGCCGGCTGTTGCCGCGTACGAGAGCTACTCGCCCGGCGGCAAGGCGGGATCGTGGACCCAGAAGAAGGACGCCCAAGTCGCAGTGATGATCCACAGTAGAGGCATCAAGGCGCACGCCGACTATTACCGCACGACCGACTCGGGCAGCTACTACACGCTGTGGAACAAGTCGGGGATCGTCAACAACATCGCTTACGGCGGCATCGGTGGCCGTGTAACTGACCTGCGTACCTGCAACTGGGTTCCGGACAACGACGACGAGTGCAGCAGGTGGGAAGTCCGCGGCTGATGCTCTGAGCGACCAGAGCTCTCGCTTTCCAGGCGCTCAGGCACCGACACCACTCACGCAGGTACCGAATCTCTCGGGGCAGGAACCAGGACCATGATGAAGAAGACGATTGTCGGGCTCGCCGTTGCGGGATCCGCATTGGTGGGGGCGTCACCGGCCGTTGCCGCGTTCGAGAGCTACTCGCCCGGCGGCAAGGTCGGAGCATGGAGTCAGAAGAAGGACACCCAGGTCGCGGTGATGCTCCACAGTGCTCGCGACATAGGCTTCGCCAACTACTACCGCACTACGGACCCCGGCAGCTACTACACGCTGTGGAACAAGGGCGGTCCGCGCAGCATCACGTACAGCGGTATCGGCGGACGGGTAACCGACTTGCGGGCCTGCACGTGGGTGAAGGACAACGACGACGAGTGCGGCCGCTGGGAAATCCGCGGCTGATTTTCACCGTGCACCGCGTAACCCGTGGGTCGCGCGGTCGTAGCTGGTGAAAACGGCAGGGTGGGCACGGCGTTGTAAGCCGCCCGCCCTGCCTGTGCTGTGAGCGGGAAGTGGAGAGACCAGTGGGGCAAGGCAACGGTGCACGTGTTGACGAGCGTGTATTGAGTATCAGCGGGCTTCACTACGCGATAGCTGATCGCGTACTGCTGGCTGGATTGAATCTGCAGGTCGCAGCAGGTGAGTCGGCAGCCATAGTCGGCCCCAGCGGCAGCGGGAAGAGCACGCTGCTAGGTTGCATCTTGGGACTGATCCGGCCGTCGCAAGGGCGAGTCGAGGTAGTGGGTCAGGACGTTGTCCGGATGAGGCAGCGTTCCTTGGAGCGTCACCGCAGCCGTCATATGGGTGTGGTGTTCCAATTCGGCGAGCTTCTGCCGGAACTGACACCGGTGGAAAACGTGGCTCTCGCGGCCCTGTTGGGTGGGGTGCCGACCGGAGAGGCCTATGAGCGGGCGGAGAGCCTTCTCCGTGACCTTGGTGTTCCCCGCAACGGTGTTCCGACCGGTCAGCTTTCGGGTGGTGAGCGTCAGCGCGCTGCCGTGGCACGAGCCCTGATCAATAAGCCGGCCGTCCTGCTGGCGGACGAGCCAACGGGCGCACTCGATCGCGCAACTCGGGACGCCGTTGCCGAGTTGCTTTTCGACGTCCCGCGACGCTGGGGCTGCGCTCTCGTGGTGGTGACGCATGACGTTGAGGTCGCGGAACGGGCCGACCGCTGTTTCGAGTTCATGGATGCGGCCCTCGTCCAGCGCATGCCGGGAGGCCGTTCATGAAGGGCAACGCGCTTTCGTGGCAGTTGTTGCGGATGGGGCAGGCCGCCGGGAAGCGGGCTGGCGGTGGTCGGGTGCGGGCGGTCGCGCTGTTGCTGGCCACTGCCGTACTGGCACTCGGGCTGACCACGGTCGTGGCATCGTACGCCGCATACGACGGAATCGAGCAGCGGACAGCAGACCGAAGCCCACAATTCCACGATGCCTTTCCGACGCGGCCCGTCACCGCGTTGGCGAAACCCGCTTTCGACGAGATCGAAGGTCGGCAGTTCAGCCTGGTCTATGTTCGCCCGCTATCCCCTCATATGGAACTGCCGCCGGGCATTGACCGTTGGCCCGCGCCCGGTGAGGCGCTCTTGTCGCCGAAGTTGACGCGCCTCTTGCAGGCAGAAGGCGCTCTGAACAGATACGGCAGTGCAGTTGGAACGATCCGTGACGAGGGCCTCGCCAGCCCTGGTGAGCGATACGCCTACGTCAACCCCACGGATCGACAACTCGACAAGCAGAGCGCATTCCCCATCGTCGGTTTCGGAGACCGCGGGATGCCGACTGGCGACGTGCGATTCATCGCTGACCGCGGCAAGTTCTTGACGGCCCTTTACCTGATCCTGCTGCCCGCCGCGGTGCTCGCTGTCGTTGCGTTGCGCATGGGCTCCGCGGGACGGGACAAGCGAGCCGCGCTCGTGAGTGCGTTGGGTGGTCGCTGGCGTCATCGTGCTCTGCTCAATTTCGGTGAGGCAGCGGGGCCAGTGATGGCCGGTGCTGTTCTCGGCGCACTGCCTGCGTTGTCCGTGGCCGTCCTGGGGAACGTTCGGCTGCCCTGGATCGACTACTGGTTGTCGTCTTCCGACCTGCGACAGCGGGCTGGGACGATCGCGCTGACCGGCCTCGCGTCCGCAGCCGGAATGCTCCTTCTCGCATGCGTCGTGCATCGCCCGGCAGCACGAAGGAAGTCTCGCTCGACTCGGCTCGCCGCCAGCAACAGTCATGCGCTTCAATGGGCGGCGCTGGCCTGCCCCATCCTCCTCTTCGCCACCGTGTGGGGACCGGCTCAGCTGGACCCCTCCCACTCCGCCGACCTGAGGATGAAGCTCTACAACACCGGCGTTGTGGCGGTGATGGCGACCTTGCCCTGTGCAGTTGCCGTCTGCGCCGCGGCGGTGGGGCCGCAGCTGTCCCGATGGTCACGGCGTACCGGAGCCGTCGGGGCCTTGGTCTCCGGCCGGCATATCGCGGCACACCCCGGAGCGACCGCGCGCTTGGTAGCGGGGATCAGCATCGCCTTGGTGCTGGTGAGCCAAGTCCAGTTGAAGAACGCGCAATTCGGGACGAGCGCGCAGGCGGCGCAGGCGACGGCAGCGCGCGTCGGCCATAGCGTGCTCCTGATGAGCATCTCTGACCGGCTTTCCCGAAGTCAGGTGGATGGCGTGCTCCGGCAACTCCCCGAGGGAGTGGAGACGCTTGCGGTCTCCCGGCCGAGCAACCCCAGCTCCTCGGCACCAGCCCGCATCCAAGGTCCGTGCCGCGCCTTGCGCGCACTGCAGCTCACCTGTTCACCCCAGCACGCGATCACCCCGGCACAGCGCATGGACCAACGGTTGCTGGAAACCTTGCGTTGGGTCAGCCCCGTAGTCGATCAAGTTGAGGTGCAACAGGCCCCCGTACTCACCACTCGCTCGTCCACGGCCCCCAAAACCCTCGTTCTCGTCTCCGCTGACGGCGAGGACCTGCCCGAGAAACAGATCAAACAACTGCTTCGGGACGAGCTGCCGGTCTCTTCGGCGACTGTCGACACCCCCGGGGCAGGATGGCTGGTCGGTGCCAGAGAATCCGTCGCACACGGCAAGTGGGTGCTGTTCTTCGGCGTACCCGGAGTGCTCATCGTTGCCCTGGCCGTTGCCATGGCCAACCTGGCGGAGTTCCTGCGCTTCAGCCGGAAGATCGCGCCCGTGAGCGTGCTCACCGGACAGCGGAGCATCTACTACTCGACAGCCGCCTGGACCTTGTTGGTGCCACTGCTGGCCTCCGTCGTCACCAGTGTGATAGCCGCAAGCTGGCTGGCGGCTCCCCAGGAGAGGCCCGCCGACGGAGTTGAGCTCTCGAACAACGTCCTCGCCACTACGTCTGGCGCACTCGCTGTCCTGGCCCTCGTCACCTGGTGGTGCGGTTCGCGAGCAGCTGTCCGGCAGGCGAGCGACTGGCGTCCCTTCGGAGAATGACGTACCGCCGGCGCGGGGCCGTCGACCCGCACCAACCGGGTCCGTACCGAAGAGGAGCGGTCGAAGTCCGGTCCCGCGCCGGCCGGTGAGCCCAACCCTTCCGGCTTCCCAGGCACGACGCCAAGGCGGTGTGCGGCCTCGCACTTCGGCCCGATTCGGATCAGTCAGACCACCCCCGAAACCGTCGGCCAATCGGAGGCACAGTGCGGCACGGTTGCACGGTTGGCACCCGCCTCTCCGATCGCTGGGCAGGGGCAGGGGCAGGGGCAGGGGCGGGAGCGGGGCTCACCCTGGTGAGCATTCCGGCGCTCGGCCGCCGTCGCCTTTGCCCTCGTGGCGCTCCTGCCCGTCGAGTACCGCCTGCGCACCGGTCCATGAACGAAGAGAGCCTGAAGACCGGCATCCAGCCCGCTTCTGATCACGCTCGCCGGGGTGGATGGAGGGTGTCGCGGCTTGGTAGGCCCTGCCCCTCGCAATGAGGTGCACGTCGACGATCAGGGTGATCCGATCTGCACCACATCGAACTGGGAGCACACCGCAAAGCCGCAGGTCGATCTCTGCTGTGCTGTGGAGCAGCTGTCCGGTGACGGGTTCACCGTCCTCGACGCCATGGAGTGTTGCAGCTGCGCAGCCGTGGAAGTGCTGGCGAGCGTCCAGCGCCGCGGGGACGGGAACCGGCGGCCCGTCGGCACGGCAGCGACCAGGTCGGGCACGTCTCCCGGGTGTTGCCCGGGCCGGGCGGAAGCCGTCCGGCCGGACGTGCTCACATGCACGACGCGTCCCACCGCGCCGTCACCGTCGCCCGGCCCCGGCCTCCCGCTCGGTGTCCACCTCGGTGCCCCCGGAGCGGTCGGCCCTCCGCCGCCCGTAGGGTCGGCCCGCTTCGGTGAGGCCGTAGGCGAGGAGGGCGGCGATCGCCCCGTAGACCGCCCAGTCGCCCCACCGGGTGTACGGGCTGGTGCCGCTGGCCAGCGGGAGGTCGTAGACGGCGGCGGCGCTGCGGTCGGTGCTCAGGCGTGTGCCGAGCGGTTCGCCCCGCGGGCCGTAGGCCGCGCTGACGCCGGTGAGGGTGGCGTGCACCATGGGGCGCCAGGTCTCCGCGGCCCGCAGGGCGCCCAGGGAGGCGTGCTGCGCCGGTGCCCAGCTGTCCTGGAACGTCGCCGTGGAGGACTGGGCGACCAGCACCTGGGCCCCCTCGGCGGCCAGATGACGGCTCATGTCCGGGAACGCCGTCTCGAAGCAGACCAGCGGGCCGATCCGCAGCCCGGCCGCGGTGGGGACCGCCATCACGACCTGGTGGGTGCCGCGCCGTCGGTCGCTGGTGGCCGCCTTGCCCACCTTCGTCGCCCAACCCAGCACGGACCGGGCCGGTATGTACTCGCCGAAGGGCACCAGCCGCATCTTCGCGTAGCGGTCCCCGGTCGGGCCGTCCGGGCCGATGAGCACCGCGCTCTTGGCGATGCCGGCACCGTCGGAGCCCGGTGCGTCGGCGTTCACCAGCAGGTCGGCGCCGGTGCGCCGGGAGAGCGCGGCCAATCGGGCGGCGAGCGCCGGGTGGTCCGCCGGGTCCTGGTAGAGGCTGCTCTCGCCCCACACGACCAGGCGCACCCCGCGGCCGGCCAGCGCCGCGGTGAGCGCCGCGCTGCGGGCCAGCCGTTGGGTGGGGGTGCCGGTCGGACCCGGCTGGACGACCGCGATCCGCACCGTCCCGGCGGGCCGGGGGAGCGGCGCCCACAGCCAGACCGCGGTACCGGCCAGCGCGCACACCAGCAGTCCCGCGACGGCGGGGCGCCGGGCGGTCGGGACGGCGAGCAGCCCGGCCAGTGCGGTGTTCACCGCCACGATCAGCAGGCTGACCAGCCACACGCCGCCGAGCGACGCCAGCCGCAGGGCCGGCGGCACCTGCCACTGGCTGGCGCCCAGCAGCCCCCAGGGACCGCCCAAGTACTGCCAGGACCGCACCAGTTCGACCATCAGCCAGCCGGACGGCACCAGCACCAGCGCGGCGGCCGCCCGGCCCGGGCCGGGCCGGCCGCCCAGCAGCGCCCGCACCAGCACGCCCCAGGGCGCCCACAGCGCACCCAGCAGCAGTGCCAGCACCACGATGAAGACGTGCAGGCTCGGCAGCAGCCAGTGGTGCACCGCCACCATGAACCCGGCGCCGCCCCACCAGCCGTACAGCGCCGCCCGCCGGGCGGTCCGCGCCGACCGGACCAGCAGCAACCACGGCACCAGTGCCACGTAGGCCAGCCACCACCAGGACGGCGCGGGGAAGGCGAGGGCGGGCACCGCACCGGCGAGCACGGCGGCCGGGCCGCGCGTCCAGAGGGAGCCGCACCGGTGCGTCCGGTGGCCGAGCGGTACGTCCATCCGGGCTCCCTCTCGCCGTGTCGGTCCCCGTGCCTGCCGTGGTGTCCCGTGGATATCTCTTGCCACGTTCAAGGGTTGTCAGGCGTCGGCGGCTCCGCCACTTCTCGTGCACCCGTCCTGCCGTCGCCGGTCCGGGTGCGCCGCGGCCCCCGTCCACGGGGACGGGGGCCGGCGCTCGCTGAGGGCGGGGGGTTCAGTTCACCAGCGACGGTTCGGCGGACAGGTCCGGGTCGGCGTCCGGTGCGCCGCCGCCGACCTCCGGCGAGTCCACCGCGGCCGCGGTGCCGGCAGCCTGGGACGGCGCGTCGGCGAACTGCGTCCGGTACAGCTCGGCGTACCGTCCGTCCGCCGCCAGCAGTGTGTCGTGCGTGCCGCGCTCGACGATCCGACCGCCCTCGACCACCAGGATCAGGTCGGCGGCCCGGACGGTCGACAGCCGGTGCGCGATCACCAGCGCGGTCCGTCCTTCCAGCGCCTCGGTGAGCGCCTCCTGGACGGCCGCTTCCGAGGTGTTGTCCAGGTGGGCGGTGGCCTCGTCGAGGATCACCACCCGGGGGTGGGCCAGCAGCAGCCGGGCGATGGTCAGCCGTTGCCGCTCACCACCGGAGAGCCGGTAGCCGCGCTCGCCGACGACAGTGTCCAACCCGTCGGGCAGTGAGGCGATCAGCGCGTCCAGGCGGGCCCGGCGCAGCGCGTCCCACAGCTCGTCCTCGGCGGCCTCGGGGGCGGCCAGCAGCAGGTTCTGCCGGATCGACTCGTGGAAGAGGTGGCCGTCCTGGGTGACCATGCCCAGGGCGCCCCGCAGCGAGGCGGCAGTCAGGTCGCGGACATCCACGCCGGCCAGTCGGACCGCGCCGGAATCCGGGTCGTACAGTCGCGGCAGCAGCTGGGCGATGGTCGACTTGCCGGCGCCCGAGGAGCCGACCAGGGCCACCATCTGGCCTGGTTCGGCGCGGAACGACACGTCGTGCAGGACCTCTTCGCCGCCCCGGGTGTCGAGGGTGGCGACCTCCTCCAGGGAGGCCAGCGACACCTTGTCGGCGGACGGGTAGCCGAACCGCACCGCGTCGAACTCCACCGACACCGGGCCCTCCGGCACCGGCCGGGCGTCCGGCCGCTCGGTGATCAGCGGCTTGAGGTCCAGTACCTCGAAGACCCGCTCGAAGCTGACCAGCGCGCTCATCACCTCGATGTGTGCGCCGGACAGCGCGGTCAACGGGGCGTACAGCCGGGTGAGCAGCAGGGCCAGCGAGACGATCGCGCCCGGCTCCAACTGGCCGCGCAGGGCCAGGAACCCGCCCAGCCCGTACACCACGGCCAGCGCCAGCGCGGAGACCAGGGTGAGCGCGGTGACGAAGTACGTCTGCACCATCGCGGAGCGGACGCCGATGTCGCGCACCCGACGGGCCCGGGCGGCGAACTCCGCGGACTCGCGCGCCGGCCGGCCCATCAGCTTCACCAGGGTCGCGCCGGGCGCGGAGAACCGCTCGGTCATCTGGGTCCCCATCGCGGCGTTGTGGTCGGCGCCCTCCCGCCGGAGCGCCGCCAGCCGCCGCCCCACCAGACGGGCGGGCAGCACGAACACCGGCAGCAGCACCAGCGCGATCAGCGTGATCTGCCAGGACAGCGTGAGCATCACGCCCAGCGTGAGCAGCAGCGTCACGATGTTGCTGACCACGCCGGACAGGGTGTCGCTGAATGCCCGCTGGGCGCCGATCACGTCGTTGTTGAGCCGGCTGACCAGTGCCCCGGTGCGGGTGCGGGTGAAGAAGGCGATCGGCATCCGTTGGACGTGGTCGTAGACCGTGGTGCGCAGGTCGAGGATGAGCCCTTCGCCGATGCTCGCCGACAGCCAGCGGGTCAGCAGCCCCAGTCCGGCCTCGGCCAGGGCGATGGCCGCGATCAGTCCGGAGAGCTGTAGGACCAGCCGGGTCGATCCGCCGCCGACGATCGCGTCGACCACCCGCCCGGCGAGCAGCGGGGTGGCCACCGCGAGCAGCGCGGTGACGGTGCTCAGCACCAGGAACCACACCAGCATCCGGCGGTGCGGCCGGGCGAAGGCCGCGATCCGGCGCAGCGTCCCCCGGGAGAGGCGGCGCTTGCCCTGCTGTGCGGTCATCGTGCTGTGCAGCGAATGCCAGGCGGTGACTTCCATGTCCATCGCGGCCTCCTGAGTGCCGGTCGTCACGAGATCGCCGTGCGTGACCGGCGACAAGAAAGAACCTAGAACCTCAACCAATCTTGAGGTCAAGGCATTCCGGTTCGGCCCGGCCACCGTCACCCCGAGGGGGTACCCGGAACGCGCCTCCGGTCCCCGGCCGGCCCGCCGAGACCGGCCCCCAGGAACGGCCGTCCGGACGCCCACCAGACGCTGATCGTAGCCAACATGGGCCAGTGAAAAGGGAGTTCCTACGGCAGCAGGGGGCGTTCCCAGAGCACCGGTGCGGTCGGCCCGCCGTCGCCGTCCCCGCCGGTCACCGTCAGCCGCACGCCGTCCTCGCCGTTCGCCAGCGTGACGGTGGCGTCCACCACGACCCGCGCCGCGCTCGCCGCCCCCGCCACCTCCGTCAGCGCCCGCCCGACCGCGGCCACCAGCGCCCGGGCGCACTCCGGGCCGACCCGGGCGTCCACCGGCCCGACGAACTGCACCGACGGCCGGTTGCCCAGCGCCGTCGTGGCCGCGCCGGCCTCCCGCAGGATCCGGGTGCGCGGCCCGGCCGGTGCCTCCGGCGGCCCCTGCTGGAGCGCGATGATCGCGGTGCGGATCTCCTGGACCGTCGCCTCCAACTCGTCCACCGCCTGCCCCACGCCGTCCTTGACCTCCGGGAGGACGGCCGTGCGCTGGGCGCTCTCCAGCAGCATCCCGGTGGCGAACAGTCGCTGGATCACCAGGTCGTGCAGGTCGCGGGCGATCCGGTCGCGGTCCTCGTAGACCGCGAGCCGCTCCCGGTCCCGGTGCCGGTCGGCCAGGACCAGTGCCAACGCCGCCTGCGACGCGAACTGGGTGCCCAACGTCCGCTCCAGATGCGTGAAGCGCGGCCCGCCGGAGGCCCGGCACAGCGCGAGCGCGCCCAGCACCCGGCCGCCGCCGCGCAGCGGCAGCAGCATCGTCGGCCCGTAATGGCGGGAGAGCGGGGAGATCGAGCGGGGGTCGCCCGCGAAGTCGTCGGAGAAGACCGCCAGCCCGGCGTGGATCTGGTGCAGCACCGGGCTCTCCGCCGGGATCGTGCCCCCGTACGTCTCGGCCCGCACCGCCTCGGACAGCACCGTGGAGATCGCCACCACCTCCATCCCGCCGCCGGCCTGCGGCAGCAGCACCGCCCCGGTCCCGGCCTCGGCCAGCTCCCGGCCCTTCTCGGCGACCACGGTCAGCGCGTGCTCCTTCGCGGAGCCGGTCTCCGGCCCGGCCAGCAGCGCCGTGGTCACCGACGCCGCGCCGTCGATCCAACGGCTGCGCTGTCGGGCAGCGGCGTGCATCCGGGCGTTGCCCATCGCGATCCCGGCCTCGGTGGCCAGCACCCGCACCAGTTGCAGGTCCACCTCGCCGAACCGCCCGGCACCCGCCGCGGCACCGGGCGCCGCACCGTCCGGTTTCCTCGCCAGGACGAGGCTGCCGAACAGTTCGCCCCGCACCTTGATCGGCACCCGGAGCGTGCCCGCCGCCGCGGACCGGCCCTCGGGCGCACTGCCGTGGACGATCCGGTCGCGCAGCCCCTCGCCGTCCTCGTCGAGCACCTCCACGGCGGCGTAACGGGCGCCGGTCAGCGACCCCGCGGTCTCGGCGATCCGGTGCAGCACCCGGTGCACGTCCAGGTCCGAACCGATCGCGACCATCGCCTCCAGCAGCTGCGGCAGCCGCGACAACGGGCCGCCGGCCACCTCCCGCAGGCTCTGCGCCGTCCGCTCCGCAAGCTCCGCCGCGGTGCCCTCCGCCGCGGCACCATCGTGCGGGTCGGTCGGCTCGGGGAGCTGCGGTGACTGCGGCATGGCGGCTGCTTCGGGGCTGGCGGGAACGGGCGCGGAACGGCTGCGACCAGTCTAATTCGTCCAGAACCGGGACATCGGGCGAGCACCGGACCACCCGGGTCGGGCCGGTGCCGCCCACCGGCCCGAGCGTCCGGTGGGCGGGTCACCAGGTGAGGCCCTCGCCGATCAGGCCGGCAACGCCGCCTCGATCGCCGCGACCAGCTCCGGCGCCTCCGGCTCCGTCCGCGGCCGGAAGCGGCCGGCCACCGCGCCCGAGGCGTCGATCACGAATTTTTCGAAGTTCCACTGGACATCGCCGGCCGCCCCTTCGGCGTCCGTGGTGCCGGACAGCTCGGCGTACAGCGGGTGCCGCTGCTCGCCGTTGACGTCGGTCTTCTCGAACAGCGGGAAGCTGACGCCGTACGTCGCCGAGCAGAACGTGGCGATCTCCTCGGCCGTGCCGGGCTCCTGGCCGGCGAACTGGTTGCTGGGGAAGCCCAGGACGCTGAAACCGCGGTCGGCGAACCGCTGCTGGAGCCGCTCCAGCCCCGTGTACTGCGGGGTCAGCCCGCACTTGGACGCCACGTTCACCACCAGCAGGGCCTTGCCCCGGTAGTCGGCGAGGGACGCGGGCTCACCGGTCAGGGTGCGCAGCGGGATGTCGTACAGGCTCATGCGGGGGTTCCTCCATGCGGTTCCGCGGACGGGGCCGTCCGTCATCGGCCCCAACAACCGTCCCCGGTCTGCTCTTCCCGACGTCGTCGACCGGCCAGGTGGCCACCGGCCGCAGCGCCCCGGCCCGCCACTCCCTGAGCAGCTGGTCGAAGATCGGGGTGTCCTCCTCGACCGGGCGCCGGGCGGCCGGCGGCGGCAGTCGGGGCGGTTGCTGCGGCACCGAGACGCGCTGGAAGGGATGGCCCGGGGTCTTCTTGACGTCCATGCCCGGACCTAACACCAATTCGCCCGGTGAGTTGCGGGACCGGGCCGGGGCGCACACCAGATGCCCCTGGGGCGGTGACGGTCAGAAGATACGTTCCAGGGGCCGGCGGGGCGGTGCACGCCCCGCCGGCCCCTGGGTGGGGCGAGCGGATCAGGCCCGGCGGAGCAGACCGCCCAGGACCTCCCGCAGCGCCCCCTCCGGGTCGGCCACCCGGCCGTCCGCGCGCCACGCCACGAAGCCGTCCGGCCGCACCAGCACCGCGCCCTCCGGCGCCGTCCCGTGCACCTCGGCCCAGTCGGCGCCGTCCTCCGGGATCAGGTCGGCGTCGACGCCGATGCCGATCCGGTAGTGCTCCAGCCGGACCGACCAGTGCGCCGCGGCGGCCTCCGCCGCGCCGCGCCACGCCTTGCCGTCCTCGGTCCCGGTCAGCAGGACGAACGACCGCTCGTAGAGGTCCAGGGTGGAGCGCCGCGTGCCGTCCGCGTGCAGCCACAGGTGCGGGGCCCGGGTGCCCGGCTCGCCGGTCAGCCGCATCCGCTCGGGGACGACCGGCAGGTCGGGGTCGGCGCCGAGGACCGCGCCCCGCGGGTAGCAGTAGCCGAGGGCCACGGTCAGCACTCCGCGCTGCCGGCCGCCGCCGGCGGGCGCCGGGTCGTAGCCGGGGTGGCTGTGCTCGGCGGACCGGGCGGAGGCGCGGGCGCTGGTGACCTGGGCGACCGGCCGGCGCTCCTCCTCGTAGGTGTCCAGCAGGGCCGGCGACGCGGCCCCGTCGAGGACGGCGGCGAGCTTCCAGGCGAGGTTGTGCGCGTCCTGGATGCCGGTGTTCGAGCCGAACGCCCCGGTGGGGGACATCTCGTGGGCGGAGTCGCCGGCGAGGAAGATCCGGCCCGCGGAGTACCGCTCGGCGACCCGCTCCGCGGCGTGCCAGGGTGCCTTGCCGGTGATCTCAACCGCCATTCCGGGCACGCCCGTTGCCCGCCGGATGTGCTCGACGCACCGCTCGTCGGTGAAGTCCTCCAGGCTCTCGCCCCGGTCGGGGTGCCAGGGCGCGTGGAAGACCCACTGCTCGACGTTGTCCACCGGCAGCAGCGCGCCGTCGGCCTCCGGATCGGTCAGGTAGCAGGCGATGAAGCGCCGGTCGCCGACCGCGTCCGCCAGCTCGGGGGCGCGGAAGGTGATGCTGACGTTGTGGAAGAGGTCCCCGGGGCCCGTCTGGCCGATGCCCAGCCGCTCCCGCACCGGGCTGCGGGGGCCGTCCGCGGCGATCAGGTAATCGGCGCGGAGGGTGGCGTGCTCACCGGTGTCCCGGGCCTTGACCACCGCGGTCACTCCGTCGGCGTCCTGGTCGCAGCTGAGCAGCTCGGTGCTGAACCGCAGGTCGCCGCCGAGTTCGCGGGCGCACCGCAGCAGCTCCGGCTCCAGGTCGTTCTGGCTGCACAGACACCAGGCGGACGGGCTGAACTTGGCCAGTGCGCCGCCCGGGTCGATCTCGCGGAACAGCCACTCCTGCTCGTCACCGGTCAGCGAACGGGCCTGGAGGATGCCGTGGTTGTCGGCCAGCACCGAGGCGGCCGCACGGATCCGTTCCTCGGCGCCGGCAACCCGGTACAGCTCCATCGTGCGGACGTTGTTCCCCCGTCCGCGTGGATGCCGTGAGGTGTCCGCGTGCTTCTCCACCAGGACGTGCGGGACACCCAGGCGTCCCAGGAACAGCGAGGCGGACAGACCCACCAGGGACCCGCCCACGATGAGTACCGGCACCCGGTCCTCGACCTTGGGATTCATGTGCGTGCTCCAGCTGCAGCGGCGTGTACGGGAGATGGAGCAACGCATGCCCGGCCCGTCGCCCCTTCCATCACGGTTCACCTGCATGGCTCACACATCTCGCGCCGACCGTGGGTCTTGGCCACGATCGAATCCGGACCGCCCCCGCGACACGCCGGGCCGGAGGTCCGCCCATCCGGCTCAGTCGACCGGAGCGCATCGGGAGTAATCGGAAGGCACCGGCAACACCCGGAGCGCGCCGGAACTGACGACGCACCACAGGGGCCTCGTGCCCTGAAGGAGATGCGTAGACGATGACAACGCTGTCGGAACGAATATCGCAGTCCGCCTTCGACGGCTCCAAGCTCCGGGTCGTGCTCATGCTGGACCTGGAGGAAGGAGCTCAGCAGCAGTTCCTGGAAGCCTACGAACAGCTGCGCAACCAGGTGGCCTCCGTGCCCGGGCACATCAGCGACCAGCTGTGCCAGTCCATCGAGAACCCCTCGCAGTGGCTGATCACCAGTGAGTGGGAGAGCGCCCCGCCCTTCCTCGCCTGGGTCAACAGCGAGGAGCACGTCAAGATGGTCCAGCCGCTGCACAGCTGCGTGCGCGACACCCGCTCCCTGCGCTTCAGCGTCCTGCGCGAGACCTCCAACGTCGCCGTCCGGGCCCCCGAGCCCGCCAAGAGCCGGCTCCAGGCGAACCCCCGGGTCGGGGACGGCGTCGTGCGGCACGCCCTCACCTTCACCGTGAAGCCGGGCAGCGAATCGACGGTGGCCGACATCCTCTCCGGCTACACCTCGCCGGCGGCGCGGGTCGACGACCGGACCCGGCTGCGCCGCACCTCGCTGTTCATGTACGGCAACCGCGTCGTGCGGGCCATCGAGGTGCAGGGCGACCTCATCGCGGCACTGCGCCACGTCTCCCAGCAGCCCGAGGTCCGGGCCGTCGAGGAGGCCATCAACCCCTACCTGGAACAGGACCGGGACCTCAACGACCCCGATTCCGCCCGGGTGTTCTTCACCCGCGCCGCCCTGCCGGCGGTGCACCACGTGGCGGCCGGCGGTCCCGAGTCCGAGGACCCCGAGGCCCTGTCCCGGCACGCGCTGTACTACCCGGCCAAGCCCGGCTTCGGCATGACGCTGGCCAAGATGCTGGCCCGCCAGGACGAGGAGACCGCCGACGACCCGGCGTCCCCGGTGCACGGCAGCACGATCTTCCAGCGCGACGACATCGTCGTCCGCCTCGTCGACCTGCGGGCGCCCATCGACCGCGACCCGCTGGTGTCCCTCGGCGCCCGTGGCCCCCGCAAGCTCGCCGTGCTGCGGCGGCTGCTCGACGGCGACGTGGCCGGCGGTCTGACCACCGACCGCGAGCTGGCCCACTTCCTGGCCCGCGCCGACATGGACCTCATCACCGACCGTCGGGCGTACGACGCCTGACCGCCCCGGTCGCCGACCGGCCGGCCGTCAGGCCGTCGCCGGGCCGCACCACCCCCATCCGCCGGCAGCACGCCACTGGAGGAATCAGCCATGACCACGCACCGCCCACGCATCGTGGACCTCAGCGAGACCCAGCCCAACCGCCGGCGCGGAGGTGATCTGCGCGCGATGCTGACACCCAGCGTGGTGGGCGCCACGAGCGGCTTCATGGGCATGGCACTCGTTCAGCCCGGCGAGCGCATCGGGGAGCACTACCACCCGTACTCCGAGGAGTTCGTCTACGTCGTCCAGGGCGCCCTGGAGGTCGACCTCGACGGCGAGACCTTCGCGCTCCGGCCGGACCAGGGGCTGATGATCCCGCCCTACATGCGGCACCGCTTCCGCAACGTCGGCGACATCGAGGCCCGGATGGTCTTCCACCTCGGCCCGCTGGCCCCGCGCCCGGAGCTGGGCCACGTCGACACGGAGGGCGAGGCGGCCGAGCAGAGCACACCGGCCGCCCCACCGGAACGGACGGAGCCGGTGTCATGACCCGCCGCGTGGCGGTCACCGGTGTCGGCATCGTCGCCCCGGGCGGCGTGGGCATCCCGGCCTTCTGGGACCTGCTCTCCGCCGGGCGGACGGCCACCCGCGGGATCACCCTCTTCGACCCGACCGGCTTCCGGTCCCGGATCGCCGCCGAGTGCGACTTCGATCCGGCCGAGCACGGGCTGAGCGAGGAACAGGTGGCCAAGTCGGACCGGTACGTGCAGTTCGCGCTGGTCGCCGCGGCGGAGGCGCTGCGGGAGGCCGGCCTGGACGTGGCGCGGGAGGACCCGTGGCGGATCGGGGTGTCCCTGGGCACCGCGGTCGGCGGCACCACGCGCCTGGAGCACGACTACGTGGCGGTCAGCCAGTCCGGCCGCCGCTGGGACGTGGACCACCGGCCGGCCGGACCGCATCTGCACCGCGCCTTCTCGCCCAGTTCGCTGGCGTCGGCGGTGGCGGAGCAGATCGGGGCGCACGGCCCGGTGCAGACCGTCTCGACGGGCTGCACCTCCGGCCTCGACGCCATCGGTTACGCCTTCCACACCATCGAGGAGGGCCGCGCCGACGTCTGCGTCGCCGGCGCGTCGGACTCGCCGATCTCCCCGATCACGGTGGCCTGCTTCGACGCCATCAAGGCGACCTCCGCGAACAACGACGACCCCGCCCACGCCTCCCGGCCGTTCGACGCCCGGCGCGACGGGTTCGTCATGGGGGAGGGCGGCGCCGTCCTCGTCCTGGAGGAACTGGAGCACGCGCGGGCGCGCGGCGCCACCATCCACTGCGAGGTCCGGGGCTACGCCACCTTCGGCAACGCCTACCACATGACCGGCCTGACCCAGGAAGGTCTGGAGATGGCCGAGGCGATCAACCGCTCACTGGCCCACGCGCAGCTCGACCGCACCCAGGTCGACTACGTCAACGCCCACGGCTCGGGCACCCAGCAGAACGACCGGCACGAGACCGCGGCGGTCAAGAAGTCGCTGGGCGACCACGCCTTCAAGGTGCCGATGAGCTCCATCAAGTCGATGGTGGGCCACTCGCTGGGCGCCATCGGGGCGATCGAGATCGTCGCGTGCGTCCTGGCGCTGACCCATCAGGTGGTCCCGCCGACCGCCAACTACGAGACCCCGGACCCGGAGTGCGACCTCGACTACGTGCCGAAGACCGCACGGGAAGTGCCGCTGCGTTCGGTGCTCTCCGTGGGCAGCGGATTCGGCGGGTTCCAGTCAGCCGTGGTCCTGACCAGGCCGGGTGGGAGGCCGAGATGAACTCCCCGCACGAACGTTGTTCCGTCGTCACCGGCATCGGTGTGATCGCCCCGAACGGGGCCAACACCGAAGCCTTCTGGAAGGCCACCAAGGAGGGCATCAGCGTTCTCGACACGGTCACCCGCGAGGGGTGCGAGGAACTGCCCCTGAAGGTCGCCGGCGAGGTCCGCGACTTCGATCCGGGCGAGCTGATCGAGGAGCGCTTCCTCGTCCAGACCGACCGGTTCACGCACTTCGCGATGGCCGCGGCCAACCTCGCGCTGGACGACGCCCTGCTGGGCCGGGCCGACTACAACCGCTCGCCGTTCGCGGTGGGGGTGGTGACCGCGGCCGGCTCCGGCGGCGGCGAGTTCGGCCAGCGGGAGTTGCAGCACCTGTGGGGCCAGGGCTCGCGCCACGTCGGCCCGTACCAGTCCATCGCCTGGTTCTACGCGGCCAGCACCGGCCAGATCTCCATCCGCGGCGGCTTCAAGGGGCCGTGCGGAGTGGTGGCCAGTGACGAGGCCGGGGGACTGGACGCGTTGGCGCACGCCACCCGCACCATCCGCCGCGGCACCGCGGCGGTGGTGGTGGGCGCCGCCGAGGCCCCGCTCGCCCCGTACTCGGTCGTCTGCCAGCTCGGGTACGAGGACCTCAGCCGGTGTGTCGAACCCGACCGCGCCTACCGTCCGTTCACGGATGCGGCGTGCGGGTTCGTGCCCGCGGAGGGTGGCGCGATGCTGGTCGTCGAGGAACGGACGGCGGCCGAGGAGCGTGGCTCCCGGCCCCGGGCCGTGCTCGCCGGCCACGCCGCCACCTTCACCGGCGCCGCCCTCTGGGAGCAGTCCCGGGAGGGGCTGGCCCGGGCGATCGAGGGCGCGCTGGCGGACGCCGGGTGCGCGCCCGAGGAGATCGACGTGGTCTTCGCGGACGCCCTCGGGGTGCCCGCGGCGGACCGGGCCGAGGCGTCGGCGCTCGCCGACGCCCTGGGGCGGCACGCGTCGGAGGTTCCGGTGACCGCGCCCAAGACCGGCATCGGCCGGGCGTACTGCGGCGCACCCGTCCTGGACATCGCGGCCGCGGTGCTCTCCATGGAGGGTTCCGTCGTGCCGCCGACCCCCAACGTCGTCGACGTCACCGTGGACCTCGACGTGGTGACCGGGAAGTCCCGGCCCGCCGAGCTGCAGACGGCGCTGGTGCTGAGCCGGGGACTGATGGGCTCCAACGCGGCGATGGTGCTGCGGCGGTGCGAGAAGTCCCCCTCCTGAAAGGAGACTGCCATGACCGCTCAACTGACCCTCGACGAACTGGCCGCGCTGATGAAGTCGGCCGCCGGCCTGACCGTCGACCCGGAGGAGATGGCGAACCGGCCCGAAGTGACCTTCGCCGAGTACGGGCTGGACTCGCTGGGCCTGCTCGGCATCGTCGGCGAACTGGAGAACCGCTACGAGCGGTCGCTGCCCCCGGACGCCGAGCGGGCCAAGACGCCGCACGACTTCCTCGACCTCGTCAACACCGACACCGTCACCACGACAGGAGCCTGACATGCCCGGCCACACCGAGAACGAGATCACCATCGCCGCCCCGCTCAGCCTCGTCTGGGACATGACCAACGACCTGGAGAACTGGCCGCAGCTCTTCAGCGAGTACGCCTCGGTCGAGGTGCTGTCCCGGGAGGGCGACACGACCACGTTCCGGCTGACCATGCACCCGGACGAGAACGGCCAGGTCTGGAGCTGGATCTCCGAGCGGACCCCCGATCGGGGCGCGCTGACCGTCCGCGCCCGCCGGGTGGAGACCGGCCCGTTCAAGTTCATGGACATCTTCTGGAAGTACAAGGAGATCCCCGGCGGCACGTCGATGCACTGGACCCAGGACTTCGCGATGAAGCCCGAGGCCCCGGTCGACGACAAGGGCATGACCGAGCACATCAACCGCAACTCGCGGATCCAGATGGAACTCATCCGGGACCGGATCGAGCAGCGGGACCGCGAGCTCCGCGCGGCCGCCCCGGCCAACTGACGCTCCGCCAGCCCGACCCCGGACCGCCGCCCGGCGGCAACGAAGGGAAACCCCCGATGCACCACGCTCTGATCGTCGCCCGGATGAAGCCGGGCTCGGCTCCCGACATCGCCGAGGTCTTCGCGGCCTCGGACCGCACGGAGCTGCCCCAGCTGGTGGGCGTCAACCGACGGAAGCTGTTCCAGTTCGGTGACGTGTACCTGCACCTCATCGAGTCCGACCTGCCGCCCGGCCCGGAGATCGCCAAGGCGCACCAGCACCCGGAGTTCCAGGCCGTCAGCCAGAAGCTGTCCGCGTACGTCAGCGCGTACGACCCGGCGACCTGGCGCAGTCCGAAGGACGCGATGGCCCAGGAGTTCTACTGCTGGGAACGGGACGGCGCCGGCTGATCCGGACCGGCGCACGGTGGCCGGCCTCCCCGCCAGGTCCTGCGGGGAGGCCGCCGTCGCGCCGACCGCCACCGGCCGGCTCCGCCCGGGCTCCATCTGGGCTCAGTCGGCCGGGACGGTGCACTCGAAGGCGTGCAGGTACGGGTTGACCACGAGGATGTCGTGGACCAGCAGCCCGGCTTCGGCCATGTGGCGCACCAGGCTCTCCTTGGAGTGCTTGGCGCCGCCCACGTTCAGGAGCAGCAGCAGGTCCATGGCGGTGGTGAACTTCATCGACGGGCTGTCGTCGACGAGGTTCTCGATGACCACGACCCGGGCACCCGGCCGGGCCACCTCGACGACCTTGCCCAGGGTCCGGCGGGTGCTGTCGTCGTCCCATTCGAGGATGTTCTTGATGATGTAGAGGTCGGCCTGGACGGGGATGTCCTCGCGGCAGTCGCCGGGCACGATCCGCGCCCGGTCGGCCAACGGACCGCCGTCCCGCAGCCGGGGGTCGGCGTTCGTCACCACCGACGGCAGGTCGAGCAGGGTGCCGCTCAGCGACGGGTACTTCTCCAGCAGGCCCGCCAGGACGTGGCCCTGCCCGCCGCCGATGTCCGCAACCGACGACACCCCGGTGAGGTCCAGGAGTTCGGCGACGTCGCGGGCGGACTGCTTGCTGGAGGCGGTCATCGCCCGGTCGAAGACCTGCGCGGAGTCCTTGGCGTCCTGGTGCAGGTAGTCGAAGAACCCCTTGCCGTAGAGGTCGTCGAAGACGTTCTGGCCGGAGCGCACCGCGTCGTCCAGCCGCGGCCACGCCTCCCACGTCCACGGCTCGGTGCACCACAGCGAGATGTAGCGCAGGCTGTTGGGGGAGTCCTCCCGCAGCAGCCGCGACATCTCGGTATGGGCGAACTTCCCGTCCGCGGTCTCCTCGAAGATCCCGTAGCAGGCCAGCGCCCGCATCATGCGTTCCAGGGGGCGCGGCTCGGTGCCCACGGAAGCGGCCAGTTCCTCGACGGTGGTGGGCGCCTCGCCCAGCGCGTCGGCCACGCCGAGCCGCGCGGTCGCCCGGACGGCTGCCGCGCACGCGGCGCCGAAGATCAGTTCCCGCAGCCGCATCGAGGGCTGGGGGGTGGGGCTCACGGTGGTCATTCCGCCTCTTTCTCCCGTTGACGTTCCGATGGGGGTGCTGCCGGGCGCCGGCGCGGTCACCGGCACAGGCCGACCGGCCTGGAGGTCCGGCAGGTGTTGCGGACGAAGACGTTGCCCTGGCCGGCCGGGTCTCCGTTGATCAGGTCCGCCGGGGCGTTCCGCAGCGCCACGTTGTCCCGGATGAGGTTGCGCTCGTTGGGGGACTTGACGAAGCTCGGGAAGAGCACCACCCCGCCCGAGAGCGGGGAGTCACCGACGTTGTCGCGGACGAGGTTGTGCTGGACGAGCGAGTCCTCGGTGCCGGTCAGGACGACACCGGACCCCTGGAGGAACGGCAGGCGCTTGGTCGCCGGGCAGTGCTTGTTGTTCCGCGAGACGTCGTTGTCCCGCACGGTGAGCGCACCGGCCTTGGGGCGGCCCTCGTCGCCGACCACGAACATCCCGGCGCAGTTCCCGATCACGTTGTTGCGGGCGATCAGGAGGTTGCGGACCCGCCGGGCGGTGATGCCGATGCGGTTGCCGCCGAGCCGGTTCTCGACGATCAGGGTGCGGCGGGTGTCCAGCGCCCCGCCCTCCTCCATGACCGCGTTGGCCAGGAAGATCCCCGCGTCGCCGTTCTCCGTGGCGGTGTCGTCGCGGAGCAGGCTGTGCACGGACTTCTCCAGCCCGATGCCCCATTGGCCGTTGTGGCGCGCGGTGACGTGGCGCACCGTCAGCCCCTCGGTGCCGGAGGCCCACACGCCGTTCCGCCGGAACCCCTCGACGGTCAGCGACCGCAGGTGGACGTCGGTGACCGGGCCGCCGGGGCCGGCGGTGACGCAGATGCCGTCACCGGTCTGTCCGCAGGCGTTCTCCGCCCGGGTGACGGGCGGGGCGAGCACGGCTTCCCCGTCCACTCCGCGGAGCATCAGGTGCGACTTGTTGATCAGCACGCTCTCGCGGTACACGCCGGGCAACAAGACCACCGTGTCGCCCGGCCGGGCCGCGTCCACGGCCTGCTGGATCGATTCCCCGGGGCGGACGACGTGCACCCTGTCGTCCCGGTCCGCCACGGCCTGGGACGGCGGGGCCGCGCCGAGTACGCCGGCCAGGACCACCGCCGCGCACCCCGCGTAGGTCATCCGCCGTGCCCCGTGGGTCATCTGTCGAAGCGCCATGAGGCGAAGCTATGGGCGATCGTCGGGACCCGCCACATGTGGTAGCCCGTTGACCACGGTGCGTGCAGGGCTCAGCTTTCCAGGGCCGGGGCGCCGGGGCGGGCGTCGGGGGAACGCGGGGCGGACGGCGGCGTTCCGGGGTGCCCGGCGCCCGACCCGGGATCAGCCGCCGGGCCGGGGCCGCGATCGGACGGAGCGTCAGTCGGGCCGTCCGGCGCGACCTCGGCCAACAGGGCCGCGAGGCTGGCCGGCAGAAACCACGGACGGAGGCGGGGGACGGTCACGGATACTCAACGCCGGCCGCACCCCGACGACACCCGACCGGGGCGCTCCGGTCCGCTTCATCACTCCAACGGCCGCTACCGGGGTGGCGCCGTGCGACGGGCGCCTCCGTGCCGTTGCGGGACGACGGTGTGCCCGCCCGCGCAGGTGCCCCGCGCGCTCACGCTCCGCGCACGGCACGGCACCGTCCTCCCCGTCTCATCGGGTCACCCCGCTCGACGTGCCGGGGCGCCGTCGCCCGCTCCGCGGGCCCGTCCGCTCGGGCCGGCCGCCGCCCGACGCCGCCGGTCGCGGACCCCGGCCGGTCGCGGCCCCCGGGGCCCGGGGAGCGCGCGCGGCAAGTGCGGGGTCCGGGCCGTCGATTCGGCGGCGGCGCCGAACCCACCGGAGTCGCCCCGCCCGTTCAATCCGGTGGGTCCGTCGTCTACAGTTGAGGAATTCCCCTGTTCAACGATCATCGCGATGGCCGGTCGGCCTGAACGCGGAGGGCATGCGTGGGCGGTTTCGCCGAGTCGGTACGGGAACGGGTGCGCGCCGCGCGGGCCGCCGTCGAAGCGGCGCGGGCCGCCGACGACCCCGCCGCGCTGGCCGTGGCGGAGGACGAACTGGACGACGCGCTGCGCATCGCGCGCGGCGTCGGGATCGACCCGGACCGCCGCTCCGGTGGCACCGGCCAGGGCGGGGCGGCGGAATGACCGCCGCGGCACCGCGCCGCCGGCACACGGCCTCCGGCTCCGGAGCCGGGTGACCGATGTCCGGCGCACCGCGACGCAAGGGACCGCCGCCGTGGCGTGCGGTCCGCTCCCGTACCTGCATACCCCTCGCCTCGGCACGGGCCTGCCGCGGCCGTGGCCGCCCCGGCCGGGGTGCGCTCCGCCCGCCCCGCGGCCACGGGCGGACCTGCCCGGAGATCGCCGCCCGGCACCGGCACTCGCTCCGCTGCGGGGTCCGTCGGGCCCGGGCCACCGCGATCCGCCCCGGCACCCGGCTGGCCCGGCTGCCCGGGACGGTCCTGGTGACCCATCGCGCCGCGGCCCACGAGGCGGCCCGGCGCAGCCTGTGGATACGGGTGCTGTTCTCCATCGCCGTGACCCACCTGGTGCTGGCATTCCTGGCGCTCGTCGTCTACCTCGGACGGCACGCCGGGATCTGAGGCACCCGCCCCGGCACCCGCCCCACCACGCCCCGTGCCCGCAGCCTCACCCCGTCCCCGGCGCGGACTCCCCACGGCCCCGGCGCCCCGCGGGCGCGGCGTGCACCGGCCGTACCGCGGCGGCGCCGGCCGGGCGCACCCCGGCCCGCCACAGCCACCGCACGTCCCGCCCGAACGACCACCCCAACAGGGCCAGCGCCGCCGCCACCGCCACCCGCTCCAGCGGACGCGGCGCGAGCCCGGTGCCCGCCGCCACCAGCACCACGCCCTGCACCGCGGCCACCGCCTTCCGCGCCGTGCTGGGCGGCAGCGGCGCCCGCAACCACGGCAGCACCCAGGACGCCGCGACGAAGAGGTAGCGCAGCGCGCCGACGGCCAGCACCCACGGTCCCAGCGGGACCGCCACGTAGACGGACAGCACCAGGATCAGGAACGCGTCGACCTCCATGTCGAAGCGTGCCCCCAGTGCGGTGGCCGTTCCGGTGCGCCGCGCCACCCGGCCGTCCACCGCGTCCAGGACCAGCGCCACCACGGCCAGCCCGACCAGCACCGCCACCGGCGACCGGCGGCCGAAGGAGTCGGCGACCAGTGCCGCGACCCCGCCGACGAGCGTGGCCCGGGCCAGCGTGACGCGGTTGGCCGGCCCGAAGGACGGCAGCCAGGAGCCGCGTACCGCCCGGGTGAGCGCGGCCCAGGTGGCCACCGTGCAGGCGCAGCCGGTCAGCCAGCCCGCCGGGCCCAGCCCGACCGTCCGGCACAGCGCCCCCAACAGCACCACCTGCGCGAGCGGGCCGGCCACCCGGTCCGGGCCGAACGGCCTTGTCCCGCACCGCCCTTGTATGGCCATCACGCCTCCCGGGACACTGTGGCGGAGCCGGGGGACGCCGCGTATCGTGACGGCGTCGCCATGATCCCCGGCGTGCGCCCCTCAGCATTCATGACGCATCGCCGCACCGTCCAGGAGGACTCGTTGCCGCGCGTCGCCCAGAGTTTCTGGCTCAGCGCTCCAGGCCGCGGCGAGATCCGCACGGTCGACCTGCCGCGACCGGCCGCCGACGAGGTGCTGGTGCGCACCCTGTACTCCGGGGTGAGCCGGGGGACCGAGAGCCTGGTGTTCCGCGGGGGCGTCCCGCGGAGCCAGTACGCGGCGATGCGGGCGCCGTTCCAGGAGGGCACGTTCCCGGCGCCCGTCAAATACGGCTACCTCAACGTGGGCCTCGTCGAGGAGGGGCCGGCCGAGCTGCGCGGCCGCACGGTTTTCTGCCTCTACCCGCACCAGACGCACTACGTCGTCCCCGCGGGCGCGGTGACCCCCGTGCCGGACGTCGTCCCCGCGGGGCGCGCCGTCCTCGCGGGCACCGTCGAGACCGCGGTGAACGCCGTCTGGGACGCCGCACCGCTGCTCGGCGACCGGATCGCGGTGATCGGCGGCGGCATGGTCGGGGCCGCGGTCGCCGCGCTGCTGGCCCGACACCCGGCCACCCGGGTGCAGTTGGTCGACGCCGATCCGGCGCGCGCCGCCACCGCCGCGGCGCTGGGCGTCCCGTTCGCACTGCCCGCCGACGCCCGTGGCGACTGCGACCTCGTCGTGCACGCCAGCGCCACCGAGGACGGCCTGGCCCGGGCCCTCGAACTCCTCGCTCCGGAAGGCACCGTGATCGAGCTCAGCTGGTACGGCGACCGCCGGGTCAGCGTCCCGCTGGGGGAGTCCTTCCACTCCCGCCGACTGACCGTCCGCAGCAGCCAGGTCGGCGCCGTCGCCCCGGCCCGGCGCGGCCGGCGCACCCACGCCGACCGCCTGGCGCTCGCGCTCGACCTGCTCGCCGACCCCGCCTTCGACGCGTTGATCACCGGGGAATCCCGCTTCGACGAACTGCCGTCGGTGCTGCCCGAACTGGCCTCCGGCGCGCTCCCGGCGCTCTGCCACCGCATCCGCTACCCGGCGCCCGGCACCCCGGCCCCCGGTGCGGTGTGACGTCCCACCGCCCACGACTTCCGTCCGAGCCCGACCGTCGGCGACACCTCCTGGAGGAACACCCGTGTTCAGCATCACCGTCCGCGACCACCTGATGGTCGCGCACAGCTTCCGCGGTGCGGTCTTCGGACCCGCGCAGCGCCTGCACGGCGCCACCTTCATCGTGGACGCCACCTTCCGCCGCCCCGAACTCGACGACGACAACATCGTGGTCGACATCGGCCTCGCCACCCAGGAACTCGGCGGCGTGATCGCCGAGCTCAACTACCGCAACCTCGACGACGAACCCGCCTTCGCCGGGACCAACACCTCCACCGAGGCACTCGCCAAGGTGATCGCCGACCGGCTCGCCGACCGGGTGCACGCCGGCAACCTCGGCGCGGGCGCCCGCGACCTGAGCGGCATCACCGTCACCCTGCACGAGTCCCACGTGGCCTGGGCCAGCTACGAGCGGACGCTGTGAGCCGGCCCCGGCGCACCCGTTGACCGGCCGCGCCCCGGCGTGCGCGCGGGTGGTGCATGCCGTCCTGCCCGGCGGCGTCGGCGACGACCGGGCACCCAGCGGCGGCAACCGCTACGACCTACGCGTCTGCCGCGACCTGCCGGCCCTCGGCTGGCAGGTGCACCGCCATCACGTGTCCGGCGGCTGGCCGCAGCCGGACGCCACCGCCACCACCGCACTGGCCCGCCTGCTGGCCGGTCTTCCGGACGGCGCGGTGGTGCTGCTGGACGGCCTGGTGGCCTGCGGGGTGCCCGACGTTCTCCGCCCCGAGGCCGCCCGGTTGCGGCTGGCCGTCCTGGTCCACCTGCCGCTCGCCGACGAGACCGGGCTCACCCCGGCAACGGCCGCGGAGCTGGACGCCCGCGAACGGCGCACCCTGCACGCCGTCCACGCGGTGATCGCCACCAGTGACTGGGCGGCGCGTCGGATCCGCAGTCACCACGGGCCGGGGCTGCCGCCGGTGACGGTCGCCCGGCCCGGCGTCGACCCCGCCCCGCTCGCGCCCGGGACGGACGGCGCCGGCGGGCTGTTGTGCGTGGCGTCGGTGACCCCGCGCAAGGGCCACCGCCGCCTGGTGGAGGCGCTCGCCACCGTCACCGACGCCCCCTGGACCTGCGCCTTCGTCGGCAGCACCCGTCAGGACCCGAACACCGCGCACCAACTCCGAGCACGGATAGCACAGTTGGGCCTTGCCGGGCGCATCGCCTGCACCGGCCCGCGGACCGGCGCCGCACTGGCCGCCCACTACGCAGCCGCCGACCTGGTGTTGCTCGCCTCGTACGCCGAGACCTACGGCATGGTGCTCACCGAGGCGTTGGCGCGCGGCGTACCGGTGGTGGCGACGGCGGTGGCCGGAGTGCCGGAGGCGGTCGGGCGGGCGCCCGACGGGAGCGTGCCGGGGCTGCTGGTTCCCCCCGACGAACGGGGCGCCTTGGCGGCGGCACTCCGTGCCTGGTTCGACGATCGCGCATTGCGGCGGCGACTGGCGGTCTCCGCACGGGGTCGCCGTGCCATGCTGGAGGGGTGGGAGATGACGTCGCACAGTCTGGCCGGCGCGCTGGAACGGCTGCGGAACGCGCCGAGGAGTCCGTGACCGGGGCGGTCGGCAGACCGCGGTTCTGTCCGCAGTGGCTGGAGTTGCGGGAGCGGGCGGACGACGCGGCCCGTGTGCCGGAGCTGCTGCGCCCGTTGCGCGACCGGCTCGCCGCGGCCCCCGCTCCGGAACGCTTCGGCGGCACCGGCGGCCTGGTGATCCGTGACCTGGGCTGCGGCACGGGGGCGATGGGGCGCTGGCTCGCGGTCCGACTGCCCGGCCCCCAGCACTGGGTCCTCCAGGACCACGACGAGGTCCTGCTCGCCCGGGCCGCCGACCGGATCCCGTCCACCGCCGCCGACGGACGGCCCGTCACCGTCACCACCCTGCAAGCCGACCTCGCCGGTCTGACCGCCGCCGACCTGGCGGGGACGTCCCTGGTCACCGCCTCGGCCCTGCTCGACCTGCTGACCGGCGACGAATTGGAGACCGTCGCCGCGGCCTGCACGGGTGCCGGCTGCCCGGCGCTGCTGGCGCTCTCGGTCACCGGCCGGGTCGAACTCACCCCGGCCGACCCCCTCGACGCCGCCCTCTCCGCCGCGTTCAACGCCCACCAGCGCCGTACCGACGGCGGCTGCCGGCGACTGGGTCCGGACGCCGTCGCGGCGGCCACCGAGGCGTTCACCCGGCGCGGCGCGCGGGTGGTGAGCCGGCCCAGTCCCTGGCGACTGGGCGGGCCGGAATGCGCGCTGGCCGAACGGTGGCTGCGCGGCTGGGTGGGCGCCGCACGGGAGGCGCGTCCGGAGCTGGCGGCCGCGGCCGACGGTTACCTGCGGCGCCGCTTGGACGCGTGCGCGGCGGGGGAGCTGGGCGTCACGGTGCACCACGTCGACCTGCTGGCCCTGCCCGCTCCGGCCGGCATCCCGGGCCCCCGATCAGGGTGATGACGCGCCGGATGTGGCCCTGGCTGCGGACGCTCGGCGGACTGGCGATCCTGACGGTCCTGTTGTGGCACGTGGGCTCAGGCGCCCTCCTGGACGGGCTGCGCCGGATCGACGCCGGCACGCTGTTGGTCGCCGTGGGCATCGGAGTGCTGACCACCGTGTGCAGCGCGTGGCGGTGGTGTCTGGTCGCCCGCGGCCTGGGCCTGCGGCTCCCGTTGGGGCAGGCGGTGGCGGACTACTACCGGGCGCTGTTCCTCAACGCGGCGCTGCCCGGCGGCGTGTGGGGCGACGTGCACCGCGCGGTGCGGCACGGCCGGGCCGCCGGGGACGTGGGCAGCGGGGTGCGCGCCGTCGTCCTGGAGCGGGCCGCGGGGCAACTGGTGCTGCTGGTGGTCGGTGCGGTGCTGCTGGCCGTGCAGCGTTCGCCGGTGCGCGCCGCGATGGTCCGGGCGCTCACCGGACCGACCGCCGGCTGGGTGCTCGCGGCGCTGGTGGCCGGTGGTCTGGTGGCGGTGCTGCTGGGCCGGGCGCGTCGTCGCCGGGCCGGTGCGGCCGACCGGCCCGGCGGTGGGTGGCGGGCCGCGGTGTCCGAGGCCGGGCGGGCCGTGGCGGGCTGGGCGCGCTGGCCGGGCGTCGTCGGGGCGTCGTCGGTCGTCCTCGTCGGCTACGTGGCCACGTTCGTGCTGGCGGCCCGGGTCGCCGGGGTGCGGGCGCCGGCCGGCGACCTGGTGCCGCTGGTGGTGCTGGCCCTGCTGGCCATGGCGCTGCCGCTGAACGTCGGCGGCTGGGGTCCCCGGGAGGGCGTCGCGGCCTGGGCGTTCGGCGCCGCAGGGCTGGGGGCCGCACAGGGGCTGGCCACCGCCGTCGTCTACGGCGTGCTCGTGCTGGCCGCGAGCCTGCCCGGCGCGGGGGTGCTGCTGGCCCGCTGGGGCGCCGGGCTGCGCTCCGCCCGTCGCAGCCCGCACGGAGCCGCCGGCGGCGTGCGGCGGGGCGGGGCGCTGGTGGGGGCGGCGGACGGCCGACGGCGCTAGGTGTTCTGTCCGGGGAGGTTGTGGCCGGGGCCGGGTGCGGGACGCTCCGGGGGCCGGTCCAGAGACTCGTGTCCCCGATGACCGGATCCGGTCAAATTACCCACCTCGACATCTACACATAAAGGCGACATAAGGGCAAAATAAAGGTGAGTGGCTGATGCCACGTGATGCGGCCCCGACGCATGACCGAAGGAGGCGAGTCGTATGGCCGACGTCTCACACCACAGGGGAGATCTCGCTGGTCACCCTGATGTTTCCGAGATGCGGGCCCGGTTCGAGCGGACGCTCGGTGGCCGGGACGTGGTGTTCGTCGACGGGCCGGTGTTCCTGGTCGGCCTGTACTGCGCGGCGTCACCGTGGATCGTGCACTACACGGCCTCGCAGCCGGCGCTGATGACCCACAACCTCATCGTCGGCATCGCGATCGCCCTGCTGGCGGTCGGCTTCACCGTCACTCCGGAGCGCATGTACGGCCTGAGCGGCGCGATGTGCGCGATCGGTGCCTGGCTGATCGTGTCGCCCTGGATCGTCGGGCGCGGTCCCGACGCGGGGGTCATCTGGAACAACGTCGTGATCGGCGCCCTGACCCTGGTGCTGGGGGCGGTGTGCATCGCCGTGGCATCGAGGAGCCGCCGCGTCACGTGAGGTGCGCCCCGAGGCGCGTGTGCAGGACAACCGGCCCGCTTGCCCTTCGAAGTCCCAGAGCGACGGCAAGCGGGCCGGCCACGTCCGGCGGCGTACGGGCGGTCCCCGTCCGGCTACCGGTCGCGGTCGCGGTCGAGGGCGGCGGAGCGGGGCGGCGTGAAGTGCTGTCCGGCCACCCCGGCCAGTACCAGTCCGCCGGCCAGGAGCAGGCCGTGCGCGAGGGCCACGCCGGTGACCAGGACCGCGATCGCGGTGGCCAGTATCAACCAGACCGCCCAGCGCCGGAACGGGGTCGCCGGCGCGGGTATGCGGACAGGTGGGCAGGGGGCGGCCTCGGGCGGGAACTGTTCCGCGAGGTCGCGGAGTTGGCGGTTGTCGTCGGGGGACAGGGAGCGTCCCTCCTCTCCCGGGTGGTGCTGCCGGTCGCGCCGTACGGGCAGGGTTCTGGACGGGGGCGTTGCTTCGGAGATCGGACCGACTTAGGGTTACCTAAGTGCGTAGGTCCGTGCGGGGTGTGCAACGGCACACAGGCGTTGTTGTGCCCTTCCTGGCCCCGTGCGTAACGCCGTTGACCGGACATCACCGGAGAGGAACCCCGCCATGCCGGACGACCCGTCGCAACAGCACCGCCCGTACCTCGTGCCCCAACCGCCCCGCCCCGCGGATGAGCACCGGGACGCCCTCGTCAAGCTCACCTACGGTGCCATGGCCAGCCACGTCGCCGGTGCCGCCGTCCGGCTCGGCGTCCTGGACCGGATCGGCGAGGGCGAGCACACCGCCGACGACCTGGCCGCCGCGTGCGCGGCGCAACCACAGGCCATGGCGCGCTTACTGAGGGCGCTGACCGCCCTGGGGCTGCTCGCCGAGCCCGCGCCGGGCCGGTTCGCCGCCACCGCGGTCGGCGCCCAACTGCGCACCGACGCCCCGGGCTCGCTGAACGCCCTCGTCCGGATGTTCACCGACCCGGCCCTGCTGCGCGCCTGGGGCCACCTCGACGACAGCGTCCGCACCGGCGCACCCGCCTTCGACACCGTCTTCGGCACCGACTTCTTCGGCTACCTCGCCGAACGGCCGGCCCTCTCGGCCCAGTTCAACGCCGCGATGAGCCAGGGCACCGCGGACACCGCCGAGCTGCTGCCGACGGCCTTCCCCTTCGACCGCTTCGTCACCGTGGCCGACGTCGGCGGGGGCGACGGCACCCTGCTGGCCGGTGTCCTGCGGACCCACCCGACGCTGCGCGGCATCCTCTTCGACCGCGCCGAGGGCCTCGCCCAGGCCGGCAGCCGGCTCGCCCGGGACGGCCTGGCCGACCGCTGCTCCCTGGTGACCGGCGACTTCTTCGCCACCGCCCCCGACGGCGCCGACCTCTACCTCCTCAAGAGCGTGCTGCACGACTGGAACGACGAGCGGTGCCGGCAGATCCTCGGCCACCTCCGCCGGGTCGTGCCCGACGCCGGTCGACTGTTGATCGTCGAGCCGGTCCTGCCGGCCGTCGCCGACGCCTCGGGCGACGTGATCCGCTACCTCAGCGACCTCAACATGCTGGTCAACGTCGGCGGCCGGGAGCGCACCCGGGACGACTTCGAGCGGCTGTGCCGCAGCGCGGGATTCGCCGTCCGCGGCGTCACGCCCCTCCCGCGCCCCAACCGCTTCTCGGTGATCGAGGCGGAGCCGGTCTGACCCGTTCGCCCGGTGCCACCGGACCTCGGGCGCGGGTCCGGACCGGGCCGAACGGCGGGGCGCCGGGGCGCGCCGGCGCCCACGCGTGCGGCGGCCCGACATCTTCGGTTAAATCGAACGTGTGGGCCATGCGCCCGTGATGGCCCGCGGTCTGCGAGAGGTGGCGCGCCGTGACCGCTGTGCCCGTGGACGACACCGTGTCCGTCGACGACCACGAGGACTTCGCCGACGCCGACCGCGGCTTCATCGCCCCGCTCGACCCGCCCAGGATCACCGCGGCCGACGGCCGGGTGGTCTGGGACGCCGAGCGGCACGCCTTCCTGGCCGGGAACTGCCCCGCATCCGCCGACGCGAGCCTGTGGCGCCAGGGGCGGCTGGTGAGCCGACAGGGCCTGTACGAAGTGACCGAGGGCATCTACCAGGTCCGCGGCCTGGACCTGTCCAACATGTCGCTCATCGAGGGCGACCACGGCGTCCTGGTCGTCGATCCGCTGCTGTCCACCGAGACCGCCGCCGCCGGGCTGGAGCTCTACCGCAAGTACCGCGGCGACCGACCGGTCACCGGCCTGATCTACACCCATGCGCACGCCGACCACTTCGGCGGCGCCCGCGGCGTCCTGCCGCCCGACCACCACCCGGTACCGGTGCTGGCACCCGCCGGATTCCGGGAGAGCGCGGTCGGCGAGCAGCTGTACACCGGCCCGGCCATGGCCCGGCGCGCCGTGTACATGTACGGCACGCAGCTGCCCGCCGCCCCGGACGGCCAGATCGGCTGCGGCCTGGGCACCCTTCCCTCCGCCGGCACCCGCAGCTTCGTCCCGCCGACCGTGGACGTCACCCGCACCGGCCAGGAGGAGATCGTCGACGGGATCCGCCTGGTCTTCCAGCTCACCCCCGGCGCCGACGCCCCCGCCGCGATGAACTTCGCCGCCCCGTCCCACCGCGCGCTGTGCACCGCGGAGAACGCCGTCCACACCATGCACAGCGTCCTCACCCTGCGCGGCGCCGTGGTCCGCGACACCCGGCGCTGGGCCCACTACCTCAACGAGGCGCTGGCGCTCTTCGGCGCCGACAGCGAGGTCGCCTTCGCCTCCCACCACTGGCCGACCTGGGGGAACGCCCGCATCCGCCGCCTGCTCGCCAACCAGCGCGACCTCTACGCATACCTGCACGACCAGACCCTGCGGCTGCTCAACGAGGGCCGCACCGGCGCCGAGATCGCCGAGGAGCTGCGGCTGCCCCCGGGCCTGGAACGGCTCTGGGCGCACCACGGCTACTACGGCTCCCTCAGCCACAACGTCAAGGCGATCTACCAGCGCTACCTCGGATGGTTCGACGGCAACCCGGCCCACCTGTGGGAGCACCCGCCGGCCGAGCAGGCCCGGCGCTACGTGGAGACGCTGGGCGGCGTCGCGGCCACCGTCGACGCCGGCAAGCGGTACGCCGCCGCCGGCGACCTGCGGTTCGCCGCCACCCTCCTCAACCACGCCGTCTTCGCCGCCCCGCACGACCCGCGCGCCCGCCGGGAACTCGCCGACGTCTACCAGCGGCTGGGCCACGGCTGCGAGAACGGCACCTGGCGCAACTACTACCTGACCGCCGCCATGGAACTGCGCGGCACTCCGGCCGCCGCCCGCCCCGACACCACCGGACCGGACGCCCCGGCCCCCGACCTGGTCCGGGCCCGCAGCGTCGACCAGCTCCTGGACTCGCTCGCCATCCGCGTCGACGGGCCGCGGGCCTGGCACGCGCACCTGACCCTCGCCCTCCACCTCGCCGACGAGGACCGAACCTGGCACCTGACCCTCTCCAACGGCGCGCTCACCCACCTCAGCACCCCCGGCGCCCCCGCCCCCGAGAGCGGGACCGACGCCGCCCTCACGCTCACCAAACCCCAGCTCCACGAGCTGCTCGGCGGCCGCATCCCGACCGCGGTCACTCAGGAGGGTGAGCCCGCTGCGGCGCTGCGCGAACTGCTCGGCCTGCTCAGCGCCCCGGACCCCAACTTCCCCATCGTCACGCCCTGAACCCGCCCGCTGGCAGGGCGGACGCGGACGGCCCGCGGCGTGGGGCAAACTGGGCCGGTGGCGAGCAACATTCCCGAGGAGTCGACGAGCTTCGTCGGCCGGCGAGCCGAACTTCGGCAGTTGAGCAGCGAGTTGACGCAGCATCGGTTGATCACCCTCACCGGGCCCGGTGGTGTGGGCAAGACCCGGATCGCGATGCGGGCCGCCCAAGCGGCCACGGCGCGGTTCCCCGACGGGGTCCACTGGGTCCCGCTGTGGCCCTTACAAGGCGACCAGCTGCTGGTCGCCGCCGTCTGCGACGTCGTCGGGCTGGCCGACCACTCGGCCCGGACACCGGTGGCCGCGCTCTGCGAATGGCTCGCCGACAAGGACCTGTTGCTGGTCCTGGACTCCTGCGAACACCTCGTCGCGGCCTGCCGGGACCTGGTCGGCGACCTGCTCACCGCCGCCCCCGGCGTCACCGTCATGGTCACCACCCGGCAGCCGCTGGAGGTCGCCGGCGAGTGGATCACCGAGATCGGCCCGCTGCCCTGCACCGGGACCAACGACGCGCTGACGCTCTTCACCGAGCGGGCCGGCACCGCGGCCCCCGACCTCCGGCTCGCCGACCCGCTCAACGCCGATGCCGCGGCCCTCATCTGCCGGCGCCTCGAAGGCATCCCGTTGGCCCTGGAACTCGCCGGCGCCCAGCTCGCGCACCGCCCGCTGGCCCAGGTCGTCGAGCGGCTCGGATCCCGCCTCGACGCCCTCGACGGCACCGGGATGCCCTGGACCCCGCGCCACCGCACCCTGCGCACCGCCATCGGCTGGAGCCACGAACTGTGCGCGCCGCTGGAACGGCTGCTGTGGGCCCGGCTGTCGGTCTTCCGCGGCACCTTCGACGTCGGCTCCGCGGCCGCGGTCTGCGCCGACGGGCCCCTCACCCCCGACGCGGTGCGCACCGCGCTGGCCGGCCTGGCCGCCAAATCCGTGGTCAGCCGCGAGGGGAACCGCTTCCGGATGCTGGACACCCTGCGCGAATACGGCCGGATGTGGCTCGCCGAACTGGACGAGACGGTCACCGTCGCCGACCGCCACGCCGAACACTTCGTCGGCTTCGGCCGCCGCGCCGAACTCGGCTGGCTCGGCCCCGACCAGGTCACCTGGTACGGGCGGGTCGCCGAGTCGTACGTCGACCTGTGCACCGCGCTGGACCACCTGCTCGGCAGCGCCCCGGCCCGCGCCCAGGAGCTGTCCGCGGCCATCGGCTTCTTCTGGACCTGTTGCGGGCACCTGCACGAGGCCCGCGACTACCTGGAGCGCGCCCTGGCCGCCCAGGCCGCCGAGGACGCCGAGGGCACCGCCCGCACCCGGGCCCTGTGGGCGCTCGGCGTCGCCGTCCTCCTCCAGGGGGACATCCAGGCCGCCGAAACCCTCGGTCGGGAGTGCGCCCGCACCGCCCGGGACAGCGGCGACCACGACGCGGTGCTCGCGGCCGGCTACCTGATCGGCCTCACCCACCTGATGGCCGGCCGCCCGCTGACCGCCCACACCGTCGCCGGCCAGGTGCTCGGCCCGCCGCCGGACGACCCGTTCGACTCCGCCGCCCGGCTGCGCTGCCACCTCGTCCGGCTGTTCGCGCTCACCGCCCTGGGGCGGCTGCGTGAGGCCCGCACCGCGGCCACCGTGCTGCGGCACGGGTGCGTCGAACGCGGCGAGTACTGGTCCCGCTCCTACACCGACTACCAGCTCGCCCTGATCGCGCTGTTCCAGGACCGGCCCGAGGAGTCCGCGGGTCACGCCCGTGCCATGCTCGCCGCCAAGCGGCGCATCGGCGACAACTTCGGGATCGCCCTCGGCCTGGACCTGCTGGCCGCCGCGGTCGCCGCCCAGGGCGACGGTGCGTCGGCCGCCCAGGTCTACGGCAGCGGCCAGGCGTTCTGGCGCACCGTCGGGCACCCGCAGCGCGGCACCCCCGAACTCCGCGCGGTGCGCGAACAGTGCGAGCGCCGGGCCCGCGCGGCGATCGGCGACGCCGCCTACGCCGCCGCCTTCCACCGGGCCGCCGAGCAGAACCCGGAACTGCTGCTCGCCCGCATCCTCGCCGGCGACTTCTGAGCGCCGCGCCGGCGGCCCTACCCCTCGTCGCCGGCCAGTGCGTACAGCAGCTCGTAGGCGGTGGTCACCATCCGGCAGGTGCGACCGCGGCGGGTGGCCAGGGCGACCAGTCCGGTGCCGGACGCCGGGTGGAATCCGAGGAACGCCTGCTGCCCGAAGGTCGCGCCCACATGGAAGAGCAACGGGCCGCGCGCCGCCGGATGTTGGTACCACGTCAGGGTGTGGGTGTTGCGGTGCCGCCAGCCGCGTCTCAGCAGCGGGGTGCGCACCGCGCGCAGCGCCCCGGCCAGCGGACTGCCCTCCGGGTACAGGTGCGCTTCCAGGTAGGTGAGCAGGTCGTCGGGGGTGGACCGGACCGCGCCGGCGGCGGCGAAGGCCCCCATGTCGGTGCTCTGGACGGGAGTGGTGCCGTTGGTGCGGTGGCCGACCGCTTCGGTGCCGGTGGCCCCGGGCGCCAGGGTGGTGCCGGTGAGGCCGAGCGGCTTCAGCACCCGGGAGGCCAGCAGGTCCGGGTAGCCGGTGCCGGTCGTGTGCCCCATGGCCGGGCCGAGCAGTGCCAGCCCGAAATTGGAGTAGCGCCAGCGGGTGCCGGGCCGGTGCCGGGGGCGGGTGTGGGCGAAGGTGCGCAGCAGCCGCTCGGTGTCGTAGCGGGAGTAGCCGTTCTCGTAGGGGCGGACCAGCGCGCCGATCAACAGGTCGGTGGGGATGCGGGGCAGCCCGGAGGTGTGGGTGGCCAGGTGGCGCAGGGTGATCCGGCCCGACCACGGGTGGCGCAGCGGCAGCCGCGGCAGGCGTGCGGTGAGCGGATCGTCCAGCCGGAGCGCGCCGTTCGCCGCGAGGTCCGCGAGCAGCAGCACGGTGAACGTCTTGGTCAGCGAGCCGAGTTCGTAGCGCAGGGCCTGGCGCGGGGTCGGCGGCGCCAGCGCCGTGCCGCCGCTGACCACCGTGCGGCGGCCCCGCCGGGTGACGGCCAGGACGACGTCCGGGGCGTCGACGGTGGTCAGCGCGTACGCCAGCCGGTCCGCCAGCGCCGGCCCGTCGGAGGGGGTCCGCATCAGCCGGCGGTGGACGTCAGTGCGCGGGAGGTGGCCATGGCCGAGGCGAACGCGGCGACCAGGGTGGGGTGGTGCACCTGGTCGAAGACCAGGTCCGGATCGCCCTCGGGCATCGCGTGCTGGATCGGCATCGCCCCGGACGCGTCCTGGGCGGCGGCGTACCGCTCCCACAGTCGCGCGTCCAAGGTGGGGCGGGGCAGACAGGCGTCCACGACCAGGAGTTCACCGAGCAGGTCCCAGTGTTCGAGGTCGGCCCAGTCGTCCAGCCAGGCCGGCAGGTACCGGGTGAGGTAGTCGGCGACGTCGGGCGGGATGCGGTCCGGTGCCTCGCCCCAGTTGGTGAGGTGGAAGACGGTGTGGGTGATGTCGTACGCGATGTGCAACTGCACCGTCCAGGGCTCGGGCAACTGGCCCAGCCAGGTGCGCGCCAGTGCCTGGTCGACGTCGGCGCTGGGGGCCAGTCCGATCTTGCGTTCGGCGTTGAGCACTCCCAGGCGCCGGTTGGGCACCATCTCCAGCGCGGTCCACGTCGCGGTGCGCCGGGTCACCGCCAGGGCCGCCTCCAGGCCCGGGTGGCGGTGGCCTAGTTCGTGGAACGGCGCGTAGACCTCCAACGGCACCGGGGAGTGCGGTTCGTCCTGTTGGAGGGCGGCCAGGATGTTGCCGCCGTCGAGCAGCTCCCGCCAGGCGAAGTCCAGCAGCGCACCGGCCCGGGTGCGCTGCCGGGAGCCGGCCACGCCTTCCCGGAACAGCACCTGCATGTTGATGGCCAGTTCGCCGATGGGCTTGAGCCGTTCGATCGTCGCGCTGCCCGTGGCGCGGTCCTCGGGCGTCAGCCGGAAGCAGTCGCGGTGCGCGTCGAGCCAGCTCAGGGCCCGGTCGCCGACCCGGTGGAGCAGTGCCGGGGAGGCCGGGGAGGCCAGGGACGCAGCCGTCACGGTCACAGCGCAGCCTCGCTTTCGTAGGGGGTCGGCCCGGCCACCGCCGTCTGCCCGGCCACCAGCGGGCCGGCGTAGGACTCGGCCTCGTCCGAGGCGATCCGGGCGAGGGTGCCGGCGAACGCGGTCACCAGGGTGGAGTGGTAGCAGGCCAGGAACGCCTCGGCCGGATCGGTCGGGCGCGGCGCGGCACCGGTCTCGGGCACGCTGCCGTCGGCGGCCTGCGCGGCGGCCAGCCGCTGCCAGGCAGCCGCGTCGTACGGGGCCGTGGGAAGGCAGGCCGCGACCGCCAGCAACTCGCCCACGAGGTCCCACAGTTGTTCCTCCTGCCAGTTCTCCAGCCAGGAGGGCAGCCAGAGCCGCAGGTAGCCGGCGGCCTCGGGGGCCAACCGCCGGCGGTTGCGGCCCCAGTCGGTGAGGTGGAAGACGTCGTGGGTCAGGCCGTACGCCGCCCTGCGGTCCAGTGCCCAGGGCTCGGGGAGCAGCCCGAGCCCGGTGTGCGCGAACGCGGTGTCGAAGTCGGCGTGTGGGGCCAGGCCGATCCGCCGCTCGGCGTTGAGCACCCCGAGGGTGCGGGTGTGGTCCTCGCGGGCCACCCGCCAGCCGCGCAGCCCGGTCGTGGTCAGCACCAGTTCCTCGACGGCCGGGTGCCGCAGCCCGGCCTGGGCGAAGACCCCGTAGATCTCCACCGGGTAGGTGGCGTACGGCTCCCCGCGGATCAGCTCGGCGAACAGGGCGCCCGCGCGGGTCTCCCGCCAGGCGAAGGCGAACAGCCGCCCCGCCGCGTCCCGGAGTTCCGCGCGCGGGTGCGACGAGGCGATGAGCTGGGTGAGTTCGGCCAGTTCGCCGAGGGGTTTGAGGGTGAGGTTGGGGTCGGCGTCGGTGGTCGCGTCCGGTGGCAGGCGGAAGAAGTCCCGCATCGTGGTCAGCCAGCCGAGGCTGCCCCTGACGATCCGGTCCAGCAGGTCCGGGTCGCCCCGGCCGGCGGTCACCAGCCCCGCCCGAAGAACCGCTGCGCGGCCACCACGTGCAGGGCCACCCGCGGGTCGCGGCCGCCCAACTGCCGGACGAAGGCCAGGCCGGCGTCCAGTCCGAGGGTGGGGGGCACGTCGGGGAGCCGGGCCAGCCAGCGGCCCACCCCGGCGGCCTGCAGCCAGTCGCGGCGGCGTACGGCCCGGACGAAGCCGCGGGCCAAGTCGTCGGTGCGTGAGGTCAGTTGCTCCTCCAGGTCGGCGGCGAGGCCCGGGAGGGCCAGGGCCGCGAGTTGGGACACCCGGTGGGCGAGCCGCGGCCAGGGGTCGGCGGCGGTCCACTCGGCGCCGGTCTCGGGGGGCCGGGGCCAGGGTCGGGCGTGCGAGGGGAGGTAGGCGTGCGTCGCCTCCACCAGGCCGCGATAGCTCCATGCCGATACGTCGGAGGCGTCCGCGCCCGGGGGGAAGGCCGCCAGTGTCTGCCGCACCACCGCTTCGTCGTCCGCACCCACCGGCACCGCGCGGTGCTCCAGGGCGTACGGCGCGAGCGCGTCGGCGCCCAGGACCCGGACCGCGGCAGGGGCGAGTGGATCGCCCTGTCGCAGGATCCGGGAGAGCGCATAGGGGTCGCCCCCACCCTGGAGGGCGAGGGCGACCCCGGTTGCGGCATCGGCGATCACAGCGCTGAGCGGGACTGCTCCCTGCGTCTGTTCAGCCAACGCGATTCCCCTCAGCGAACGCCGGACTTCGGGCGGGGGGTGGGGGGCGAGATCAGCAGGAGGCCGAGCAGCAGCAGCCCGCCCCCGCACTCGCGGGTATCGCGGTAGACACCGTCGGGCTCGGCGGGGCTGAGCAGCCCCTCGACCTCGGCGGACAGAGCAGCGGTCTCGATCGGTGCGGTGCGATCCGTAACCATGCGATCAACTCCTTCGACGAATGGGCTTTCAGGCTGACATTCGCCAGAAACCGCCGCAAACCGGACTAATCCAGTGGTGAGGGGGCGTCGAGGGCGTCCCGATCGGCCCGCGTTGGCGGAGCCGGGATCCGACTTCCCGGTAACTGACCAGTCGTTTCCATGAGTTGGCGGAACGCCGCGAGGTGCCCCGCGGGCGGGGGAGTCGCGCGGCACGGAGTGCCGGAGTGCGGGCGGGCCGCGAACCGGACTGCTCTGTTCGGTGCCAATTGGCGCCGGGCCCGCTGGTCCGCCCGGTGCGGGCGGCGCTCTCCCCGCCCTCCCCGCCGTGCCCGCCGGCGCTTTTCGTGGTCCGCCCCGGCGGGTCCGGCACCCCGGACCGGTCCAGGTCGAGGCGGCTCCCCTCAACCCGCCGAACACCGGCCCGCCGCCCCGACCCTGCACGACCTACCTGGCGGTAATCGCCGTCCGGGTGGTCGGCGGCGGCGCCGTCGACGTCCGGCTCGGCGACGCGTCCGTCCGGCCGGCCCCGGATCCACCGCCTGGCCCTGGACGGGCACTCTCCGGCCGGAGAACCACGCTCACCGCCCCACTCTCCTGCCTGCCTGCCATGCCCGCGCGCGCATGGCAGGCAGGTCCTCGACCCGTCCACCGCACCAAGGAACGAGGAGATCCGGCTACCGGGACCCTCGGTTCGGCGTGACGCCACGGGTGGGGGAGGGACCGGGCCGCTCTCGTTTCGGCCAGGCGCCACGCCGGCAACATCGGACGACGCGCGCGACACCGCGCCGTGGACGTCAACTGGGCGCCGCGGCAAGGTGGCTGGCGGAGAGCGCGGGGCGTGACCGCGAACGTCGGCAAGCCTGTCCTGTGCCACGAGGCGACCGTGCTGGCCCCCCGCACGGAGAGGGCGGACCGGCCTCGCCCCGCGGTGCGGCGCCGCGCTTCTCGCGTCCGGAAAGCGTCGCCTGAACGGCGTCACCTTCGCCGGTGTCGGCCGTTGGAGATGCTGTCGATCTCAGGAACCCCGCGAAAGGACAGGGCACGTCCCATGACCGTCTCGGCAGTGGCGGACCGGATCGCCTCCCGCACGTGGTCCGACTTCGGGTGCGAGGTGAACGCGCTACCACCGGTCGAACTCTTCGACCGGTACGAGCGCTCCCGATTCCTCTACCCGGCCAAGCGGGCCAGGCTCGCCCCGTACTGGTCGCTCATCCTGGAGAACTGGCAACGCGCCCGTCGGGCCGGCGAGTTGCTCCATTGGGTCGCGAGCTACGACGAGCCCGGCGGTGGCTGGGCGTCGCTGAGCTCCTGGCGTTCCACGCACGGGGGCTGGCAGACCCAGCACCTGGTCAGTTCGGGGACCCTCGCCGGAGGGCGGGCGGTGATGCTGGCGGCGCAGGCGATCCGGGTGGCCGAGCGGCAGGACGTCGCCGCCCAGAACTGGTTCAGTCCCTCCAACCGCTTCGCGGCCCGCGCGTTCGGCAGCATCGAGCGAAACCTCGGCCCCGCACGTTCGCTGGTCGTCCCCGGCGACTACGTGATGGTCCCGCTCACCCTCGCCCGCGCGCTCCCTCCCGTCGGCTCGGTCGGCACGGTCACCGAGCTGGACGCCGGTGCCTGTCCCGAGCTGGCGGACCTGGCCCGCCGCTGCCGCGGCGAGGTGTACGTACGGGCCGAGGGCCTGGACCGCGACGACCTGCGCCTCACGGACGTGGACCGGCTCTACCGCCTGGTCGGGCTGCGCCGCCATCGACGCGTCTGGGCCCTGTACGACGCGTCCGGTACGGTACGGGCCGCCGCGCTCGCCTACAGGGGGCCGCTGGGCTTCAACTTCTCCTTCCTGGAGAACCGTTGTGACCTGCTGATCGGGCCGGGACTCGATCCGACCGAGGTCCGGCGGGCGACGGACACCCTGCTGGCGGCGGCCTGCCACGCCTACGCGGACTTCGAGCCCGCCGCCGTCCCCCTCGCCACCGCCACCCCGATCGACCACCTGCTCCTGGCGGGGGCCGAGTCCGTACGCCCCTACACACGTGCGCTGTGGCTCGCCGAGGCGTACCCCGATCTCTACCGGCACATCGACGAGTTGTACGCCCAGCGGCTGCACGGCCGGGGCGGCTACCCGAGGAGCAGCGCATGACCGTCCCGTACCTGATGGAGGACCGGCGCGAGGCCGGCCGGCTGGTGGCCAAGGTCGACGCCGACGCATGGGTGCGCACCTATCTGGACCCGGTGCTGCCAAGTGCCCCCGGGGCGCGCGTGCTCGACGTGGGCGCCGGCCCCGGTCACATCGCCGAGGCCGTGCTGCGGGCCCGCCCGGCAGCCGAGGTCGTCGCCTTCGACGGCAACGCCACGCGCCTCGCGGCGGGCGACCCGGCCGGCACGGGCCCGCAGCGGCGCTCCGGCGACGCCCGCGCACTGCCCTTGGAGGACGGCTCCTTCGACGTCGTCTACTCGCGCCTGATGCTCCAGTACGTCGCCGAACGGGACGTGGCCGTCGCCGAGATGGCACGCGTCACCCGCCCCGGCGGCACGGTCGTGCTCTTCGACCTCGACGGCCAGCTCGTCTGGCACGACCCGCTCGGCCCCGAACTGCGCGCCCTGCTCGACCCGGTCACCCAGGCGCTCGCGGCAGCCGGCTTCGACCCGCACACCGGGCGGCGTCTGTACGGGCTCGCCCGCCGGGCCGGGCTGACGGACCTGGACGTGCGGGTCGATCCGTACCACCTGATCGCCGGGCGGATCGACCCGATCCAACGCGGCCAGTGGGAGCTCAAGCTCGACATCGCCCGGCCCCTGATCGCCCGCGCCCTCGGCTCCCCGCAGGCGGGGGACGAGGCGGTTGCCGCGTTCCTGGCGCACCTGGACAGCGCGGAGACGCTGACGTACTCGGTCGCCTTCACGGTCACCGGCCGGCGCGCCTGAACCGGGTTGCTCGTTGCTTCGCGCACCCCTACTGGCCAGGGTGGCGTGCCTGGGCGGCGCTTGGCCGGGAACGCTCAAGGACTCGACGGATCCGGTCGAGGTCGGGCGCCCCGGCCAGGCCGCCGGGGGTGCGGTACAGCCGGCACGCGAGGGACGGTGCGGCGCCGGGCCGGGCGAACGGGTCGCGGCCGTCGATCAGGATCGTCGGGGAGCCGGTGAAGCCGGCCCGCTCGGCCGCTGCCTGGTCACCGACCACCCGAGTGGTGAAGCCGGTGTCGGTCAGCCCGGCGGCGTCCAGTGCCTGCCGCAGCCGCTCCTCGGCGAGCTGTCGGTGCGGGCAGCCAGCTACGACCAGTACCTCGATCTCCATCGCCGTCTCCCTCTCCCTCTCCCCCTCCAGGATTTCGCGCCTCGGTGAGGTACGGGCCCAAGAGGCCGGTCCGGCCGGGCAGCGCGCCGGTCTGCGCCGCGCCGCCGTTCGCCGTGGGACGCGGCCGACTCGCGGGGCCCGTATCGGCAGGGTCGCACGCGGTGGTCGCGGCCGGGAAGCGCCCGCGGACGAGAAGGTGCCCGGGTGTTCCTGTTGGTGGAGCGAGCGAAGGCGTCGAGCGGCGTACGAAGGCCCGGACATGTCGTCAGCCACCCGGCGCAGCGGAAGCCGCGACCCGAATGGTTCGATGTCGACCTTGGCGATTGCGGCGCCGGTGCCGGCCGGCGGGCCGGCGTCGGCTGGATGTGACGCCCGGGTCGGTTCTCGGGTCCTTTAGAGTGCCGACGTGCCCTCGTACAGCATTGGCCAGGCAGCGCGACTGCTGGGCGTGAGTTCGGAGACCGTTCGTCGCTGGGCCGACGGCGGGCAATTGCGCATGGACCGGGACGGGGCGGGCAACCGCGTGATCGACGGAGTGGGCCTGGCCGCGTTCGCCAAGGAACGGGCCGCCGGCGCGCACCCGGTCCCCGGCGAGGCCCGCACCTCCGTCCGCAACGCCTTCGCCGGCATCGTCACGGCGGTCACCCTCGACGACGTGATCGCCCAGGTCGAGGTCCAGTCGGGGCCGCACCGCGTGGTGGCGGTGGTCAGCCGGGAGGCCGTCGAGGACCTCGGCATCGAGGTCGGCGTCGAGGCCACCGCCCGGATCAAGTCCACCCACGTGCACGTGGACCGGCCGGACGAGCGGGGCTGAGCCCGGCCGCCGCCCCGGCCGCCGCTCAGCGGCACAGCAGCGCCGCGTGCAGGTCCAGCTTGTGGTCGAGCCGGGACAGGTCGCGGCCGGTCAGGGCCTCGATCCGTTGGACGCGGTAGTGCACGGTGTTGACGTGCAGATGGAGGATCTCCGCGGTGCGCGCCCACGACCCGTGCTGGGCGAGGAACACCTCCAGCGTCTCCATCAGCATCCGGTGCGAGGCGCTGCCCCCGCGCGACAGCGGGCCGAGGACCCGGCTGCTGAACGCCGTCCGCACCTCGCCCGGCACCCCGGAGAGCAGTGAGCCGAGCGTGGACAGCTCGTCGACGGAGGACACCCCGGCCCCCTCCGGGGTCGCCGAGCGGGCCGCGGCCAGGGCGTAACGGGCCTGCTCCAGGCCCGAGTTGAGGTCGGCGGCGGCCACCGGGCCGCTCACCCCGGCGTGCAGCGGCGCCTGGGGGCGGCAGGCGTGCAGTGCGGGCCACGGCTCGTCCAGGGCCGGCGGCGACTCCTCGTCGCCGGCCACCACCGCGGCCGCGTCCCCGCCCGGCAGCAGCCCGGCCGCGAACGGCGGCCCGGGGGAGTGCCGCAGCGCCTCGACCAGCGCCCGGGTCGCTTGCTCGGGCTCCGTGCCGTCCGAAGCGGCCAGCACCACGCGGAACGGGCCGTCGGCGGGCAGCCCGCAGGCGTGCAGCGCCGCGTCGAACGCGCTCCCCTCGGCGGCGCCCGCGGCGACCAGGGCCAACAGGGCGTTCGTCGCCCGGCGCGCGGCCGTCCCGCGTGCCGCTTCGTGGTGCCGGTACTGCGCGATGACGTCGGCGATCTCGTGCAGCACTCGCGGTGGTGCGTCGTCCACGCCGCGCAGGTGCAGGAACCAGGCGTCGTACGGTCCGGGGTCGCCCTCGATGCGCAGGGTGTTGCCGATGCCGGCGGTGAGGTACCGCCGGGCCTGTCGGGCGGTCAGCTCGGGGGCGTCGGGGGTGCGCGCGAGGGTCCGGCCGGTGGCGGTCAGCAGGTAGCAGGCGGGGCCGCCCAGGTGCGCGAACGCCCGGTCCAACAGGGCGTCGGGCGCGGCGTCCCCGGCGAGCAGCCCGGCGAGCTCGTTGCGCACGTTCTCCGGAAGGGCGTAGTGGCCGGCCGGGCGGCGGCTGAGGTCGCCCCACCGGCGCAGGTACACCGCCTCGGTGATGGCTCGGAAAGTGGTGCGCGCGGGCACCGAGACCAGGGCGACGCGGTGCGCGCGACAGGACTCCACCAGCACGTCGGGGACCTTGCCGTGGGTCTCCTCGCCGGCCAGTAGTGCGGCCGCACCGGAGTCCGCGAGCGCCGCCACGAAGCGGTCCACCTTCTCCCGGTCGTCCCCGGGGGCCCACCACACCAGTCCGCTCAGCACCAGCTCTCCCGGTTGGAGGAACCGGGCGGGGGCCTCCAGGTCGGTGGCGGTGACTCCGCTGACCTCTTGGGCGAGCAGTGGCTCCTCGCCCCACAGGAGGGTCAGGTCGAGCGCATCGAGCTGGAGGAGATCGTGGACGTGCATGTGGTGGCTCCTTGGACGGCTACCGGGCGAAGAACCCGGCATCTCACATTCACGAGGCGAATGTGGGTCCTGGCATCGTAAATGCCAGGGGTTCCAGCCGATATACCTCTTGGTTGATCATCCAGTTCCTGCCCCGGACCTTGGTGCGTTTTCCGTGCTGCGGACCAGTCGTGCAGCCCGCCGGCCGCTTGCTTCACTCGGCTGCATGGACCTGAACACCGTGCTGGAGGTGCGGGACGGCCGGCAGCACGCCCCCTGGCGCACCGGCGACGCCTGGCTGGGCGGCGGCACCTACCTCTTCTCCGAACCCCAACCGCACCTCCGGCGCCTGGTGGACCTGAGCCGGATGGGCTGGGAGCCGCTGACCCGCCTCCCGGACGGCTCCCTGGAGATCGCGGCCACCTGCACCATCGCCCAGCTCTCCCGCTTCGCCGCGACCTTCCCGGTGCCGGCCGCGCCCCTCTTCGAGCAGTGCTGCCGCGCTTTCCTGGCCTCGTTCAAGATCTGGAACATGGCGACCCTCGGCGGCAACCTCTGCAACGGCCTGCCCGCCGGGCCGATGATCTCGCTGACCGCCGCGCTCGACGGCAGCTGCCTGCTCCAGGCCCAGGACGGCCGCCGGCGGCGGGTGAAGGTCGCCGACTTCATCACCGGCGCCGGGCGCAAGGACCTCATCGAGGGCGAACTCCTGCGCTCGGTGACCCTGCCCGCCCGCGCACTGACCTGCCGGACCGCGTTCCGGCAGGTATCCCTCTACGGACTCGGCCGCTCCGGCGCCCTGGTCATCGGCACCCTCGACCCCCTGGACGGTTCGCTGGCGATCACCGTCACGGCCGCCACCGTCCGTCCGTTCCGCCTCTGGTTCCCCACCCCGCCCACCGCCGCGGTGCTGCACGGCACCCTCGACGGTGCCGTCACCGAGCCCGAGTGGTTCGACGACATCCACGGCCTGCCCGCCTGGCGGCGGCACATGGCGCTCCGCCTCGCCGAGGAGGTCCGTGCCGAACTCACCACCCACTCGCCGTCCGCCAGGGAGGCTGTCCGATGAGCTACGCCATCCACGTCAACGGTCGGGGCTTCGACGCCGAACCGCGCCCCGGCCAGTGCCTGCGCACCTACCTGCGCGACCGCGGCTGGTTCGGGGTGAAGAAGGGCTGTGACGCCGGGGACTGCGGCGCGTGCACCGTGCACGTCGACGGCGAGCCGGTGCACAGCTGCCTCTACCCGGCCGTCCGCGCCGCCGGCCGCCGCGTCACCACCGTCGAGGGCCTGGCCGAACCGGACGGCGAACTGCACCCCATGCAACGCAAGTTCCTCGGTGCCCAGGGCTTCCAGTGCGGGTTCTGCACCGCCGGCTTCCTGATGACCACGTCCAAACTGGACGAGGACCAACTCACCGACCTCCCCAGGGCGTTGAAGGGCAACCTCTGCCGCTGCACCGGCTACCGGGCGATCGAGGACGCGATCCGCGGCGTCACCCACGTCGAGGAGCCCTGCCCCGGGCAGTCCGTCGGCCGCAACCTGGGCGCCCCGGCCGGCCCCCAGGTGGTCACCGGAACCGCCCGCTACACCTTCGACATCGAGGTCGAGGGGCTGCTGCACATGAAGCTGCTGCGCTCCCCGCACCCGCACGCCCGGATCGTCTCCATCGACACCAGTGACGCACTGCGGGTCCCCGGCGTGCACCTCGTCCTCACCCACCACGACGCCCCCGAGCGGCTGTTCTCCTCGGCCCGCCACGAGCACCCCACCGAGGACCCCGACGACACCCGGGTCCTGGACGACGTGGTCCGCTTCGTCGGACAGCGGGTCGCCGCGGTGGTCGCCGACAGCGAGGGCGCCGCCGAGGAGGGCTGCCGTCGGATCGCGGTGGAGTACGAGGTGCTGCCGCACGTCCTGGACCCGGAGGAGGCGATGCGGCCCGGCGCCCCGGTGGTCCACCCCAAGGACTCCGAAACCTGCCGGATCTCCCGCCCCGACGACAACGTGGTCGGTGAGGTGCACGGCGAGATCGGCAGTGTCGAGGAGGGCTTCGCCGAGGCCGACGTGATCTACGAGGAGACCTTCCGCACCCAACGGGTGCAGCACGCCAGCCTGGAGACCCACGGCGCCGTCGCTTACTTCGAGGAGAAGGAGGATGGCGACGGCGAGCGGATCGTGGTCCGCTCCAGCACCCAGGTGCCCTTCCTGACCCGACGCGCCCTGTGCGCCCTGTACGACCTGCCGGAGGACGAGGTGCGGGTGGTCGCCGGCCGGGTCGGCGGCGGCTTCGGCGGCAAGCAGGAGATGCTGGCCGAGGACATCGTGGTGCTGGCCGCGATGCGGCTGCACCGGCCGGTGAAGCTGGAGTTCACCCGCGCCGAGCAGTTCTTCGGCGCCACCACCCGGCACCCGTTCACCATCGGCATCAAGGCCGGCGCCAGGCGCGACGGCACCCTGACGGCCCTCCAACTGCGGGTGGTCTCCAACACCGGCGCGTACGGCAACCACGGCCCGGCGGTGATGTTCCACAGCGTCGGCGAGTCCATGGCCGTCTACCGCGCGCCGCACAAGAAGGTCAACGCCTACTCCGTCTACACCCACTGCGTCCCGGCCGGGGCGTTCCGCGGCTACGGACTGGGCCAGGTCACCTTCGCCGTGGAATCGACCATGGACGAACTGGCCCGCCGCCTGGGCATCGACCCGCTGGTCTTCCGGGAGCGCAACATCATCGGCCCCGGGGAGCACATGCTCAGCCCCGGCGGCGAGGAGGAGGACCTCCACATCGCCAGCTACGGGCTGGACCAGTGCCTGAAGGTCGTCCGTGACGCGATCGCCGAGGACCGCAGCGCCGCGGACGCCCCCGACGGCTGGCTGGTCGGCGAGGGCACCGCGATGTCGATGATCGCCACCGGTCCGCCCGGCGGGCACTACGCCGACGCCACGGTGGCCCTGTTGGAGGACGGCACGTACGACATCGCCGTCGGCACCGCCGAATTCGGCAACGGCACCACCACCGTCCACAAGCAGATCACCGCCGGCGCGCTCGGCACCACCGTCGACCGGATCGTCATCCGGCAGTCCGACACCGACGTGGTCCGGCACGACACCGGGGCCTTCGGTTCGGCCGGCACCGTCGTGGCCGGCAAGGCCGTGATGCGCGCGGCCAACGGCCTGGCCGGACGGATCCTGTCGTTCGCCGCGGAGTACGCCCGCACTCCGCGCAGCCAGTGCCAGTTGCTCACCGACGCCGTGGAGTGCGCCGGGCGCACGGTCTCGCTCAAGGAGCTGCACCAGGCCGCCCGCGAGCGCGACGTGGAACTGGTGGCGGACGGACACTGGGGCGGCTCCCCGCGTTCGGTGGCCTTCAACGCCCAGTGGTTCCGGATCGCCGTCGACCCGGACTCCGGCGAGATCAAGATCCTGCGCAGCGTCCACGCGGCCGACGCGGGCAAGGTCATGAACCCGATGCAGTGCCGCGGCCAGGTCGAGGGCGGGGTGGCCCAGGCGCTCGGCGCCACCCTCTTCGAACAGGTCCTGGTCGACTCCGGCGGCAAGGTCCTCACCCCGGCGTTCCGCCGCTACCGGTTGCCCGCCTACGCCGACGTCCCGCGCACCGAGGTGCACTTCATGGAGACCTCGGACTCCATCGGGCCGCTCGGTGCGAAGTCGATGAGCGAGAGCCCGTTCAACCCGGTCGCCCCGGCCTTCGGCAACGCGCTGCGGGACGCCACCGGAATCCGCTTCACCGAGGTGCCCTTCCTCCGGGACAAGGCGTGGCAGGCCCTCGCCGAGCACCGCGAGGCGGGCGGTGAGGGCGGCTGGTCGGCCCGGGCGCATCCGTCGCGGGAGGGCTCCGTGTGACGGACGAGGCCGGCCGTGCGGCGGCGGCAGGTCCGGGACGGCACTGCGGGGGTCCCGGACCTGCCACCTTCTTGCCCCCATTCGCCTCACTTACGCGAGGGGAACATGTGTAAGCGGATGGCATATGTGATTGAGCCATGCGTCGCTGGGGCATCACACGGGGGCAGCCGCCGCGCGGATCGTCTCCAGGGGGACACCAATGAGCCGACTCAGCCCGCCGCCCCGCACCGTCGCCGTCCGCGGCGCGTCCGCTGACGCCCCGCCCGTCGTGCGAAGTTTCCTGATCGGCGGCCAGCTGCACCGCCCGCTCACGCTGACCGTCGCCGACCTGCGGGCGCGCTGGCCGCAGCGGCACGCCCCGGTGGTCTTCGACTGCGCCACCAACGGGCCGCAGCACCACACCTTCGACGGCCCGCTGCTGCGGGACGTCCTGGACGAAGCGGGACCCGGCTTCGACGCCCGGCGGCGCAAGGACCGCTCCCGTTTCCTGCTGACGGTCACCGGCGGCGACGGCCACCACACCGTGCTGTCCTGGGCGGAGATCGACGCCGACTTCGGCAACGCCCCGATCCTGCTGGCCACCGCGCTGGACGGGGAGCCGCTGGACGCCGCGGGCAGCCAGTTGGTGGTGCCGTCCGACCGCTGCGGCGCCCGGTACATCAGTGCCATCACCCGCATCTGGGTGGGACCCTGCCCCGAGCCGCGGGAGCGGTAGGCGCACGCGTCGGCCGGTGGGCCCGTCCGCGCGCCGGTCGAGGCGCGGGGCGGGCGGCCCACCGGCAGGGCCCTCGGGTCAGCGTTCGGCGGCCAGCGCGACCTCGGTGGACTTGATCAGGGCGGTCACTTCGGAGCCGGTGGCCAGCCCCAGGTCGGCCGCCGCGTCCTTGGTGATCGCGGCGGTCAGTTCACCGCCCGGCACGGCCACCTTCACGCCGGCCATCGCGCCGCCGGTGGTCACCGCGACGACGGTCCCCGGGAGCCGGTTGCGGATGCTGAGCCCGTCCACCGGGCCGGTGGACAGCGCGACCTCGGTGGACTTCACCAGCGCCTGCACCGGCGCACCGACCGTGATGCCCAGGTCGTGCACGGCCTCCACGGTGATCGCGGCGGTGAGCGTCTGCCCGCCGGAGAGCCGCACCACGACGGTCGACATCACCTCCCCGGGGGTGACGGTGAGGACCGTGCCGGAGAGCTGGTTGCGAATGCTGAGGCTCATGGGAACCACTTCCTCCAGTGCGAGAGGTGCGGGACGTGTGGGGGCGCGGCTGCGGGGAAGACCGAGCGGTGCGGCGGAATGCCACGGAGCCGGACGCCGTGCGACGGGATGTCGTGCCGCGACATTCGGGACGGCCCGACACGGAGCGACGATGGGGAATCCCGTACTGCTCGAATCGCTACGGGAGATATCCCTAATGTTCTTTCTGTCCCTCGCACTGTAATCGGCTCCGGGCATGGATTCCTCGCGGGATTCGCCCTGCTGGGTAGGGGTGGCGAGCGGGCCGCCGCGCCGGGCGGCCGGAATTCCGATGGCCGGAAGTCGCGCTTGTCCCTTCCTCCAATGGCCCTTGCATCTGCTATAGAGGAATGCCAAAAGGATTGTAAATGCGAGTCAATATCCCATATGTTGTCGCACATGCAGTCCTACACAATCGGCCAGGCGGCGCGCTTGCTGGGCGTCAGCCCGGACACCGCCCGCCGCTGGGCGGATGCCGGACGGGTCGCCACCCACCGCGATGAGAGCGGCCGCCGCCTCATCGACGGCCGGGACCTGGCCGCCTTCTCGATCGAGGTGGGCCAGTCCGCCGGCGGCGAGGAGGACGACGCCTACACCTCCGTCCGCAACGCCTTCCCGGGCATCGTCACCGCCGTCAAACTCGGCGACGTCGCCGCCCAGGTCGAGATCCAGGCCGGCCCGCACCGTCTGGTGTCCCTGCTCACCCGCGAAGCAGTGGAAGAACTCGGCCTGGAGGTCGGCATGCAGGCCGTCGCACGGGTGAAATCCACCAGCGTGCACATCGACCGCACCTGAGCCCCCGCAGGCCACCCCCCAGGCCACCCCCCATGCCACCCTCCGGCGGTCCGCCCCCACGTCCCCCGGCCCGTCGGCCACCCAGCGGCGTCGCCCGTCCACGGCGCGGCTATGTCCCCATCCGCTCGGGCGATCCCGTCGCCCCGCGCAGCAAGGAGTCCCGCACCATGTCCCCCTTCGTCACCGGACGCCGCACCGCCACCGCGCTCGTCGCCGCCGCCCTCCTCATGCCGCTCGCCGCCTGCTCCGGCGGCAACGACAACGCCAAGAAGGACAGCGGCAGCGGGTCCGGCAGCACCACCAAGCTCACCGTGCTCGCCGCGTCCTCGCTCACCGACGTCTTCCAGAAGGCCAGCGCCGTCTACGAGAAGGAGCACCCGGGCACCAAGGTCACCTTCTCCTTCGCCGGCTCCCAGGAGCTCGCCGCCCAGGTCAAGCAGGGCGCCCCCGCCGACGCCCTGGTCACCGCCGACACCAAGACCATGGACGGGCTCAAGGCGGACACCGGCGCCCCCACCATCATCGCCAAGAACCGCCTGGTCATCGCCACCGGCAAGGGCAACCCCAAGAAGATCGAGGCACTCAAGGACCTCACCGACAGCAAGTTCAAGGTCGTGCTGGCCGCTCCCGAGGTGCCGGTCGGCCGCTACAGCAAGAAGGTCCTGGACGCCCAGCACCTGACCGTCAAGGCGGTCTCGCAGGAGCCCAACGTCCGTGCCGTGCTGAGCAAGGTGGAACTCGGCGAGGCGGACGCCGGCATCGTCTACAAGACGGACGCCGCCACCGCGCCCACCAAGGTCGACGCCATCGACATCCCCGACGCGCAGAACGCCGTCGCGTCCTACCCGGCGGCCACGCTCAAGTCCTCCCAGCACTCCGCCGCGGCCGAGGCGTTCGTGAAGTGGCTGAGCACCCCCGAGGCGCAGAAGATCCTCCAGCAGGCGGGCTTCCAGAAGCCGTGACCCCGTGCGGGGTGGGGGCCGCCCGGCTCGGGGGAGCGGGCGGGCCCCCCCCCCCCCCCCCAAAAACCCCCCCCCCCCCCCCCCCCCCCCCCCCCCCCCCCCACACCCCCCCCCCCCCCCCCCCCCCCCCCCCCCCCCCCCCCCCCCCCCCCCCCCCCCCCCCCCCCCCCCCCCCCCCCGCCCCCCCCCCCCCCCCCCCCCCCCCGGCCCCGCCCCCCCCCCCCCCCCCCCCCC